>JANNRF010000362.1:0-26281 GCA_031401135.1 Deltaproteobacteria bacterium | reverse complement strand
AGAACAACCAGCCGGCGCTCCAGAAGGACGACAGCAACGGCGACGGCAAAGCCGATTCCACCAAGACCTTCGCGGCCGGCGTGGCCACGCTGCTCGAGCAGGACCGCGACTTCGACGGCAAGACGGATTCGCGCACCGAGTTCGCGAACGGCGCGCCGGCGGTCGTGATCGACGACGAGAACGAGGACGGCCGCCCGGAGATCCGCGCCGAGTTCGAGCCGAACGGCGACAAGCGGCGCGAAGAGCAGGACGCGAACCGCGATGGACGCTTCGACGTGCTGATCCTGTACGCGGGCGGCAAGCAGACGCGTCTCGAAGAAGACACTGGCGGCAAGCCGAGCGTCGATGTGATTACGGAGTACGCGCCCGACGGGAAGATCAGCGCGCGCCGCGCGGACTCGGACGACGACGGCAACCTCGACACGGTCTCGGCCTACGAGAAAGGCATCGAGCGCAAGCAGACGCGCGATGTCGACCAGGACGGCGTGTTCGACGCGGTCGTGACTTTCGACGAGCAAGGCCGTCCCCAACAAGAAGACTTCGACGCGGACGACGATGGACGCATCGACCTGCGCCGCGTCTCGGCGGACGGAAAGAAGAACGCCGAGTTCGCCGACAGCAACGCGGACGGCAAGTTCGACCTGACAACCCGCTTCGCCGCGGGCGCGAAGCTCGCGACCGAGGCCGACACGAACTTCGACGGCAAGCCCGACGTGTTCGTCGATTTCGCGAACGATCTGCGCAAGCAGCAGCGCGAGGACACGAACCAGGACGGCAACGTCGACGCGATTTTCGACTACGAGAGCGATGGCGAGACACTCACGCTCGATCGGCGCGACAGCGATTTCGACAAGCGCTTCGAGACGGTCTCGCGTCATCAGGCCGGCGTGCTGGCGATCAAGGAGATCGACAAAGACGGTGATGGGAAGAACGAGCGCATCGAGCGCTACGCGGACGGAAGCCTCGAGCGCATCGAGCTCGACGAGAACGCGGACGGCAAAACCGAGGCTTGGAGCTTCTACAACGCGACCGGCAAGCTCGAGAAGCAAGAGCAAGACACCAACGCAGACGGCAAGCCCGACACGTTCGTCACGCTCTTTCCGGACAGCGGCAAAATCGCCCTCGTGCGCAAGGACGCGGACTTCGACGGCAAGATCGAGAACTGGCGCACGCAGGACGAGAGCGGCGCGACGACGCAGCTCGAGGAAGACAAGAACGGGGACGGCAAGCCCGACCGGATCGTGAGATTTCTGGACGGCAAGCCCGACTCGTTCGAGGAGGACACGAGCTTCGACGGCAAGCCCGACGTGAGCGGGCGGTTGGCTGCCGACGGCAAGGTGTTAGAGGAACGCCGCGTCACCGATGCGGGGCAGCTGAAAGTCTCGTTCGAAGGCGGCGTCAAGGCGCGCGAGGAGCAGGACAAGGACGCGGACGGCAAGCCGGAAGTGATCTCCACCTTTGCCGGCGGCTCCCTCGCCTTGCAAGAGCAGGACACGAACGGCGATGGCGCGATCGATACGCGCATCGCCTACGAGGCCGGCAAGCGCGCACGCCAGGAGCGCGACACGAACGGCGACGGCACGTTCGACGCGACCAGCTATTACGGCCCGAACGAGCAGCCGCAGCGCGAAGAACTCGACACCAACGCCGACGGCAAGCTCGACGTGAGGCGCTTCTACGAAAACGGCGCCGTCGCCCGCGAGGAACAGGACGCAGATAAGGACGGGCGCTTCGAGCTGACCACGTTCATCGCGAATGGTGAGCCCACGCGCTCGGAGGCCGACGCGAACGGCGACGGCAAGGCGGACGTGCTCGTCGCCTACGCGAACGGAAAACGCACCGAGCAGAAGGAAGACACGAACGGTGACGGCGTAATGGATGCCGTCACCACGTTCGGGGCGGACGACAAGCCCGCGCAGATCGCCGAGGACTCCGACGCCGACGGGCGCCTCGAAACCACGAGCTTCTTCAGCGCCGGCGAACTCGCGCGCAGCGAGAAGGACCGCAACGGCGACGGCAAGCCAGATCTGCGCATCGCTTATCAGGGCGGCAAGGCCGCAACCACCGAACAGGACGACAACTACGACGGCAGCTTCGAGAAGCGCGTCGCGGCGTCGGCCAAGGGCGAGCAGGAGCAGAGCGAAGATCGCAACGGCGATGGCACGCCGGACCTGCGGGTCAGCTTCAACGCGAGCGGCCAGATCACGCGCCAGGAAGAAGACCGCAATTTCGACGGCAAGCCCGACGTCGTCTCGGAGTTCGCGGGGGGCAAGCTTCGGCTCGTGCGCGAAGACTCGAAGGGCCGCGGCTGCTTCGATGTCGAGCAGCGTCTGGCTGCGGACGGCACGACCGTCGAAGAGCAGGCCATCGACGAGAACGGCGATTGCAAGCTCGACCTGTGGTCGCATTTCGAGAATGGCTCGCCCATTTGGCAAGCGCAGGATCAGCGCGGCGCGGGCAGAGCAACGGTGCTCACGCGCTTCGATTCGGCGGGCGCGCCGACCACGCAGGAGCTCGTGAGCGAGGGCAAGCGCGCGCCCGACACGAAGATCTTCCTCGGCCCCGGCGGCGCGGTCGCGGCGCAGTGCCTCGACAGCGATGGCAACCGCACGCTCGACGTGCGCTACCGCATCGAGGCCGGCGTGGTTGTCGAAGGCCTCGTCGATTCCAATAACAACGGCAAGGCCGATGCGCTTCAGCACTGGTCCGGCGGCGCGATCGCACACGTCGAGGTCGACACCAACGGCGACGGGCGCGCCGATGTCGTGCAGTACTTCGCAGGCCAGAACGTGGTCCGGCAGTGCGAGGACACCCAGTACGACGGCAGCGTCGACCAGTGCTTCGAGGGGCAGAAAGTCGTGCCCGTGAGCGGCGTCACGGATCTCAGCAAGCCACTCGGCGCGCTCTCCTGCGGTGGCTTCGACCCATTTTGGCGGCGCTAGCCAGCGGGTTAGCCCGATTGCCAGCGACGCTTCACCGAGACCGATGCCGAAAGTTCCCGCACGCCCATGGGATTTTTCGTCCGACCCGGACCGCGCGCGGCGTAGGATCGGCGCCCTGCTCGGGAGAGCCCTGCTTCGCATGCGCGCCGCTGTCCTCACCACTGCTCTCGTGATCGCCGTGCTCGCGCTTTACGCGAACCAGCGCGACGCCAAGCGCGATCGCGAGCGAGCGAGCTTCGCAAGCGAGAGCCAGGCCGCGCCCGCGCTTCCGGACGTGGCAGCGCCGCCGATCGAGATCACAAGCGCGCAGCGCGAGGAGTCGCCAGCGCCCGAACCGGTGTACACGCCCGCCGCGCAGCCCGACGCGCGCACGCACGTGGTGGCGCGAGGCGAAACGCTCGCGTCGCTCGCCGATCGTTATTACGGAGATTCGCAGCGCGCTGGCGAGATCTACGCGGCGAATCGCGATCAGATCCGCGATCCCCAGCAGCTGCACGAAGGCCAGACGCTGATCATTCCCTGAGGCAGTCCGCCGCGCGCAACGCAGCGCCGGCGTGTAGCGCGTGAACGACGCGCGCTGGCGGGCGTGAACGCACGGCCGCGGCGCAGCCAGCGCACGAGTTCGCCGCGCAGCGCCGATTCGCGCGAGTTTGCGTCCGGTCACGACTGGCCGCGTGCGGCCGCAGCGGCCGGCGGCGCGCCCTGCGCAGCGTTTGCGCCGGGCACGGCGATTGCTCCTCCCAGTCGCGAGGAGATCACCCCGATGCGACCCAAATCTGTGTTGTGGATCGGCAGCGCTGACGGCATGCAGTCGAGTCCGGTGGCGCAGGCGCCCGGGCTCGACATCGTCTGGGCGCGCGACGCCAAGGACGCCTTCGAACTGCCGCTCGCGAGCTTCGCGTGCGTCGTGATGGATGCGGACGCCGGCGACCATCTCGTCGCAGATCGGTTGCTCCGCGCCGGCGCCAGCGACGTGCTGCTCACCCACGATCCCGCGCGCTTCCCGCGGCTTGCGGATCTGAGCGCGCGGCCCGAACGCGCGACCGCGAAGGCAGGCGTGATCGGCGCGAGTGAAGCCATCCGGCGCACGCTCGCGCTCGTCGAACGCGCGCAGCTCGCGAGCGCGACGGTGCTGCTCACCGGCGAGACCGGCACAGGCAAGGAAGTGCTCGCGCGCTTGATTCACAACGGCAGCGCGCGCGCGCGCGACGCCTTCGTCGCACTCAACTGCGCGGCGTTTCCGGAGACCCTGCTCGAGAGCGAGCTGTTCGGACACGCGCGCGGCGCCTTCACCGGCGCCGATCGCGCGAAGGATGGCCTGTTCGTCGCGGCCGATGGCGGCACGCTCTTCCTCGACGAAATCGGCGAGACCTCGCTGCCGTTTCAGGTGAAGTTGTTACGGGCGTTGCAAGAGCGCGAGGTGCGGCCGGTCGGCGCGAACCGCAGCCAGCGCGTGGATGTGCGCGTGATCGCTGCCACCAACCGCGAGCTGCGGCGCGAGGTCGACCGCGGCGGCTTTCGCGCGGACCTCTACTACCGCCTCGCGGTGTTCCCGATTCGCGTGCCGCCGCTGCGCGAACGCCGCGACGACATCGCGCCGCTCGCGCGCCACTTCCTCGCGCTGCACGGCGAGCGCGAACACAAGCGCGACTGCACGCTGGCGGCCGACGCGCTGGACCTGCTCGCGACGCATGCATGGCCGGGCAACGTGCGCGAACTCGAGAATGAGATGCTGCGCGCGCTGGCGCTCTCGGAGGCTGGCGACGAGATCCCCGCGGCTCGGCTCTCGCCGCGCGTCGCGGAACTGATCGAACCGGGCCGCGAACTCGTGGCCGACGGCGAGCCGCTGCGCGTCACGCTCGCGCGCTTCGAGACTTGGCTCTTGCGCAAGAGCCTCGCGGGGCACGGCGGCCGCCGCGCGGAAACGGCGCGCGCGCTCGGGCTGACGCGCGAGGGGCTCCACAAAAAAATGAAGCGACTGGGGGTGCAGTGAAGGATCAGCCCAGCGCGATGCACTTCCGCCAGTACGCCTCGATCCCATCCAGCGGGAGCGGCCTGCTGATTAGGTAACCCTGCAACTCGTCGCAGCCCCAGGACGAGAGCAGGTAGGCCTGCCCCGTCGTCTCGACTCCCTCGGCCACGACGCGCAGGCCGAGCGCCTGCCCCATCGCCACGATCGCCGCGGTCAGCGCGCGCTCGGATTCGCGCTCCGCGATCTGCGCGACGAACACGCGGTCGACTTTGAGCGTGTCGACCGGCAGCGTGCGCAGGTACCCAAGGCACGAGTAGCCGGTGCCGAAGTCGTCGATCGCGATGCGAACGCCGAGTTCGCGCAGCGCCGCGAGCGCGCCGATCATCGACTCTGTTGCGCCGACCAAGGTGCTCTCCGTGATCTCCACCTCGAGTCGCCGCGGGTCGATGCCCAGCTCCCGCGTGTAGGCGCGCACGTTTGCGACGAAGCCCTCGCCGCGCAGTTGTCGCGCCGACACATTCACCGAGAGCGTTGCCGGCGGCAGGCCCGCGTCGTCCCAGCGGCGCACGGTCTCGCACGCGCGGCGCAGCACCCAGTCGCCGATCGGCACGATCAGGCCGGTTTCCTCTGCGACCGCGATGAAGTCTCCCGGCATCACCATGCCACGCTCGGGGTCGCGCCAGCGCAGCAGCGCCTCGAAGCCCGTAATGGCGCCGGTGGCACCGGCGACGCGCGGCTGGAAGTGCAGTTCGAGCTCGCCGCGCTCGGCCGCGAAGCGCAGGCGGCCTTCCAGCTCGAGCCGGCGCAGCGCGGCTTCGTTCAGCGATTGCGAGTAGAACTGAAAATCGTTGCGGCCGCGCTCCTTGGCGCTGTACATCGCCGCGTCGGCGTTCCGTAACAACTGCTCGGAGTCGGCGCCGTCGAGCGGCCAGACCGCGATGCCGATGCTCGCGCGGATCAGCACCTGCCTGCCGTCCAGCTCGAACGGCTCCCCGAGCACGCGCTGGAAGCGTCGCGCCACTTCCGCGAGATCGTAGGCGTCCGTGATACCCGGAAACACCACCGTGAACTCGTCACCGCCGAGCCGGGAGATCAAGCCATTGTCGGTTTCGGTGACGCGCGCGACCCCGTCGCTGCTGCGAATGCAACGGCGCAACCGCTCGGCAACGATCAGCAGCAGTCGGTCGCCGGCGGAGTGCCCCAGCGTGTCGTTGACGCGCTTGAAGTGATCGAGGTCGAGGTAGAGCACGCCGACGCGCGTGCCGTCCCGGGTCCCGCGCGCGATCGCGGCGTCAAGCTGTCCGCGGAAGAGCGCGCGATTGCCGAGCCCGGTGAGCGGGTCGTGGTACGCCAGGAAACTCGCCTGCTGATAGACGGCCTGCGACTCCGTCACGTCCTGCACCATCAGCTCGAGCGCAGTCGGAATGCTGTCACTGTCGAACACCAGGCCTGCTGCCATCTGGAGGACGCGCGGGCCGCGCGCGCCGGCGGAGATGCGGATTTGGGAGGGAACCTCGACGACGCCCTCGCGTGCGCGACGCAGTGCTGCGAGTGCTCCCTCGAGATCCTCTGCGTGGACGCGGCCCAGCAGCGCGTCGAGTGTGAGCGCCTCGTCCGGCGCGAAGCCCGCGAGCGAGCGCAAGGTCTCCGACGCCGTCACATCGTCGGTCGCGAGTTCTATCTCGAAGCTCGCCATCTGCGCGAGCTGCTGAGCGCGCTCGAGCTGGCCGCGGCTGCGGCGCAGATCGAAGAGAGCTGCGTTACCCCGCAATAGATGGCGAACGCGCTGGCCAAGCGCCTTCCACGGGACTGGCTTCGTCACGAAGTCGGTAGCGCCGACTTCGAAGGCGCGATCCATCGCAGGCGTGTCGTCGTGGCCCGTCATCATCACGATCGGCAGGTCGAGGGCGCCGTGTTCGAGGCGCAGTGCCTCGCATACTGCGAAGCCATCGAGGCCCTGCAGTGGCACGCCGAGCAGCACCAATGCGGGGCGCTGACGCGCGAAGGCGCGCAGGGCTTCGTCGCCTGCCGCCGCCTCGGCGACGGCGAGGCCTAGCGATTCGAGCGCCGCGCGCGCCAGCAGGCGAATCGTCGGGTCGCCATCCGCGACGAGCACTAGGGGCGTCTTGCGCGCCGCGAGTTCCGTAGTCATGGCTGCGTCTCGTCGCGCGGCGCTGCGAGCGCCTTGCGCGCCGCATCGACCTCGCCCTCGGACGGGCTCCGGAACTTCGCCGCGAGCCGCGCGCTCGCGCGCCGCCGCGCGTCGGGGCGCTCGCCGCTCGATTTGCGCGGGTGGGCGAGCCCCGCATGCGCGCTCGGCCACAACGCGGGGTGTGCGCCCTCAACGCCGGGCCGCGCTGCCGCCGCGCTGAGCGCAGCCAGGCCAGCCGCGACCGCGATCAACCAGATCGCGACGCCAACTGCGAGTGAGCTGCCGCCTGACGAACGCAACTGCATGCGGGCGCTTCGACCTGCGCTGCGCCGCGCTCAATCCGCGCTTCCACGTAGATTCGTCGCGGTGAAGCCGCGGGCGAGAGCGTCGGCCCGATACCGTCCGCCGTTGTGACCCAGCTGGAACTTCACATCGAGCCGGATTGGCGCGAGCGGCTCGAACGCGCGCGCCTCGCCGACCTAATGACTCTTCTGACGGCCGAGCTGGGCCGGGAAGTGCAGCGCAAAGCGGGGCGCGAGGTTCGCTACCTCACGCTGCCGGGACCTGGGCCTGGCCTCTATCTGAAGCGGCTGGCAGCGCCGCCGCTGCGCGCCCAGCTCGCGGATCGTGCGCGCGGCGAGCGCGCTGGACGCGGCGAACGCGAGGCCCGCGAACCCGAGCGCGTAATCGGCGCGGGCCTGCGCGCGTCGCAGCCGATCGCGTGGGGCTGCGTGCGCCGCTTCGGTTTGGCGGGCGATGCGCTGCTGATCACTGAGGAGGTGCGCGGCGCCCCGTTGGCGAAGGCACTCGCGGACGCCGCGCCGAGCACGCGCCGCGCCCTGTTGCAGGGAGTCGGCGGTTTGATCGGGCGCATGCACGCGTACGAAATTTTTCACGAGGTGCGCAGCAAAGACGTGATTGCATGCGAAGACCGCGGCCTCGCGCTGATCGATCGAGATCCGAAGGACGCCCTCGGCGCGCTCGCGGCGGGCAGCGACGGGGCCTTGCTCTGCCTCGCGCGCTGCGAGTACTTGCGTGTGCGCGGCGGGGCAAAACTCTCTCCCGCCGAGCGGGTGCGCGTGCTGCGCGACTATCTCGATGCGGCGCGGAACCCGCTGTCGCTGCGCGACGCACTCGCCATTGTCGCGCGCGCGCTAGAGGCAGAGTTCGCGGAGCACCGCGCGAATCCCGCACTGCTCGCGGAGTTCGGCCCACTCGAGCCGTGAGCAAAACCTCCGCCCGCGCAGTGCTCGCGCGGCGCCGGTGCGGCGGGTCACGGCAGCGTGTGCGCAAGCGCGAACGGCTGTGCGCCGCCTCACGCGGGCTCTGCGCGCCGCGTCCGAATCAAGCCAGCGATGCAAACGAAACGCTTCGCCCTTCCGAACTCGCTGCGCGCCGCTGCGCTCGGCTTCCTCAGCACACTGTGTGTGCTCGCGCCGACCGGCCTTGGCGCAGTGCCGCGCGATCACGTGCTGCAGTGGATTCCGCCGAGCGGCGTGGTCGACGGCTACCGCGTCCACCTCGGGCAGACGCCTTCGCTCTACGACCAGATCCTCGATCTCGGCGTCGTGCCGATCGATATCGACGGCATCGGTCGCGCCACGCTCACGCTCGATTCGACGCGCGACTACTACATGGCGGTGACCGCTTACAACGGCGTCGGCGAATCGCCGCGCTCGAACCAGATCGCGCTGGCCGCTTCGGCCTGCGACCCGCGCTACTGCGATGACGCGGAGCAATGCACCGCCGACGACTGCGGCCCGAACGGCTGCACGAACACGCCCCTGCCCGACGGCACGTTCTGCAGCGCCTCGGGCAGCGCCTATGGCATGTGCATGGCGGGCGCCTGTGCGCCCGCACAGTGCACCGACGCCTCGCACTGCGACGACCGCAACGCCTGTAACGGCGCGGAGAGCTGCGGCGCGACCGGCGCCTGCACGAATGGCACGCCGGTCGCGTGCGGTGAGCCCGCGCAGTGCGCGGTGCCCACCTGCGACCCCGCGAGCGGCGGTTGCCGCGAGATCGCGCGAGCGGACGGGACGCTCTGCAACGACCGCAAGCGCTCCACGATCAACGACCAGTGCACGCGGGGCGTCTGCCGGGGGACGCGCGTGCGCAGGTAGCGCGCAGGCGAGCCGCCTCGGCTTCGCACCCAGGAGCGAGCGCGCGCGAGGCCGCTAAGGTGCGCGCCCGCAAATGCCCGACTCCACCTCGCCGGATGCGCGCTCGCCGCGCACCGAACTCCGCAATCTCGCGATCATCGCGCACGTCGACCATGGGAAAACCACCCTGGTCGATGGCCTCTTTCGCTTCACCGGCGCGCTGCGCGCGAACCAGGTGATGCAAGAGCGCGCGATGGACAGCAACGACATCGAGCGCGAGCGCGGCATCACGATCCTCGCGAAAACGACCTCGATCGATTTCGAGGGTGTGCACATCCAGATCGTGGATACGCCGGGCCACTCGGATTTCGGCGGCGAGGTCGAGCGCGTGCTCGGCATGGTCGACGGCGTGCTGCTGCTGGTCGATGCCGTCGACGGCGTGATGCCGCAGACCCGCTTCGTGTTGCGCAAGGCGCTCGAGCACAAGCTGCGGCCAATTCTGGTCGTCAACAAAGTCGACCGCCCCGAATCGCGCGGCCAAGAGATCGTCGACGAGGTGTTCGACCTGCTCGTCGAGCTCGGCGCCGACGACACCCAGCTCGAGTTCCCGGTGGTGTTCTGCTCCGCCAAGCAAATGGTGGCGGGCCTGCATCCGGACGAGCCCATGAAAGATCTGCGGCCGCTGCTCGAGACGATCATCAAGCACGCGCCAGCGCCGTTCGTCGATCGCAAGGGCCCGCTCCAGTTCCAGGCCGTAACACTCGGCTACGACGAGTTCTTAGGGCGGCTCGTGATCGGGCGCGTGGTGCGCGGCCGGCTCGCGCGCGGCGTGCCGGTGGTGCGCGTCGCCGAGACGGGCCGCAACGAGGCGTTCCGCATCACCAAGCTGTTCGGCACCAAGGGCCTCGAGCGCATTGAGCTGCAGAGCGCCGAGGCCGGCGACATCGTAATCGTCGCGGGTATCGACGACGTCGAGATCGGCGACACGGTGGCGGACCCCTCGGACCCGACGCCGCTGCCGCGCATCGCGATCGATCCGCCCACCATTCGTGTGAAGTTCGCCGTCAACAACTCGCCGTTCGCGGGCAAAGAGGGGCGCTTCCTCACCAGCCGGCAGATCGGCGAGCGGCTCGAGCGCGAGGCGCTCAGCAACGTCTCGATCAAGCTCGAGCCGACCGACACCAGCGAGACCTTCCAGGTCGCGGGCCGCGGCGAACTGCAGATCGCGATCTTGATCGAGAACCTGCGCCGCGAGGGCTACGAGTTCTCGGTCTCGCGACCGGAGATCATCCCGCGCGAGATCGACGGGCAGCTGTGCGAGCCCGTCGAAGACGTGATCGCTGAAGTGCCCGAGGCTTATCAGGGCGCAGTGCTCGAGGGCTTAGCGATCCGCAAGGGCCGCATGCTCGACATGGAACCGCAGGGCGGGCGCACCTGGCTGCACTTCGCGGTGCCGAGCCGCGGCCTGTTCGGCTACCGCGGGCAGTTCCTAACAGCGACTCGCGGCGAGGGCGTATTGCACCGCACGATTCGCGGCTACGAGCCCTACGCAGGCCCGCTCGCCGGCCGCGGCCTCGGCGCGCTCATCGCGAGCGAGGGCGGTAAGACGACGCCCTACGCGATGTTCCACATCCAGGAGCGCGCGACCTTGTTCGTGCAGCCGGGCGTGGCGGTGTACGAAGGCCAAGTTGTTGGGGAGAGCGCGCGCGCGGGCGACATGACCGTGAACATCGTGCGCGCGAAGAAGCTGACCAATGTTCGAGCTGCGGGGAAAGACGAGAACACGGTGATCACGCCGCCGCGGGCGCTGACGATTGAGTCGGCGCTGGAGTGGATTGAGGAAGATGAGTTGCTGGAGGTGACTCCGGCGGCGCTGCGCCTGCGCAAGCGGATTCTGGCTTCCAACATGCGGAAGCGCTGAGAGAAGACGAAGAAGAGCCGGAGCCGCGCGGCCCGGGGCGGCGACGCGGCGGAGAAGAGAAGAGCGCTCGATCTTGGCGCCGCTCGGGGCGGGAGGGGTGCCGTCCGGCTGCGGGCCTTGTCGCTCTGCCGTGCGGGCAGCGGGTTGTTAGGGGCGTTGGCGCGAACACTGCATGGCACTGGGGCGTTGGCGTTTCATCTGCTGTGCGCTCGTTGCTTGATGGGTGTGCGTTTGTGTTGCCGGTAGCGGCCCTCCGCGGCCGCACCCCGCTCCCGCCCCTGCGCTCCTCGGTGGGCGGTCTCACCTCGAACAACAAAGGTGTGCGGGTGACGGCTGCCGCGGCGTTGAGCCGCGGCAGCCTTCAATTTCTTGTGAGCTGACGCGTTGGGCCGGTGCTCACGTTAGGTTTTCGCTGATGAATTCCTCGAGTTCCTTGGCTCCCTGGTCGCTGCGCATGGCGGAGCGGCCGGGGAGTTCGCCGGTGCGAGTGGCGCTCGCGGTTGGGCTCTCGCTCGGCTCTGTCTTTGTTGCGGTTGAGGCCGCGCTCGTGCGATTGCCGTTGCTGGCGACGGACGCGCATGTGGCGGCGGATTTTCAGATTGCGCTCGCGCTGATTGCGCTGGTTGCGTACTTGTTGGGTGCGTTCGGGGGCGCGGTGCGCGGAGCGGAGCGCACGTTGTTGGAACTCGCGCGGTCGTTCGTTCGCAGCGGCGAGGCGGAAGCGGCCCGCTCGTCAGTTGTTGGGCGAGTGAGTTCGCCGCGGCTGCGGCGCGTGGGCCTGGTGGGCGCGGGCATCGGGTTGCTGATTCCGCTCGCGACGAATCTCACGCTCGAAACGTGGTTCGTGTGGGAGCTGGCGCCGGAGGCGATCGCGCACCGGCTGCTACTCGCGCCGCTGGGCTGGCTGATGGCTCGTTTCCTTGCCGTCGTGTGGGTCGAGTCGCAGCGGCTCTCGATGCTGGGCGCTGGCGCGCTCCGCGTCGATCTGCTGGATCTGCGCCCGCTCGCCCCACTCGCGAGCGCGGGTCTGCGGCATGCACTTCTCAGCGCGGGCGTGCTCAGCGTGGTGGTCGTGGGGTTCCGGGATGCGAACGTTGCGCCGGGCCTGCCGTTCGTGATCACGGTGGGCTGCGTCGCGAACGTCGCACTGTCGGGGGCGGTGTTATGGCTCGCGCTGCGCGGAGCGCACGCGGCGATCGCGCGCGAGAAGGCGGCGGCGGAAGCCGCTGCGAACGTTGTGATTCGCGCCGTGAGCGCTGCTCGTGCGAAGCACGCGCCGGGCGCGCTCGCGGACGCGCTCGCCTGGAAGCGCTTCGTTGCCGATGCGCCCGACTGGCCGCTCGATTTCCCAACGCTGCGGCGCTTCGTGCTGCCGCTCGCCCTGCCCTTGGCGTCGCTGGTCGGCGGCGCCTTCATGGAGGCGCTCGTCACGCGGGTTCTCGGCGGCTGAGAGGCGCGGCCTCGAATCGGCAGAAACCTCTCAAGAACGTGCAACTCCTTCCGACAAGTCCTCCAGCAGCGGGCGCTTTGCCTGCTTGCAGGAGGACCGATGGGAACCGCACTGCGCCCGATCGATGAGCCGACCCTGACGCGCCTAATCCGTTACGCCCTCGCGACTGCGATGGACCGCATCTACCTGCGGCCCGGCTGCCGGCCGCTGCTAGAGGGTCTCGGCCCGAACCGCGAGGCGAACTTCCGCCAGCTCGCGGGCGACGACACGCGCGCGGTCGCGGCGATCGTGCTCATGCATGCGCCGATCTCGCGCGCTCGGCGCGACGCGGCCGGCGACGCCGCCATCGAAATCTTCCCGCTCTGGGAGATCCCTGGGCACGGGCTGGTCGAGATGGCTCTCGAAAGCGCCCCTGGCGGCATCGCAGTGCGCCTCGACTTGCTGCGCCCGCTGGAGAATCCTGGCGAGATCGCGCTGCTCGAAGCCTGACCGCGGACGCTGGCTATCGCGTTTACTTCGCTCGGCTTCGCCTCGCTGCGCGCGGCGGGGCGCCGCTTGCGCATAGGAGATGAGCCGATGCCTCTGTTCGTGTGGATCGGCCGCGATGCGGCCAACGCCCTCGAAACGCGCACGCGCTTGCGCCCGTCGCACCTCGAGCGCTTGCGCTTGCACGCGCCGCGGATTCGTTTCGCGGGCCCGCTGCGCGATGAGAGCGGCGTGCCGCGCGGCAGCGTGATCGTGATCGAGGCTGCGAGCCTCGCCGCGGCCCGCGAACTCGCCGCGAGCGATCCGTACGCGACGGGCGGCGTGTTCGCGAGCTGGGAAGTTTTCGAGACGCTCCAGGTGTTCCCGGAGACAGCCTAATTACGCAAGTCCGGCGCGCAGGAACGCGAGGATGCGAGCCCACGCGCGCTGCGCGATGGCTGCGTCATACACATCCGGGCGCGAGTCGTTCAGGAAGGCGTGATCGACGCCGGGGTAGATCGTGAAATCGGTGCGCACGCCCGCGGCGCGCAGATCGGCTTCGAGTTGGTGCGCGGTCTCGGGCGGCACGAACGCGTCACGCTCGGCGAACACGCCCATCACGGCGGCGCGCACGTTCGCGAAATCGACGCGCACGTTCGGGTGTACGCCGTAACAATCGACCACCGCGGAGATGCGCGGCGAGAGCGCCGCGGCATAGAGCGCGAGCTGCCCGCCCATGCAGAAACCGATCGCGGCGACTTTGCCGCCGTTCACGGCGTGGTGGTTCACGAGCGCAGCCACCGCGGCTTCGAGATCGCGCGCTGCGCGGGGAAGCTCGAGCTCCATCATCAGGCGGCCCGCGGCGCCCGGATCGGTCGCCGATTCGCCGCGATACAGATCCGGCGCGAGCGCCACGAAACCCTCGCGCGCGAGCCGATCGCACACTTCGCGGATGTGATCGACCAGGCCCCACCACTCTTGCAACACGATCACGCCGGGGCCGGTGCCGCGTGCGGGCAGCGAGAGGTACCCGCGCACCCGATCGCTGCCGCTCGTGAACTCGAAATCGCTGCCCGCGAGTGCCATCGCTTCGCCCCTCAAAAAAGGAGCGCGCAGCTTACGCGAGTCATCGGGCCCTGGGCTCAGCCGACCCTCTCGAGAGTCGGCCTGCGAGTTCAATCGTCGCAGGGCGAGCCGGGGAAGCCGCAGCCCGTTCCCGGATCCGGGTCTTCACAGATTTCGCAGACGACTGCGCAGCCCGAGCCGGGGTCGTCGCAGGAATCGCGGCCCGGGGGATCGAAGGGATCGACGCCCGGGCCGCCCGGCGGCGGCGAACCCACCGGCGGCAAAAGACCTGGCGCGCCCGCCACGCGGAACGGACAGCTCCCGGAATCGCCGAGCGGCACACTCGGCGCGCTCGCGGGAACTCCGGCGAGGCCTCCCGCAACCTGAGTCTCGAGACAGCTGCCTGCGGGTACGGTTTGCGCGCGGTCGCCAGCCGTAACAACCAAGGGCTCGTCGTGAGCGCAGACGCGCACGCTGTCCCCCGTGCGCAGGAGTTCCGCGTCGCCGCGGCCCGTGCTCGCGCTGAGCGCTGGCGTGTAGAGCTGCACGCGCTCTGCGGCGTTGTCGCGCACGTCGACGACGCGCACGGCGCCGCGTTCGATCGCGACCTCCGGCCCCGGCCGAGCGGAGAGCACCGCCGCGGAATCGGGCCCGATCTGAACGATTGCGTCGTCGACGAGCAGGCCCGCGCTCGCGCCGGCGCCCGTCACCACGGTTTCGCACGCGCTCACCACGTCGTCGCAAGCCAGCGCTCGCGAGCTGCCGTCAGGAGCGATCGCGCGTACATCCCCCTGCACGCTCGCGACCTGGCCGAGCGGCGCGTTGCCATAACAATCCGCACGTACGGCAGTGCGCGGCTTCGGCGCCTCACTCGAGTGCGGCGTCTTGATCGTGCCGCTGCCGTCTGCGAGTGCCGCGAGCGGCGCAAGCGTGAGCAGTGCAATCGCGAGAGTCTTGATTTTGTGCATCGTAAGGCCTCCGCAGCGTGAGTTCACGGCGCGATCGTGTAGGTGACGTAGAGCCCGACCACGTGCCGGTCGTAGTCGAACACCGCGACGTTCGAGGCGCGGTTCTGGTAGCGGTAGCGGCCGAGCAGCGAGAAGCCGGCGCCGAGTTCGCGCTCGAACTCGAGCCGCGCGCGGTAGGCGATGTCGGAGCGGTCGTCCGATTCAAAGCTCCCCGAGCCGGGCGGATCCTCGTAGCTCGAAGCGTTGGAGAACGGCAGGAACCCGACGCCCGCCACTGCGCGGAAGCGAACCTCGAGCGGCAGCTGCGCGGCGAGCCCCGCGAACAACTCGCCGCCCTGATAATCGTATTCGCGGCCGTCCGAAGCGAAGCCCAGATAGCTCGCGCCGAGCGAGAACTCGGTCTCGCCGCCGCCGATCGGGAAGGCGTGTTGCGCGGTCAGGCCCCAGCCCCAGCCGTCGCGATCTCGGTAAGCGCGCTCGATGGGGGTCCCCGAACCCGGAAACAAGAAGTCGAGCTTGCTGACGCGCGCTGAGAACTGGGAGCGACCGCGCTTCCCCCAATCGTGAAAGAGCGTCGGCGTGAGTTGCTGGTCGAACAGGAAATCATCGCCGTGAATCCAGGCGTAGCCGGCGTCGTAGCGCAGGCGCAGCACGGTGGCCTCGTCGATGCGGTAGTCGAGCCAGGGCGAGACGGTCGGGTGGTGCTCGTCGAACTGCGTCAGGTCGAAGTGCGCGGAGCCGTAATAGGTTCCGCTCACGCCGCCGGACCAGTCGCCCGCCCGAAAGAGTTCCGCGCCGCCGTGCGCGATCCAGACCGCGCGGCCGTCACTCTCGTCGGCGATCTCCGGCGCCAGATCGACGCCCTCGCCGCGCAGCACGACGTTGCTGTCCCACTCGGCGCCCGCACGAATCCAAGCCCAACTCGCTCGCGGCCCGCGCGGCGCGCCGTTGCGCGCAGCTTCGGCCTGCTTCGCCCACTCGGTGCCCGGCGCGAGCGCAATCGCGCGGTCGAACGAGGCGTTCGCGCGCGCGCGGTCCTTCGCCGAGAGCCACGCCACGCCGCTGTAGTACGCGGCGATCGGCTCGAGCTCGGTGGGCGCGAGTTCGCGCGCGCGGTCGAATGCCGTGCCGGCCTCGGCGCCCTGCGCGCTCTCGAGCAGTAACAAGCCGCGATAGAGGTGGTACTCGGCGCGCTGGGTCGCGCCAGCCGGCATCGCGTCGAGGGCCTGGCGCGCACCCGCGAGATCGCCGACCTGGTAACGCGCGATCAGCAGCGAGAGTTGCAACTCCGCCAGCGCGGGATCGAGACGCTGCGCTTCGTCGAGCGCCGTAATCGCTTCCGCCCAGCGCTTGCCCTCGGCGTGGCACTGGCCGCGCAAGAGCGCAGCCCGCGCGCTGCCGGCGCCGCTCTGCGCGAGCAGCGCGAGCGCCTGGTCGCAGCGCCCTTTGCGCGCGAGCGCGCCGGCGCGCAGCAGGTTCGCGTCTTGCTCGCTGCCCGCTGCGGGTACACCGGTCGCCAGAGCCGCGACCAGCGCGGCCCAGATCCTTGCGCGGGACTTCATTGCAGCGTCCGGCGCTTACGCATCGCGAGCCCCGCCGCGCCGAAGGCGAGCAGCGAGAGCAGCACGGGCTCTGGCACCACCGCGAGCTCGAGGAAGTTCACGCGGTACTGGGGAAACATGCACAGCTGCGGGTTGCTTCCAGGCACGAGCATCAGCGCCTGCGCCACCGCATAACTGATGGGCACGTTGAAGCTGGCGTTCTGCGCGAGATCGCCGACGCGATAGGCGAGGTACGACACGCTCGGGTCGGCGGCCGGATGCACGACGCGCCAGTTCGCGTCGGTCGGGTCGATCACCAGGCCGATCTTCTCGTTCGCGTTGTAGTAGGACGCGTTCGGGTCGTTCGGATCGTGACCCTGGATCACGATCCAGAGATCCTGATAAGCGCGATCCAGCGCGGTCACCGTCCACGTGCTCGTGCCGGTGCTCGGGTTCGCGAGCGTCGCGCCCACGATGCTGGTGCCGGGGATCGACGGCGGCGTGGTGATCGTGATGCGCTGCGGGCCTGACGCCGGATTCGAGAAGAAGCTGCTGTCGGGCAGCGCGCCGAGACCGGCGGTCTGGGCGGCGTTGATGCTCGGCGCATCGAAGCCGAAACCGCCGTTCGGCTGAAGCCACAGCGTCATCGGTGCAGCCGCCACCGGCAGCGCATTCGAGGCCAACAGCAGGAGCGCTGCTACAGCGCTCCGAACTCCAGTTTTTTGCGACATCACAAGTCTCCTCCCGCCCCATGCGGTCGAGAGGTAAGTGGCTCGCGCGGAGCAATGGTGACATTCGCATCCATGGAAAACCTGCGACGGCTTCCCGCGGCGTTCGCTAGCGACGGCGCTCCGCCAGGACCGCCTCGAAGGCGGCACCCTCCGGAAAGCCCGCGAGGCTCGGGAAGTCCGCGCTGGGCAGCGCTGGATGCAACGCGACATGGCCGACGCCTGCGCTCGCGGCGGCCGCCTCGACACGCTGCGCGAGCTTGCCGCGCGCTTGCCGGTCGTTGCTCGAAACGAGCAGGAAGCCGCCCGGCGCGAGGTGCCGCAGGCAGTCCGCAGCCAGCGCCTCGAGGCCCTGGCGCGCGCTCCAGAAGCTGCGCCCGGCAGACGCGGCGGTGGGCGGATCGAGCACGATGCCGTCGAACTGCGCGTCGGCTGCCAGTTCGCTCAGGAAGCGGCGCACGTCTCGCTTCAGCGGCCGGTGCCGTTCGAGCGGGAGGCCCGAGCGCTGCAAGTTCTCCTCGAGCCGTGCCAGGTAAGGCCCTGATAAATCGACGCTTGTGACCTCGCCCGCGCCGGCCGCGAGCAGCGCGGCACTGAACGCGCCGGTGTGCGCGAACAAGTTGAGATAGCGGCCGGCGGGGCGCACGCGCCCAGCCAGCGCCGCACGGTTCGCGCGCTGATCTAGGAAAAAGCCAACCGCAGATTGGGGGCGCGCGGGCGCGTCGAGGCCGCTGTCGATCCGGAATGAGAGCGCGCCCTCGCGGATCAGCAGCGGGTCTGCCAGCGTCGGCCCGCCCAGCTGGCTCACGCAGGCGAGATCGCCGGCTGGCTGCGGGCGCAGGTTGAGCACCGCTACGACGCTCGGCTCGCGGCCGAGTTCTTCGGTGAGTGCGGTGACGAGCGCCGCGGTAGCGCGCTCCCAAATCGGCAGCGCCGCGCGGCCGGCCACGACGACGCGCAGCAGCAAGCCGAGGCGATCCGCGAAAAAACCCGGCAGCGCGTCGGTCTCGCCGTGCACGAGCCGCATTGCGTCTCCGAACTCCGGGTTCGCGCGCAGCTTCTCGCGCCGTGCCATCGCTCGCACCACGCGCGCCTCGACCGAAGCTGCCTTCGGCGGCTTCGCGCCCGCGCGCACACCGCGCTGCGTCACCGCCCACATGCGCGCTACGAGTTGAGGCCCACCCTCGATGCGCGCGGTTCCGAGCGTGCGCCCGTTACCGGCATCGCGCACATCCACCAGCGCTCCCGGTGCGAAGCGGCCTTCGTCCTCGCTCTCTTGATCGCGCGTCAACCACGGGTGCCCGCGTGCGAGTGCGCGGGCGGCGGCCTCCGACACGCGCAGCGCACCGCCCGGCGCGAACAACGGCTCGCCCGCCGCGGCGAGCGAGCCACCGCGCGCGAGATCCCCGATCACGGGGAAGCCTGCCTGCGCCGCCCACTCGCAGATGCGCTCACGGCTCGCGCCCTCACTGCGAAAGCGCACGCGCGAGCGATCGGTATTCGTTTCGAGCAGCTCGAACGTGAAGCGTCCGCCGCGCACCGGAACCGAGCCCGACGGCCACGGCAGCGCAGGCAGTTCGAGTTCGAACTCGCTCGCGCGCTCGCTCGGCTCGGGCGCGCCAGCACGGGTCGCGTCCTCGAGCCAGAGCGCAGCTCCCGCTGGCAGTTCCGCAGTCGCATCGCGGATCGGCGCAGCGAGCGTCCAGGCGTTGCCGACGCCGTGGGTGTGCGCGAAGCGCAGCCGATCCGTGCGGAGCGGCGCGCGCTCGGCAGCACGAAGGCGCTCGAGGACCTCCTCGACACGCAGCGGGATCCCGGGCGCACGAAACCAGAGCGGCATCGGGGCACCATAGGCGCGCGTGCACGGCGCGCCCGCGGCGAGCGCGTTTCCTAGAGTGCGCGCGATGCAGTTCTCAATTCCGCCCGCCGTGCTCGCGTTGTGCGCAGCCTTGCGCGAGCGCGGGCACGAGGCCGTGCTCGTGGGCGGTTGCATCCGCGATGCGCTGAGCGCGCGGCCGGTGCGCGATTGGGACATCGCGACCTCCGCGCCGGTCGGCGACGTGCTGGCCTGCTTCAAGCGCGCGGTGGCGATGGGCGCGAGCGCGCGACACGGCACCGCGCTCGTGCCGACGGCGGCCGGGCCCGTCGACATCACCACGTTCCGCGGCCCCGATTTGGCGAGCGACCTCGCGCGCCGCGACTTCACGGTGAACGCGCTGGCGTTCGACACCGTCAGCGGAGAACTGATCGACCCTCACGGCGGCGAGCGCGACCTCGCGGAGCTGCGATTGCGCGCCGTCGGCCGCGCGGCGGATCGCTTCACGGAGGATCCCCTGCGGGCGCTGCGCGCGGCGCGGCTGCTCGCGGAGCTGGGCCTCGTGCCGGACGCCGAGATCGAAGCCGCGATGCAGACGAGCGCGCCCGCGCTGCTCGGGCTCGCGGCGGAGCGCGTGCGCACGGAGTTCCTGCGCGCGCTGCTCGGCCCGCACGCGAGCGCGGCGTTCGTGTTGTTACGGCGCAGCGGCATCGAGGCGGCGTTCGCGTCCGGCACGCGCGACGACGCTGCGGCCGTGATCGGCGCGCTGCCCGCGGAGCTCTCGCTGCGGCTGGCGGGCTGGCTGCGCGGCGCGGCGCGCACGCGCGTGCTCGCGCGGCTGCGCGTCGGGCGCCCACTCGCGCGGCGCGTCGATCGCGTGCTTGCGCTGCATCCGCTCGACGCGCACTGGGACGGCAGCGAGGGCGGCGTGCGCAAAGTGCGGCGCCGCGCGGGCGACGAAGCCACGCTCGCGCGGCTGCTGCTGCTGCGCGAAGCCGAGTGCGTCGCAGATGGCAACGGCTGGGCGACGGGGCGCATCGCCGCGCTGCGCGCCGGGCTCGAAGCCACCCCGAGCAGCGTGTTCGGGGCAGGCGATCTCGCGCTGCGGGGTGACGACGTAATGGCCGCGCTCGGCGCCGGCCCGGGCCCGCACGTCGGCCGTGCGCTGCGGCATCTCGTCGATTGCGTCGTCGCCGAGCCGGGCGCGAACACGCCGGAGCGCCTGCGCGAACTGCTCGCGGTGTGGAGCCCAACGCGCAACCCCTGAGAAACGCAAGGAAGGGCACGCGACCGAGTCCGTTACCGTGCGCGGCCCATGTCGGACGCCGCCCTGCCCTGCACGCTCACGATCGTTCGCCACGGCGAGACGCCGGCCAATCTCGGCGGCCTCTGGCACGGCTCGACCGATACCCCGCTGACGTCGCGCGGCGAGCGCCAAGCCGAACGCGCCGCGCTGCATATCGCGCGCACGCGCGGCGACACACGCGCTCTCTACGCGAGCACGCTCAGCCGCGCGCGCCTAACAGCTGCGCCGATCGCTGCGCGCCTCGGGCTGGCTGTGCAGCTCGACGCCGCGCTTTGCGAATACGACCTCGGCGCGTGGGAGGGCCTCCCCTATTCCGAGCTGATTGAGCAGCACGCGCTGTTCGAGCGCATGGCGCGCGAGCCCGACTGGCGGCCCGGCGGCGGCGAATCGGCACGCGGCGTCGCGACGCGCCTCGCGGGTTCGCTGCGCGCGATAGCGGCGCGCCACCGCGGCGAGCGCGTCGTGGTCGTCACCCACGGCGGCGCGCTCACGCTCGCACTCGGCTGGCTGATCGACCGCGACCTCGGCGCCTGGCGCCGCGTGATGAGCAACGCCGCCGTGAGCGAGCTCGTGCTCGAGCCCGAGCCGTTGTTGTTGCGCTTCAACGACGCGCTGCACCTCGAGGGCTTGGCGTGAGCGAAACCACGCTCGCCGAGCAGATCCTCGCCTACGTGCGCGAACACGATTTCGTGACCTTCGCTGCGCTGCACAAGCACTTCGCGGGCGACGCGCGCGAGGAGACCGAGATCGTGCTGCCCGGCAATCGCGTGATCTGGGCCGGTCTGCCGCGCCCGCTGATCGACGCCGTGCTCGGCCTGCTCGAGGCGGGCCAGCTCGCCTCGATCCCCGGCACCAAGGCCGCCTACCGCCGCGACGGGCGCGTGCTCAAGCTGCCGATCGAGCGGCGCCCCGAAGCGCACGCCGAGCCCCATTGGTTCCCGGTGTTGTTACGGCCGATGGAAGCGGTGCTGGCTGACGAGGCGGACAGCTAGCTAGCTAGCGCAACGCCGCCGCCGCGAACACCGCGAGCGCCAGCGCCGCCACGATCCAGCTGCCGCGGTCGCGCGTCGCGAACAGCACCGGGTCGTCGTCGAGTTCGCCGCGCTGCGCGAGTAGCCAGCTGCGGCCGCTCCAGTAGACCAGCAGCGGCACCAGCGCCCATAACAAGGCTGGCGAGCGGTAGAGCGCCCCGACCATGTCGCCCTGGATGTAGAGCCCGAGCACGAGCGCGGCGACCACCGCGCAGGCGGGGCCGAGCGCGAGCAGCACGGGCGCGTCGTCCGGCACGTAGCCGCGGCCCGGTGTCGCGCTCGCGCCCTCCTCGCCGAGCCGGCGCAACTCCGCGAAGCGTTTCAAGAATGCGAGCGACAGGAAGAAGAAGAGCGAGAAGCCCATCAGCCAGGGCGAGACGACGATGTCGGTCGCGAGCCCGCCGACGACCACGCGCAGCGCGTATAGACCGCCGAGCAGCGCGACATCCGCGAGCACCACGCGCTTCAGCCAGAGCGTGTAGAGCACGTTCGCGGCGAGATAGAGCGCGAGCGACAAGCTGAACGCCGCAGGCAGCGCGGCCGCGAGTGCGAACGCGCCCGCGAGCAGCAGCGGAATCGCGGCGAGGCCGGCGGGAATCGAGAGCGCGCCAGCTGCAAAGGGCCGCGCGCGCTTCAACGGGTGCGCGCGATCCGCCGGAAGATCCATTAGGTCGTTGGCGACGTAGACCGCAGATGCCGTCAGGCCGAAGGCGAGGAACGCCAGCGTCGCGTCGGCGAGCAATGCGGCGTCCGTGAAGCGATGCGACGCGAGCAGCGGCAGGAAGAGCAGCAGATTCTTCAACCACTGGCGCACCCGCAGCTGGCGGAGCCAGGCGCCGAGGCCCGCGGGCGCCACCGCGAACTCACGCGCGAGCGGCGTGCGCGCGACGAGCGCGGCGCGCAGGCTGCGCGAGCCGCTCACCAGCGAGCCGCACGCCGCGGCTTCCCAGACCGCGAGGTCGATGCGCGCATCGCCGACGTACTCGAAGCCGCGCACGCCGTAGCGTGCTACGAGCGCGTCGCGCTTGTGCGCGCCCTTCAGGTTCTCGGCGTCGCTCGCGAGCACCGCATCGAAGACGCCCGTGTGTGCGGCGACGCGCTCCGCGACCGCGCGCGTCGAGGCCGTAACAAGCACGACGCTGCGCCCCGCTGCGCGCGCTTCCGCGGCGTAGGCGAGTACTTCGCTGCGGTACGGCAGCGCCGCGACATCGATCGGCGCCGCCTCGGCGAGCCGCCGCTTCAGCACGGGCAACCCGCCCGCTAGCCAGAGCGGCAGCGCGAGTGCGCGCAGGGGCTGCGCCCGCAAGAGCGCGAGCGCGCTCTCCCAGAGCGTGTCGGTGGCGACCAGCGTGCCATCGAGGTCGACGCAAAGCGGGAGCGCAGCGGGCTTCGTTTGCGCCGCGCTCACGGGCGTTCGGCGCCGGCTGCGGCGCGCGGCGCAACCTGATGAGTCAGGCGGCAGTAGAGGTAGGCCGCGGCCGCGTAGCAATAATGAATCTGGTGGAACGCGAGGGCGGCGAGCGCGAAGCCGAGACCGCGCCGGCGGCGGAAAACCGCGAATAGCCTCCGGTTCGCGGCGAGCGCGAGCGCGAACAACGCGAACGGCGCCCAGAGCGGCAGCGACCCGAGGGCGGCAAACGGGAGCGAAGCGAGCACACCGCCTGCCAGCGCCGCTCTCGCACGCTCCGCCAAGCTGATGTTCAGCTGCAACGGAATCTCGGGGCGCTCCATCAACAAGCGCGCCCACGGCAGCGCGCGCATCTGGATGTCGGTCTCGATCACGCCCTTCAGCGTCCAGCGCTTCAAGTGCGTGCCTTGCATCTCGGGCACCAGCAGGATGCGCCCACCGCGTTCGCGCAGCCGATAGCCGAGCTCGATGTCCTCGATGCTCGGCTGCAAGTAGCGCGCGGCGTCGTAGCCGCGCACCGCGAGAAAGGCCTCGCGCCGAACCGCACCGAGCCCGGACCAGAACGTGGAGGCTTCGCCGGGGCTGCGCTGGTGCACGGCGTGATGGCGGAGGTTCATGTACTGGCTCGCGAACGCGGGGTGCGGCGGCGCGTCGTCGTAGGAGCCGAACACCGCAACCGCGTCTGGCGCAGCGAACGCGGCGCGCAGCTGCCGCGCCACGTCGTCGTGGGCAACCACGTCGGCGTCTACGAACCAGACCACGTCACCGCATGCCTGCTTACTCGCGACGTTGCGCGCCTCCGCGGGGCCTTTGCGCCCACCGGTCGTGACGACGCGCGCGCCGCGCTCGCGGCAATAATCGCCCGAGCCGTCCGTCGAGCCGTCGTCCGCGACCACGATCTCGAGCAATTCGCCGCGCGCCAGCATCGCGAGCAGCGGCGGCAGCGAGCGCTCGAGGTACTCGCGCCCGTTGTAGACGGGCATGATCGCGCTGATCGTGAGCGGATCGTTGTGTGTCACGCCGCGCGCAGCCTGCGCGCCAGCGCGCGCGCCGCGAGGTAGCCGCGGAACGAGGCGCTGCCGAAGCGGCGCTGGAGCCATGCCGGCTGCAAGTAGTAAGCATCGAGGCGCGGGATGCCGCGCGCGAGCTCGGCCTCGCTGCGACCGTCGAGGCTCGCGAGCTCGGTGGTGAAGCACGCGGCGTAATGCTTGCGCGCAGTCGAGAGCACGCGCTCGTCGTAGTAACCGTACGGGAACGCGAGTTGGTCCGGGCGCTGCCCGAAGCGGCGCGCGATCTCGTCGCTCGCCGTGCACAGCTCGTCGTTCAGCGCGGCATCGCCCAGCGCGCGCAGATCGAGGTGCCGCACCGTGTGCGCTTGAATCTCCCAGCCCGCTGCGGCAAGCGAGTTCAGCTGCGCCCACGACATCATCGGCAGCTTCGGCGCCCAGCTTGGTTGACCCGCCCAGTCGTTATGGCCACCGACATGGCCCGTGGTGAGGAACAGCGTCGCCAGCGCGCCCGCGTCGCGCAGCACCGGCAGAGCCTGTTCGGCAACGCTCGCGAGCCCGTCGTCGAACGTAAGCGCGATCTGCTTCGGCGCAGTCGAGGCGAGCAGCTCACGCAGCGGCACGATCGCGTGGCCCGCAGCGCGCACGCCTGCGATCAAGCCTCGCAGCGTCCCCGGCGCGAGCGAGAGCACCGAGCCGCTCGCATCGACCCCGTGCAAGGTGATGATGGCGCGCACCGCAAACCCTAATCAGCGCGCCGCTCGACGACTTGGTTGTAGATCCAGGCGACCGCGAAGCCGAGCGCGGCGCTGAACAGCGCGCCCCAGAAGAATCCGACGAACGCGCCCAGCCAGGTCACCGAGTAGCCGGGGAAATAGTGCCTGAGCAGGCCTAGGTGTTGGCCCACGTTGTCGCCGCCGCGCAACAACAGCCACGCCGTCGCCAGGAACACCGCCGTGCCCCCGAGCGTGCCGAAGACGGTCGCCATGATGCGCGCGCGCATGCGCACGACCGCGCCGCGAATCAGCGCCCGTTCGCTCTGGATTGCCGTGGTCGCCATCACTCCCCCTCCAGCGGATCGACCGCTGCCTCTTCCGCGCGCCGCACGATGCGCTGCTCTTCCGCAGCGATCACCGTGTTGATCAACTTCGCGAGCAACCAGCCGAAGCCGAAGCCGAGTGCACCGGTCCCGACGAGCCCGTAGAACGCGCCGACCCAGCTCATCTTGAAGCCGAGCAGATAATTCCCGAGCAGCGACAGGTTCGCACCCACATTCTCGCCGCCCTGCAGGAGCAGAATCGCGGTCGCCGCGAAGAAACCGAGGCCAGCGACCGCGCCGAGCGCGCTGCCTAGCGCCACCGCGTCGTAGCGCGCGAAGGCGTCGCGGATCAGCTCCTCGATCGTCGCGTCGCGGGCGCGCTCGGGCACCAACCGATCGCCCGGCTGCTGCGTTTCGCCAGCTCGGACTTCCTCGTGGTACTCGGCATCGACGTTCACGTCCCAGACATCGCGCACCTGGCGCCCCGCCACGATGTTCTCGGCCGCGTACACGGCCGTCACCATCGAGTGGTCCTGGTTGTTATAGCGGTGCTGGCCGTTGCGCCCGACCAGATGCAGGTTCGGCAGGCTCTCGAGCCACTTGCGGATCACTTGCAGCGCGCCCTGATAATCGCCGTCGTACACGGGGTAGGCCTTCGGCATGCGGATCACGCAGCCGTCCTCGACATCGCTCGCCTGCGCGAGCCCGAGCTTCTGCGTCTCGCGTTTGCCGAGTTCGATCAGCTCCGCGTCGGAGGCGCTCCAATACTCGTCGCCCGCTTGCACGAAGTACTCGAGCCCGAGCGCGGTCTTGCTCGGGTCCGCGACCATGTGCGGGCTCCAGTTCTTGTAGTTCTGGATGCGGCCGAGCTTCACCTCGGGCGAGTGGATGTAGATCCAGTTGTCAGGGAACAGCGCGGGCTTGTTCACGATCAGCACGACCGTCAGGTAGTCGCGGTAGCGGAGCTGGCCGGCGGCTGCGAGCACTTCCGCCGGCGGCAGCGGATCCATCGCGCGCAGCAGCGTCTGCACGGGCATCGAGGAGAGGAAGTTCTCGCCCGTCACCTCGCGCACGCCGCCGCTCGGGTCGCGCACCAGCAGCGACCTCACGCGCTTACCATCGTGAAGGATCGATTCGACGCGGTGATGCAGGTGCGTCTCGATGCCCTTGCCCGCGAGCCGCCGCGCCGCCGTCTCCCACATCTGCCCGGGCCCGAGCCGCGGGTAATGGAACTCCTCGATCAGCGTTGTAATCACTTCGCCTTCGGCGTTGAGCCGCGCGCCGAGCAGCGCGTTCTTCACGGCGGAGACGAGGTCGAGGTTCTTGATGCGCTGCGCCGCCCAATCCGCGTTGATCTCGGTGCAGGGC
>JANNRF010000361.1:0-12782 GCA_031401135.1 Deltaproteobacteria bacterium | reverse complement strand
GCATTCGCAATGACGGCCTGTTCACGCCGCCGACCCGCGAGGGCTCGATTGTCTACCCGGGCACCGCGGGCGGCCCGAACTGGGGCGGCGCCGCGATCGACGAGGCGCGCGGCATCGCGTACGTGAACCTGATGCGCGCGGCGATGGTCGCGCAGCTCGTGCCGCGCGAAGAGTTCGAGCAGCTCGACTGGAAGAGCGTGCAGTACCCGACCGAGCTGTATCCGCAGACAGGCGCACCCTACGGCGTGAAGCGCGGCGCGCTGCTCTCGAGCTTCGGCGCGCCGTGCGTGCCGCCACCGTGGGGCACGCTGGTCGCGGTGGACCTAACGACTGGCGCGAAAAAGTGGGAGGTCACGCTCGGCACGACGCGCGATCAGGCGCCGTTCCCGCTCTGGTTCAAGGACGGCGCGCCGAACCTCGGCGGCACGCTCGCCACTGCGGGCGGCCTCGTCTTCATCGGCGCCACGACTGACAAGTACTTCCGCGCCTTCGTCGCCGAGACGGGCCGCGAGGTCTGGCGCTACCGCACGCCCTACACCGCGAACGCGACGCCGATGACCTATCGCCTGCGCAAGAACGGCAAGCAGTTCGTGGTGATCGCGGCGGGCGGCCACGGCTGGAGCGAGCCGGGCGACGCGCTGCTCGCCTTCGCGCTACCGGGCGGAGTTGACTAGCGCTCGGGGCGCCGGCAGCGGAATCGGGGCCACGGGGTTAGCGAAGCAAGATCCATAGCAATCGGGCAGCTCTGCGAAAATCCAGACGTTGAGCGTTGCGTTCCCCGCCTTGCTGAAATCGACTGTCATGAATCCGCGTTTTCCGAAGTTTTCGGCCGACTTGCGCACCGGTGTGAGCTTCGCGCCGCTACCGCTCACCACCGAGAACGGCGGGCCAGGGTGCACTTGAAGCGAATGATCGTGGCCCGCGGCGATCAGCAGCAACGGACGTGGAGAAGCCTCCGTCGATTGCATCGCCGTCTCGAGGGCCCGGACGTAATTCCGATACTCCCGGCTATGCGTGTCCTGCCGCGAGTGCCAGATCCGCCTCAGCCAATTCCATAACACCGACACGCCACGCGCGTAGCCGTCGTGCTGGCCGTCCGTCTTGATCGGATGGTGCGCAACCAGGATCGTCGGCAGGCAGCTTTCTGCGCATTCCAGCATTTCGCCGAGTTCCCGGGCGGCGTCGGTCGGGTCGCCGTGAAGCCACATCTCGGAGTCGATTGCGATCAGCCGGAACCTCACAGCGTCTCCGAGCTCGAGCTCAGCCGGACCCATGCCATCCGCTGGAACCCATTGCGCCCCTGCGCTGCTCGCATGGTCGGCCAGAGCCTTCACGCGACCCGCGTCCGGCGTCGACAGGAAGTGGTCGTTCCAATCGTGGTTGCCCGGCACAAAGACCACGTCGCGGGGCCGTGCGCCGACATGCACTTGCGGCGAGAGGATCGGCCGGATCTTGTCGTCGGAAATCGCCTTCGCTTTCGGGTAGTAGTTATCGCCCAGGAACACGACGGTCGTTGGCATCGGCTGCGTTCGCACCCAACGCCCGAGCGGCCCGAGCATTCCGCGTTCCTTCTCGTTCTCGCCTCCCGCGTCACCGATCAAAATTACGCGGTGTGCCGGCGCCTCGACGGCGGCGATCGGCGGGGTCTGCGCTTGGCCGCCGGTCGCGGCGGCGAGTGCAGACAAGACCGCAACAAGTGCGAGCGTTCGTTTCACGGCGTGCGCCTCCTGCGCGGCGCGAGCATGCCACGCCTCCGAGCACGCGCTGTGAAACCGTTCACTCGCTCGCGGTCGCGGCGGCTTTCACGTATGGGCGCTCGCGCGCGATCTTCACGAGAAAGCCCGCAGCGAGGCGCTCGTCGCCGCGCAGGCCGTTGAAGAGCGCCGTCCGCGCGGCGCTCCAGGTGTTGCCGCTGCGCTTCGAGACCTGCTCGAGCGTCTCGCCTTGCTTCGCTGCCACTAGCGCGATGCGCGTCTCCACGATCAGCGCGCGGTCGTCATCACTCAGCTTGCGGAAACTCGCGCGCGTGCGATCGAAGGCGTCGCCCCATGCGTCGCTCTCGGTCTGCAACGCCATCGTTTGAATCGCGAACAGCGCACCGCCGTGGACGAAGTAGTCGCGCTCGACGAGCTGGCCGCCGGTCAGCTGTACGCGCACGCGCTGGCCGCGCGCGGCGCCCACGCGCACCGCACCGCCGTCTTCCGCGGGCAGGTTCTGCTGCGCCGCGTCGCTGAGCGCCTTGCGCGCCGCAGCGCGCGGGTCCGTGCCTTCACTCGCGGGCAAGCCGAGAAACGCGATCAGCGCGTTGCCCTCGAGCGGCTTCGCCATCACGGCCTGGGGCGAGTTCTGCGTCTGCCAGCCGCGCGGAAAGACCAGCGCGAAATCGAGGTCTGGATGCAGGAACGTGCTCTCCCGGAAGATGCCCTGCGCGGGAGCCGGTCCCACTAACAAGCCGTCGAAGCGGCGCACAAAATCGTTGTGGTCTTTCGCGATCGGCGCCGCCGCGGCGCGTGTGAAGCTTCCAGCGCGCGCAATCGCGCCGCGCACGCGTTCCTCGCTGCTCGGGTGCGAATCGAGAAAGCCCGTCTTGCGCTTCTCGCCCGTGCGAAGTTCTTCTTCCTTGCCGAGCGCACCGAGGAAACGCGCGATGCCCGCAGGGTCGTAGCCGGCCTCCGCCGCGAGCTTCTGGCCGATCTCGTCGGACTGGCGCTCTTGATCGCGGCTGTAGTTCGCGAGCCAGCCCTGGCCCGCGGTCTGCGAGAGTTGCCCGACGCTCTGTGCGAGTTCGCCGCCGCCGAGGATCGCGGCGCCGATCGTCGCGATCGCGCTGCCGATGCCTGCCAGCTGCCCGCGCGTCTGGCGCTGTGCGCTGTGGCGCGCGGCGACGTGCCCGATCTCGTGACCGATCACCCCCGCGAGCTCGTCCTCGGAGTTCGCGAGCGCGAGCAGGCCGCGCGAGACGTAGACGTAACCGCCGGGCAGCGCGAAGGCGTTGGTCTCCTCCATCTCGACGGCGTGAAACGCATAGGCCACGTCGCGGCGCGGCGAGAACTGCGCGAGGCGCTCGCCGATCTGCGCCACGTAGGCCTGCAGCTTGGCGTCATCGACGTGCCCCAACTGCTGCTCGACCTCGGCCGCCGCCTGCTGGCCGATCTTCACTTCCTGCTGCGGCGACATCGTCGTGTACTCGCGCTCGCCGGTGACCGGGTTCACGACCGTCGTGCACGCGAGTGAAAGCGCGAGCGCGCCAACCAGGGCGCAAGCAGTGTGGCGTGAGAGTCTCGGCGTGCGCCGATCGAAAGTTCGCTGCGGCACTGGATTTCTCTCCTTGCTTTTGCGCCCCAACAATTGCGTATCGTGCCGCGCACGTCATGTCCGTGATGCCGCTCGCACTGCTCGCGTTCTTCTTGTTTGGCGCGCTGCTGGTGCTGCCGGGCGCGCTGTTCGGCGAGTTCGCCGCGGCCTTTCAGCTCGACCTCGCGCAGAGCGGCGCGGTCGCGTCGGCACTGATGATTGGGATCGGTCTGGGCGTACTCGGGAGTGGCCCGCTCGCGGATCGCCTGCCGCGCCGCGCGCTGTTCGTGGTGGCCGCGCTCGGCTGTTGCGCGGCGCTCGGCGCGGCGGCGTTTGCTTCGAGCTTCACGCAGCTCGTGCTCGCGCTCGGCGTGCTGGGCGCGGCCGCGGGTTGTTACGAGACCGTGCTCAACGCCGCCGTGCCCGAATCGCAGCCCGAGCGCGCGGCGGCGCGGCTCAGCCTCGCGCACGCGGCGGCGACGCTCGGTGCCGCGCTCGGGGCGCCGGCGCTCGCGGGCGCAGCCCGCACGCTCGGTTGGTCGCGGCTGCTGTCAGTGCTTGCGATTGGCTTTCTCGGGGTCGCCGTGTGCGGCGCGCGGGCGCGCTTCCCGATGCCCGCGAGCGCCGGGTCGCTCGCGGGCGCGGCTGCGCCGCTACCGCTGCGCCTGCTCGCGCCCCTCGCGCTCGCGAGCTGCGCGTACGTCGGCATCGAAGCCGCCTTCTCCGCGCTGCTGCCCGCCTTCGCGAGCGCGCGCGGCGAGAGCGCGGCGGCGGGCTCGCTCGCGATCTCGGGCTTCTGGGCGGGTCTGTTCGTCGCGCGCATCGCGTTCGCGCGGCTCGCACTGCCGGCGCGCGCGCGCGAGCTCGTGCTCGGGAGCCTAATCGCTGCGTTGCTGCTCGCGCTCGGCGGCGCGGGCTTCGTGCCAGCGCTCGTGCTTTGGAGCGCGGCGATCGGCTGCGCACTCGGCGCGGTCTTCCCGGTGTTGGTCGTCCTCTCCGGGGATGCGGCGCCGCTGCGGCGCGCGACGGCGCTCGCGCTCGTGGTTGCGTTCGGCTCGGTGGGCGGCGGCGCGCTGCCATGGCTCGCGGGCGCGGCGGGCGGCGCCTTCGGCGCGAGCGCCGTGATGTTCACGCTCGCTGCGGCGAGCGCCGCGATCGCGCTCGGGGTTGGACTCTGGGCGCGCGAGCGGCACGCCTGATCTGCGCGTGCGCTCGCGTGCACGGCGCGAGTTATTGGGGTTCTCGGCGGCGTCCGAGCCAAGCCCAGGCGCCCGCAACGACGCCGAACCCGAACAGCACGCTCTGCCAGACGAGGCCTTGCGCCACCGCCGTCGTAGCCGGCACACCGAAGGGCGCCAGCAAGCTCGCGAGCGCGGTCTCGCGCACACCGAGCCCGCCGAGGCTGATCGGCGCCATCGCGACGATCTTCGCTAGCGGCCACGCCAGCAGCCACCCTGCCGCACCGGGCGCGACTCCGATCGCGGCGCCGAGCCAGGCGTTGAGCGCGACCAGCGAGCCCTGCACGAGCAGCGAGGCGCCGAGCGCGGTCGCCGCGCGCGCAGGCTGGCGGGCGAGGGCGCCCAATACTTCGCGCGCGCGCACCGCCGGCCGGCGCAGGCGCTGCGGGAGGCGCGCCGGATCGAGGGCGTTCAGCGCGGCGAGCGCGGCTGCGCCGCCGAGCGCGAGCGCGATGGCCGCGCCGCGCAGCAGTGGCGTTGCGCTGCCGAGCGCGCTCGCGGGCGCGAGCAGCGCGCCGAACGCCGCGAGCGTGAGCAGCGCCGCGAGATCGAGCGCGCGATCCGCGATGCCCGCGATCGCGGGCACGGCGAGGCCCCCATGCGCACGCGCGACCAGGCCGGCGCGCACGACATCGCCGCCAATAATGGACGGCAGCCAGATGTTCGCGAACAGGCCAGCGGCGTGAGCACGCAGCGCGGTCGCGAAACCGAGCGGCACGCCCGCGGCGCGCACCAGCATCCGCCACTTGCTGGCCGCCACGACGTGCGCGAGCGCGAACAGAGGCATTACGGCGAGCCAGCGTGCCCAGCCCGTGCGCGACATCGCATCCCACACGTCGGCTGCGGGCAGCTTCCAGAACAGCGCGGCGAAAATCGCGAGCGTACCGAGCGCGCGCAGGGCGATGCCGAGGGCCCGGCGGTGATTGCCTCGGCCATCGTTGTGCGTTCTCGGTGCGCTCTCGGAACTCACGCGATGCTCAGTCCTCGACGACGTGCGTCTCGAACACGCGGCGATGCTGTTGCCACTGCGCGTCGTCCCACCGGCCATCGTCGCCGAGACAGCGCGACGCGCACAGCGCCATGTAGAGCGCGTGGTGGGTGTTGTCGTGGGCGAACAGGCCCTGGCGCCCGAAGCTGAGCACGCGCGGCAGGCCCTCCGCCCAGCGGTCGAGCGCGGCGAAGTGCTGCTCGTAGCCGATCGGGTAGAGCGGATAGGCGTGCGAGAGCCGCTTCACGGCGACGCGGCGTACTTTCGCGCGCAGCGGAATGCCGGCGCGCGCGAGATCCTCCGCCACCAACGCGCCTAGTTCGGTCTCGCTCATCGTCCAGACCGCGTCTTCGGTCTGGCACGGCAGTTCCGCGCATAGCACGGTCGTGCCGCGCGGCTCCGTGAGTGCGGCGTAGTTCTTAGGCTCCGAGAGCCGCGTGATGCGCAGATCCGAGCCGGGGAAATAGTGCGCGTCGTACTCGCTGAACTGATCTGCATCGAGCACTAGGTAGACGAGCAGCATCGCGCGGAAGCGCAGCGAGCGGGCGGCCGCAATCACGTCCGCCGGCGCCTTGGGTTCGCAGACGCGCGCGAGCAGCGGGATCGGCAGCGTTGACCAGACGTAGTCGGCCTCGATGCTGCACTTGCCAGCCTGATGATCTCCGCTCGCCTGCGGCTCGCTGCGCGCAGCCGTCGGCCGCTCGCCGCCACTCTCGAGCGAAACACGCTGCGCGCTCGCGCCGAGTTCGAGCTTGGTCACGGTGCTGCCGAGCATTAGGCGCGCGCCGTGTTCGAGCGCGCCGCTCGCGAATGCCTCGCTGATCTGCCCGAAGCCGCCGCGCGGGTAGTAGAAGACGCCCTTGGTGCTGGCGCCGCCGCCGCTTCCGCCGCCGGGCAGGAGCCGCTTCAGCATCTTGCCGATCGAGCCTGACGAGACGCGCCGGCGCGCCTGAATCGGGGACATCTGTTCCGGTTCGAGGCCCCACACTTTGCGCGCGTACGGGAAGTAGAACTCGTCGCAGATCGTGCGGCCGAGGCCGCGCCGCAGCACGCTCGCGAAGCTCTCTTCGCCCGCTGCTGCGCCGCGCGGCAACAATTTCGCGGCGAGATCGAGCGCGACGCCTGCGCCGAACGCCGGATGAGTGCGCAGCGCGAGATCGCCCGCGCGCAGTGGGAAGTGGATCCAGCGCCCGAGCAGGCGGATGCGGCCGTGGCGCGGGCGCGTCAGCAGGTCTGCGCCTAATCGATCGCGGATCAGCGCGAGCACTTCGGCGTCGCTCGCAGGATGCAGGCGATGGCTGCCGTAATCGGCGCGCAGCCCGTCGATCTCGAAGCTGCCCGAGTTGCCGCCGACGCTTTCGCGCTGCTCGACCAGGGTCACGTCCACGCCGCGGCGCGCGAGCGCGTAGGCAGCGCCCACGCCTGCGGGGCCGCCGCCGAGCACCGCCACGCGCGTCACGGCGCGCTCGACCGCGAGGCGATGCGGGAGAGCTGATCCGAGAGCATGCCCACCGCCAGCAGCAGCACACTCGTGAGCCAAGCGAAGATCGCGCTCTCCGAGAGATTCTCGAGTGTTAAGTCGTAGATGAACTTCGCTGTGCCGAGCGCGAAGAACAGGCCCGACAGCGGCAGGAAGATCTTCAGTGGGTTGAAGTAGACGGTCGTGCGCAAGATCAGCAACAAGAAGTCGAAGGCGTGGCGCGCCCGAATTTTCGACTGGCCCTCGCGCGCCCGATAATCGATCGGGTCGAAGCGCACCAGATGATCGCGACACAGCGCCGAGAGCGTGATCGTGGTGGTGAACGAGAAGCCCGAGGGCAGCAGATGCTCGTAGCGCTGCACGAGTTCGCGGCGCATCGCGCGCAGGCCAGAATTAAGGTCGGGGATCGGGCGGCCCGCGAGGTAGCTCGCGAGCTTGCCGAGCACCCACTTCGCCGGGCGGCGCACCAGCGGGATCGCGACGTTCGCGCCGACGCGCGCGCCAACCACCATCTCGAACACTTCGCAGCCCGCGACCAGCGCCGGAATCGCGCTGGCGGGGTAGGTGCCATCGGCGTCGGTTATTACGATCACGTCGTGTTTGGCGCGCCGGATGCCGGTCTTCAGCGAAGCGCCGTAGCCGCGGTTCATCGGTTGCTGGATCACGGTCACACCCTCGCGGAGCGCGAGCTCCGCGGTGCGGTCCTGCGAGCCGTCGTCCACCACCACGATTTCGTAGTCGAGCCCCGCGAGCACTTCGCGCAGCTCGCGCAGCGTGGGCACGATGCCGGCTTCTTCGTTGAAGGCGGGGATCACCACGCTGAACGGAATCTTCGCGCCCGCCGCCACGTTCATTCGCCGTTCGCGCGCATCGCCGCAATCACGCGGTCGGTGATCTCTTCCACTCTCATCGCGGGTCGATAGCCGATCGCGTTCACCAGCTTCGACACGTTCGGGATGCGGCGCTCCATGTCCTCGAAGCCTTCCGGGTACGCGTCCTCATAGCCGACGTGCACGATCTTCGAGCGTCCGCCGGTCTTCTGCCTAACGAGTTCCGCGAGCCCGTTGATCGAGATCTCGTGGTCGTTTCCGATGTTGAACACGTTGCCGATCGCGCTCTTCGTCTTCGCCAGCCGCACCAGGCACTCGACCACTTCGGTGACGTAGCCGAAACAGCGGCGCTGCTCGCCGCTGCCGAACACGGTGATGTCTTCGCCCGCGAGGCCTTGGCGCACGAAGGTCGGCAGCACCATGCCGTAACGCCCGACCTGGCGCGGGCCCACGGTGTTGAAGAAGCGCGTAATCACGACGGGCAGCTTGCGCTCGCGGAAGTACGCGAGCGCCAGGTACTCGTCGATCGCCTTCGAGCACGCGTAGGCCCAGCGCGATTTCGTGGTCGAGCCGAACAGCAGATCGTCTTCCTCCGAGAACGGCAGCTTCACGCCTTTGCCGTAGACCTCGGAGGTCGAGGCGATGAAAGTGAGCTTGCCCTTCTTCGCGGCGGCCTGGAGCACCACCTCAGCTCCGCGCACGTTCGTCTCGATCGTGTGGGTGGGACGCTCGACGATCAGCTTCACGCCGACCGCCGCAGCCAGGTGGAACACCACATCTGCGCGATCGACGAGCGACGAGACCAGTTCCTCGTTCGTCACCGAGCCGACCCGGTAGTGAAAGAGCGGGTTCTCGATCAGTGCGTCGAGGTTGCGCATCGCGCCGGTCGAGAGGTCGTCGAGGATCCACACCTCGCCGCCTTCCGCGATTAATTTCTCGGCCAGGTGCGAGCCGATGAAACCGGCTCCGCCCGTGATGAACGCTCGCATGCAATCTCCTGTTCGTTTGACTTCGCTCGTCTTCAGCTCGCTGCGCGCGGCGAGGCGCCGCTTGCGGCCTGTGCGTCCAACTGCGCGGCCAGATTCGGGTTCTTCTTCTCGGCTACCCGCCGGATCACCTCGAAGTACTTCTTCAACACCACGCTCTCGGTCCAGTTCGCGAGGAGCGCGCGGTGGCCTGCGGCGCCGAGTTCGCGGCGGAGCGAAGGGTCGCTCGCGAGCACGGCCAGCGCGAGCTTCAGCTCGTCCTCGGTCTCGAACAACAGGCCGCCCCCACTGCCTTCCACGATCTCGGTGAACGGGCCGAGCCGGCGCGCCACCACGGGCGTGCCCTCGCGGAACGCTTCGAGCAGGATGATCCCGAATGTTTCATAACAAACCGAGGGCACGACCACCGCCAGCGCCTGGGCGTAGAGGCTGCGCAGCTGCTCGGGCGAGCGCGCGCCGAGGAAGCGCACGCGCGGGCGGCCGGCGGCGAGCGCTCGCAGCTCCGCCTCGTAGTCGCCGGCGCCGACGATCCAGAGCTCCTCGCCGAGATCGCCGTTGAAGAGCGGAATTACCTCATGCAGGCCTTTGATCTTTTCGAGGCGGCCCACGAACAGGAAGAAATCGCGCTCGCTCGGGCGGCTCGCGAGAGGCTCGGGCTGTTCGGCCCCGGAATCGAGATCGGGCAGGAAGTACGGGATCACCTCCAGCTCGCGCTCGAAGCCGAACTGTTTGTGCTTCTCGGCGCTGAAACGTGAGGGCGAGTAGAACACGTCGACGTTCGCGGCTTCGCGCTCGAGCAGGCCCGTGTAGCGCCAAAGTTGCGGCGGGCGTCTGTGGCGCAGAACGCAGCGCAGGCACTGGCGCTCGTCGCAGCGCTCGCGGTTGTGGCGCCAAAGCACGTGCGTCGGGCACACCAGCCAATGCTCGTGGGCCATGTACAGCTTCACCGCGCTGGCGGGGCCGAAGCCGAGAATGCCGGGGCCGCCGACCAGCGAGATGTTATGGAAGTGCACGACGTCGAAACGCCCGCGCGCGAGGATCTCGCGGATGCGCGCGCCGTGAACCAAGGGGCGGCCGAGTTGCTGGGTGGCGAAGGTCGAGAGGAAGCCGCCCGCGCGGCTGGCGCTCTCGAGTGCGTGCACCGTCACGCCCGGCGGCTGCAGTTCGGCGTTCACCACGCGCTCCGGCGCCAGCACGCGGAAGGCATCGACGTCGTGGATCACCTCCACCTCGTGGCCGCGTCGCGCGAGCGAGTGCACCAGGCGCTTGATGAAGATCGCGTCGCCTCCAAAATGATGGGGCGGGTAGAACGTCGTGAGCATCGCGAAGCGCATCAGGGGAGCTGCCGGCGGTTCGGAATGAAGCCCGGTCGTCGCGAGCGCGGGTGGTGAGCTGCTGCAGCGGACGGCGCTGCGCGCCGCCGCTGAGCCGCTTGGCGGGGCGGGGTTACGCGAAGCGTGCTCACTGCGCGGTCGCCTCGAGCGCTTCGTGCGTTGCGCGCGCGGTCACATCCCACGAGAGCAGCGCGGCTCTCTCGCGTGCAGCGCGCGCCCAGCCCGCGCGTTCGTCGGGAGCGCCGAGCGCGCGGCGCAAGCCTTCGGCGAGCTGCGCGCCGTCGTGCGGGTCGAAGAAGAAGCCGCCGCCCGCGAGCACTTCCGGCAGCGGGCTCTCGCGCGTCGCAATGCACGGCGTTCCGCACGCGGCGGCCTCGACCGCGGGCAGGCCGAAGCCTTCCTCGAACGCGGGCAGCACGGCCGCAAGCGCGCCGGCATACAGGAAGCGCAGCTCGTCGTCGGGCACGAAGCCGGTCCAGTGAACGCGCTCGCCGATTCCGCCGCGCGCGATCTCGGCGTGGATGTTCGCGAGATCGTTGTGGAACACGTCCCCCAGGTAATCGCCCACCAGCACCAGCCGCGCGCGCGTGCCGGCGCTGGCTTCCGCGAATGCGCGCAGCATGCCGGTGACATTCTTGTGGGGGTTGAAGCCGCCGACGTACACGAAGTACGGATCGTCCGGAATGCCGCGGGCCGCGAGCGCTTTCGCAGCCGCCGCGCGCGCATCGGCGACGGGCGAGAACGCGGGGCTCGGCGCCTCGGGTGTCACGAAGATGCGCTCCGCCGGCATCGCGAACGTCTCTGCGATCTGGCGCCGCGCGTACTCCGAGACGGTCACGATCGTGCGCGCCTGAAAGCGCGCCGCGCGGGATTTCGCCCACCAGAGCGCGCGGTTATGCCAGCTCGGGAACACGATCTTGCCGTGGCGCTCGGGGATGGTGTCGTGAATCGCGACGGCCATAGGTAGCCGGCGCGGCAGCGGGAAATAGCTGTAGATGGATGGGAAGTAGAAGGCGTCGAGGCGCTCGCGGGCGACGCCGCTGCCCATTCTCAACAGGTCTCGCGGGCTGCGGCTGCCGCGGGCGGAGGCGGCGTCGGCTTGGCTGACGGCGGTTTCGAGGCGAAGCACGGGCATGTCCGGAAGCGTGACGCGCGCTGCCGTTTCAGCGTCAACGAACAGCAGGTATTCGTGCGAGCCCGCCTGCGCGAGCAGCGGCGGCAGGAGTTCGCGCAGGAAGCGCCCGTAGCCGCGGCCGGAGCCGAGGCACGTTCCATCGATCCCAATGCGCAGCCTGCGCGGCAACTCGGCCTCCCAGTTCGTGGATTGTGAGTGAACATCGGCCGCCCGTCGTGACGGAAATATCCCACGCACAGCCGGGTGAACGTCGCTTCAGGCTCATTGCGGGCCTGCCGCAAAGCTCCGAGCGCTTTCCGCGTCACACAAGAGCGCGAACCGCTCACTCACCGGCTGGGAGACCGACTCAAGATCGACGGCTGAGCACGGGTGCCGATGCGCCGCACCAACGAGGCGCGCTCCTCCGCCGTAGCTCTCGCTACGGCCTAAGGAGCGCAACGAAGTGGGTGCGGATGCAGCGGCGGCCGGGCGACCCGTCCACTCTTGAGTCGGTCTCCTGCACTCAGCGGCGAAGGATCGAGATGGACTGCGTGATCATCGGGGCGGGGCCGGCCGGGCTGACCGCGGCGTGGCAGCTGGCGAAGGCCGGCAAGCGCGCCGTCGTGTTCGAACAGGACGGCATCGTCGGGGGCATCTCCCGAACCGACGAGTATAAGGGCTACCGCTTCGACATCGGCGGCCACCGCTTCTTCACGAAGGTCGAGCTCGTCCAGAAGCTCTGGGTCGAGATCCTCGACGAAGATTTCATGGTGCGGCCGCGGCTCTCGCGGATCTATTACGACGGCAAGTTCTTCGATTACCCGCTGAAGCCGATGAACGCGCTGCTCGGGCTCGGCCCCATCGAGGCGGTGCGGATCGGGCTCTCGTACCTGTGGGCGCAGGCGTTCCCGCACAAGGAAGAGCGCAACTTCAAGCAGTGGGTCAGCAACCGCTTCGGCAGCCGGCTGTTCGAGATTTTCTTCGAGACCTACACCGAAAAAGTCTGGGGCATGCCCTGCACCGAGATCAACGCGGATTGGGCGGCGCAGCGCATCAAGAACCTCGACCTCGTCTCCGCCGTGAAGAACGCGCTGCTCGGCGCGCGGCTCAACGCCGAAGGCGAAGTGATTACGACGCTGATCGAGGAGTTCCACTACCCGCGGCTCGGGCCCGGGCAGATGTGGGAGACGGCCGCGCGGCGGCTCGCGGGCAAGGGCATCGAGACGCACCTGCATCACCGCGTCGAGTCGATCCTGCACGACGGCAAGCGCGTGACTTCGCTGCTGGTGCGGGATCCGAGCGGCGGCGTGCGCGAGGTGACAGGCGAGAACTTCCTCTCCTCGATGCCGGTGCAGACGCTGCTGCGCGCGATGGACCCGCTGCCGCCGGCGGAGGTGCTCGCGGCGGCCGGCCAGCTTCGTTACCGCGACTACCTGACCGTCGTGCTGATCGTGAACAAGCCCGCGCTGTTCCCTGACAACTGGATCTACATCCACTCGCCCGAGGTGAAGCTCGGCC
>JANNRF010000360.1:0-7549 GCA_031401135.1 Deltaproteobacteria bacterium | reverse complement strand
CCTGCGGAACGCTGGCGACCGTCACGTTCTACCTAATTGCCCAGATGGTCGGCGCGGGCAGCCTGGTCAAGCTGTTATTCGGCCTCTCCTACGAAACCGCGGTCGCGCTGACGGGCGCCGCCATGATCACCTACGTCCTGTTCGGCGGCATGATCGCGACCACCTGGGTGCAGATCGTGAAGGCCGGCTTGCTGCTCGCCGGCGCGACGCTGCTCGCTGGGCTCGTGCTCGCGCGCTTCGCGTTCAACCCGGCCGCGCTGTTCGCCGCCGCGGCAGCGCAATATGGGGACGCCGTGCTCGCGCCCGGCAAGCTCGTCTCGAACCCGCTCGAAGCCGTTTCGCTCGGCCTCGCACTGATGTTCGGCACCGCAGGCCTGCCGCACATATTAATGCGCTTCTACACCGTGCCCGACGCGCGCGCCGCGCGCACCAGCGTGTTCTACGCCACCGGCCTGATCGGCTTCTTCTACCTAATGACCTTCGTGCTCGGCTTCGGCGCGATGGTGCTGGTAGGCCCCGAAGCGATTCGCGCGGCCGATCCCGGCGGCAACCTCGCGGCGCCGCTGCTCGCGGAACTCCTCGGCGGCACGCCGTTCCTCGGCTTCATCTCCGCCGTCGCGTTCGCAACGATCCTCGCGGTGGTCGCGGGCCTAACGCTTTCGGGCGCCGCCGCGCTCTCGCACGATCTCTGGGTGCACGTCGTGCGGCGCGGCAAGGGCGACAGCGCGGAAGAACTCGCAGTGGCGCGCATCGCGACGGTCGCGCTCGGCGTGGTCGCGATCGCGCTCGGCATCTCGTTCAAAGGCCAGAACGTCGCGTTCATGGTGGCGCTGGCGTTTGCGATCGCGGCCAGCGCGAACTTCCCGGCGCTCGTGCTCGCGATCTTCTGGCGCGGCTTCACCACCGCGGGCGCCGTCGCGAGCATCGCGGTCGGCACGACCTTTGCGCTCGGCTTGATCGCACTCTCGCCGACCGTGCAGATCGACGTGCTCGGGGGCACGAGCGCCTGGTTCCCGCTGCGAAACCCCGCACTGATTACGATTCCGCTCTCGTTCGCGGTCGGCGTGCTCGTCTCGAAGCTCGCGCCTGAACCCGCGGCGGCGGCGGGGCACGATGCGCTGGCGGGCCGCACCCATCTCGGTGAGGCGGAGGAGGCTCAGTGAGCGAGTTACGAGAGTTTCTGAAGGCGCGCGATTTCCTGCTTGCCGAGCGCACCGATTACGAGGCGGCCGTGCGCGGTTTTCGTTGGCCTGCGCTCACGCACTTCAACTGGGCGCTCGATTACTTCGACGCGATGGCCGCAGGCAACACGCGCACTGGGCTGCACGTGGTGGAGGAGAGCGGCGCGGAGGAGAAGCGCTCGTTCGGGGAACTCTCCGCGCGCAGCAACCAGGTCGCGAACTTCCTGCGCGGCCTCGGCGTCGCGCGCGGCGAGCGCGTGTTGCTCATGCTCGGCAACGAGGTGCCGCTCTGGGAGACGATGCTGGCGTGCATGAAGCTCGGCGCCGTAATGATTCCGGCGAGCACGCTGCTGGCGGCGGACGATCTGCGCGATCGCCTCGAGCGCGGGCAAGTGAAGCATGTGGTCGCGGGCGCATCCCACGCGGCGAAGTTCGAGCAGGCGCCGGGCGCGTACACGAGAACCGTCGTCGGCGGCGAGGCGCGCGGCTGGCGCAGCTTCGCCGAAGCGGAGGCGTCCCCAACGAGTTTCACTCCCGACGCCCCGACGCGCGCCAGCGATCCGCTGCTGCTCTACTTCACTTCGGGCACCACCTCGAAGCCGAAGCTCGTGCTGCACACCCACGTGAGCTACCCGGTCGGGCATCTCGCGACGATGTACTGGATCGGCCTAATGCCCGGCGACGTGCATCTGAACATCTCTTCGCCGGGCTGGGCGAAGCACGCCTGGAGCTGTTTCTTCGCGCCCTGGAACGCGGGCGCCACGGTGTTCCTCTACAACTACGCGCGCTTCGACGCGAAAGCGATGCTCGGCGTGCTCGCGCAGCACGGCGTCACCACGCTCTGCGCACCGCCCACGGTCTGGCGCATGCTGATCCAAGCGCCCGATCTCGCGAGCCACGCGCTCAGACTCCGCGAAGTGATTGGGGCTGGCGAGCCGCTCAACCCCGAAGTAATCGAGCAGATCCGCCGCGCCTGGGGGCTCACGATTCGCGACGGCTTCGGCCAAACCGAGACCACCGCGCAGATCGGCAATACGCCCGGCCAACCCGTGAAGCCCGGCTCGATGGGCCGCCCGCTGCCGGGTTATCAGGTGCGCCTGCTCGATGCCGATGGCGCGCAGCAGACCGAAGGCGAGATCTGCCTCGCGCTCGAGCCGCGCCCGCTGGGCCTAATGGTTGGCTACACGGACGACGCCGCGAAGACCGCAGAGGCAATGCTCCACGGCCACTACCACACCGGCGACACCGCCAGCATCGACCCCGACGGCTACATCACCTACGTCGGCCGCGCGGACGACGTCTTCAAGGCCAGCGATTATCGCATCAGCCCGTTCGAGCTCGAGAGTGTGCTGATCGAGCACCCCGCGATCGCCGAGGCCGCGGTGGTCCCCAGCCCGGACGCGCTGCGGCTCGCGGTGCCGAAGGCGTTCGTGACGACGCGCGCGGGCTTCGCGCCGAGCCGCGAACTGGCCGAGGACGTGTTCGCGTTTCTGCGTAACAAGCTCGCGCCCTACAAGCGCATCCGCCGGCTCGAGTTCGCGGAGCTGCCGAAGACGATCAGCGGGAAGATTCGGCGCGTGGAGCTGCGGAAGAGCGAGCAGGCGCGCGACCCGAGTGTGAAGCGCGCGAACGAGTGGTTCGAGGAAGAGCTGGCACTCGTGGACGGGCGATCGGCTGGCAAGAGCGAGCAGGGCTGAGACGGGGGCGCGTCCGCCCCTGCGGCACGGGCTCAGGAGTGCGCAGCTGGGCTGAAGTTCTTGCGCAGTTCTGCCGCAGAGGGAGTCATGCGGCAGAGCGCACAAGGTCGAAGACTGTCCTTCGGGCGCGCTCGCTTCACGTGCGTCAGCGCGCTTTTCATCGCGCTGTTCGCGGCGAGTAGCGCGCGACCCGCAACGATCAACGGCACCGTCTTCGACGACCGCAATTACGGAGGCGGCGCGGGCCGCACGCTCGCGGCCTCCGGCGGCACCGTAATGCCGGCCGTTCGCATGGAGCTCTACAACGCTGCGGGCACGTTCGTCTCGAATCAGAACACGATCGCGGGCGGCACGTTCTCGTTCGCCGGACTCGCAGCAGGCACGTACACGGTGCGAGCGGCGAATCGAAGCATCGCGTCGGCTCGCGGAGGCGGCTGCGCTGCGGGCACGTGCATTCCCGTGCAGACGTTTCGTACGAACGCGGCGACCGGCGCCGCGGTGGCGGTCACGGATCGCGTCGGGGGGCAGGTCCCAACGCTGCTCGACTCGGTGAACGGCAACGGGGGCACGACGCTCGCGTCGCTCACGACGCCGACGACCACCCCGCAATCGATTACGACGGTGGTGCTTGCGGCTGCCGGTACGACGGTCGCAGGCGTCGATTTCGGCTTCAACTTCGACACGATCGTGAACGTCAACAACACCGGCCAAGGCTCGCTTCGCCAATTCGTCACGAACGCGAACGCGATCACGGGCGAGGCGGGGCTCGCACAGGTCGGCCAGACCGCCGGGCGCGAGACCTCGATCTTCATGATCCCGAACGGCGTCGCGAACCCGGGGCAAAACGCGGGCTACGCGAATCAACTCACTGCAGCCGGTGCGAATGCCGGCGCGGCGCGGATCACGCTCGCGAGTGCGCTGCCGGCAATAACAGGCGCGAACACGAGCCTCGACGGGCGCACGCAGACCGCGAACGTGCGCGCGACGGCCGGCGGCGCAGAGACGAACGTCGGGCAGGTGGGAACTGGCGGTACGGTCGGCACGAACGCGGTCGCGCTTGCGCAGTTCGATCGCCCCGAGGTCGTGATCAACGCAGCGGCCACGCAAGTGAGCGGTACTGGCACGGCTGTGATCCTGCGCGGGCTCGCCGTCGAGAGCGGCGGGCTCGCCGTTTCGGGAAACAACAGCCAGGTGCGCGATTCGCTCGTCGGCATTCGCGCCGATGGCACGGTCGGAACGGCCTACAGCGCCAATTACGGAGTCACCGCTGGGGCCGGCAGCGGGATCACGATCGCGCACAACTACGTCAAGGTGAACAACAGCGGAATTCGCGGCGATGCCGCGGGCGCGAACGCAATCGTGGAATACAACGAGGTCGATTCGCTCACGGGCGCGCCGGGCGGCGGCCAGACAAACACCTTCGACGGCATCTTGTTCATCAACTCCGCGACGAACATCACCGTTCGATACAACCTTTCGAAAAACCAACGCGGCGGTGGCCTCGAGTTCGGCTTCGGCGCCGGCTCGGTCACGGGCACGGTCAGCGACAACACGCTGACCACGAACGGCTTCGACAGCGCCGGCGTTCCCAGCACGGAAGCGCTGAACGTCGCCTTCTACAGCCTGGGCGGCGCGACCGCGATCAACTTCAGTAACAACATCGTGACTGCGAGCGGCGGCCCCGGCGTGATCGTCGAGACGGCCTCCGGCATCGTGCTCTCGCAGAACAGCATCTTCGCGAACGGCATCGCCACGGGCCTGGGCATCGACCTCGATCCGCGCGGCGTCGACCCGAACACTTACATGCCTCCGCAAGGCGTTTCGTTGAACGACGCGGGCGACGCCGATGCCGGCCCGAACGGCCTGCTGAACTTTCCGGTGATCGAGTCGGCGACGATCAGCGGCGGGAATCTGGTCGTAACAGGTTGGGCGCGTCCGCTTTCACTGATCGAGTTCTTCGTTGCCGCCGCCGACGCGAGCGGCTTCGGCGAAGGCCAGACCTACAAGTTCACCGCGAGCGAAGGCTCGGGCGCTGACACCGACGCGACTTCGAGCACGTACGGCCCCGGCGCAATCAACGGCGTGGTGCAGGGCACGGACACGACCACGCGCTTCGCGTTCAGCGTGCCGACGCCGAGCGGCGTCGCGGCGGGAACGCGGCTCACGGCCACCGCGCAGCTCGGCGGCAACACCTCCGAGTTCTCGGCCTTTGTGATCGCCACAGGGTTCCCGAGCTTCACTGTTACCAAGACTTCGAGCGCGATCACGGATCCCGTGAATTGCACGACGCCTGGCGACTCCGCCTCGTGCACGCCGCTCGGCTCGCAGAAGCGCATCCCGGCCAGCATCGTCGAATACGGCATCACCACCAGCAACGCGGGCGGCGCTGCCGATAACAATTCGATCCTCGTGTTCGACGCCATCCCCGCGAACACGTCCTTCCGCGCACTCGATCTCGGCATCGCAGGCTCCGGCCCGATCGCGTTCGCGAACGGCGCGACCGCCAGCGGTCTCACGTTCACGTTCACATCGCTCGTCTCGGGGGCGGACGACACCTCGTTCTCGAACGACGGCGGCACGACTTGGACTTATGTGCCGGCGCCCGGCGCCGACGGCTGCGACGCCGCAGTCACGAACGTGCGCGTGAATCCCAAGGGCATCTTCGTCGCCGACACCGCGACGCCCGACCCGAGCTTCTCGCTGCGCTTCCGAATATGCGTGGAGTAGGGCGTTCGCGAGAACACCGGCGTGTGTCAGCGCCGCGACTCGCGCCGCAGCCAGCGCCCACCAGTTCGGCAGCACCTCGTCGCGTGCGAATCACGGTGTCGTCGGCGAAGCGGAACAGTCGCGTGATCTGGCCCGCGACCGGGCCGTACGTCATCCGAGCGCGGGTGCTCGAGGCTGGTGCGGCCGCCGCGTGACGTGCGAGGCTGGACGAATGCACGGGGGAGCAGCACTCATGCGACGGCGGGTCCTTGGGTTCGTGGTTTGCGCCGCGCTCTTCGCGGCCGGCGGAGTCGTCGGCGCGGTGGTGTATCGGGAGGGTTGGCACAAGGCGATTCGCGGACGCCTCGGGCTTCCGCAGGAGCCTCGAACGCCGCACGCGCCGGGCTGGCCCAATTTCACTCGGGCGCCGGCAGCAGTTTCGGGGGATCTCGACGCTCAGCTGCGAGCGCTCGGTTACCTGACCGGATACGAGGCTGGATCGGCCGCATCCGGCGCGCACACGACGGCCGACGCGCAACCCGGCTCGACGCTCTACACGAGCGGCCATGCGCCCGAGGCGCGCCTAATGGATCTATCCGGTCGCCTGAAGCATCGCTGGTACTTCGAGGATTCGGAGTCGAAACCCGGTCTCGCTCAGTGGTGGCGACGCGCGCGTGTGCTGCCGAACGGGGATCTCTTCGCGATCGCTGACTATTCGGCGCTCTACAAACTCGACCGGAACTCGAAACTGCTCTGGCGCTTCGACGGCCGGTGTCACCACGACCTGGACGTGACTGCCGACGGCCGCGTTTGGGTACTCACGCGAGAGTCGCGGCGTCACCCTTCCTTTCCCGGGCGCGAAGTCTACGACGACTCGATCGCGATCCTGGCGCCCGACGGAACCTTGCTGCGCAAGATCTCCATCCTCGATGCATTCGCGAACTCCGACTTCGCCCCGTTCGTGCAGCGCGGCTCCGAGCCGGTGGACATTCTTCACACGAATACCGTGAGAGTCCTCGACGGCCGTCTCGCACAGCGAATCCCCGCGTTCCGCGCCGGCAACGTGCTCGTGAGCCTTCGCGCCGCCGATACCGTGGCCGTGATCGATGTCGAGACCGAGCGCGTCGTCTGGGCGATCGCCGGTCCGTGGAAGGCGCAGCATGATCCGACGATCGTCGGCAGCGGCCGCCTGATGGTCTTCGACAATCGCGGACGCAACGGAAAGTCGAGGGTCATAGAGATCGATCCCACCACTCAAGAAGTCGCTTGGTTGTATCCGCGGAGCGTCGAGTCTTCGCTGTTCGCCGTCGCGATGGGCGCGGCGCAACGTCTGAGCGGCGGGAACACGCTGATCGTCGAGTCGACGCGCGGCCACGCGATCGAAGTCTCCGCCGATGGCCGGATCGTCTGGGAGTTCTGGAACCCCGAGCGCGCTGGAGAAAATGGGGAATTGATCGCGACGCTGCCGCACATGGAGCGCCTGCCTGCCGACTTCCCACAGGCGTGGACGACGCCCCCGGCGGACGCCCCATCCAGCCCGTCAGCGCATTGAGGGCAGCGAAGGCCGCGATCGCTGCGAGCAGCTAGCCAACTCGCCGCCTCGCAACTCGGTTACTTCGGCATCACCTCGTAGAAGCGCCGAATCCGCGCCGCGTTCGCGCCGATGTCGCCTTGGCCGTCGCGCGACTTGCTGCGCACGTCGACCACCGAGCCGCCCGTGCCGTCGTCGCGCACGCGAATCACGATGTCGTCGACGAAGCGGAACAGCTTGGTGGTCTGGCTCGCGAGGATTGTGCCGGCCGCGCTGTCGGTCCCAGCCACCTGCCAGTCGAGCGCGTGCGCCGCGGCCTCGGCCTCGCGCAGCACGTCGGCTGGCGGGCGTGCGACGCGGATCGGCTGCAAGTCCTGATAACTGGGCGTCGACTTGATCTGGTCGACGAAGCCGCCAGGGAAGCTCATGTCGCG
>JANNRF010000359.1:0-15309 GCA_031401135.1 Deltaproteobacteria bacterium | reverse complement strand
CAGCCGCAGGTGCGCCTCAGCCTCTCCGAATCGATCGCCGCGGTCGTTGCGCAGTTGTTATTGCCGACCGCGGACGGCAAGGGCCGCATCGCGGTGCACGAGATCCTGCTGCGCACGCAGGGCCTCCCGAACCTGATCCGCGAGGGCAACATCCAGATGCTCGCCTCGGTGATCCAGGGCGGGAAGGCCGAGGGCATGCAGGCGATGGACGACGGGTTGTTCGCGCTCGCGACCGCGAACAAGATCAACGGCCGCGACGCCTACATGAAGGCCAACGACAAAGCCCGCTTCGAGAAATTCGCGCCGTCGGACTGAGCGGGGACGTTCCGTAAGAAAGTTAAGTTATTCGCCCGCGGGGTGTTTCTTAACTTTCTTACGGAACGTCCCCGATCGCGCGCTTCGAGAGGCAGAACGTCGCTTCGTGCAGCCAGCAGTTCGCGTTGGCGGCGTGCGCATCGGTGCGGAGTGACGCGACGGGCGGGCGCTGGCCGCGCTCGCGGTCGTAGGCGGCGCGAAGGCGCGCCTGGATTGCGGCATCGCGGCCGCCGAGTAGCGCCTGCACGCCGATCACTTCGAGGAAGCGCGCTGCGAAGCCGTGCTCGCTGCGCTTCGCGATCAGGATCCAGCCTGCGTGATCGCGCACGATGCGGCGGATGCGGCTCGGCGGCAGGATCGCCGTCATCGCGAGCGCGACGCGGCCGCCGAGCGGCACGGCTTCGAGCCAACGCGGCTGCGGGTGCGTGACGCCCGCTTGCACGAACACCACATCCGCGGCTTCGGTCGGCTGCCCCACCCCGTCCGCGTGGCGCACTTCAATCTGCTTCCAGCGCGCGAGATTCTTGCGCGCGCGCTCGACGAGATCTGGCGCGAGTTCCACCGCGATCACGCGCCCGCGCGGGCCGACCACGTCGGCGAGGATCGCGCTGTAATAACCCGTCGAGCAGCCGATGTGCGCGACGCGCTCGCCTTCCTTCACTTCGAGCGCCTCGATCACGCGCGCCAGAAAACTCGGCGCGCCGTTGTTCAGCATGCGCGCCGCGTCGAGCGCGATCGCGACGTCCTGATAGACGTGGCGCACGTCGGCGTCGGGCGTCGAGCGGTAGCCCGCCGCATCCGGCAGCGTGAGCCACGGGCCGCGACCGACGAAGTCTTCACGCGGCACGGTCGCGAACGCGGCGACGATGCGCGGGTCACGCAGCGCGCTCGTCTCGCGCAACTTCTCGGCGAAGGCCGCGCGCACGGAGGCGATCTCGGCTGCATTCATCGCGGCGGACCGTAGCCCCCACAGATGCGCCTCCATAGAATGCGCGCGTGCCCTTCGAAAACGCCGTGAAGCCGATCCCGCTCGCGCTCGGCCTCGCCGCGTTCGCGGCGCTCGCCTTGATCGATTCGCCGCTGCACCACTTCGGCGAACACGGCGCCCTGCCCGCGCTCGCCGCCGGCGTCACCGCCTGGATGGCGATCTGGTGGATCGGCGAAGCCGTCGCGCTCTGGTGCACCGCGCTGATTCCGCTCGCGCTCTATCCCTTCGCGCGCGTCTACGGCGACGGCTTCGGCGCGAACTTGTGGGGCGCCTTCGCGCCCTACATCGACCCGTACATTTTCTTGTTCCTCGGCGGCATGGGCATCGCCGCCGCGATGCAGCAGTGGAACCTGCACCGGCGCGTGGCGCTCGCGATCATGCGGCGCGTCGGTACCGCACCGGGCCGCTTGTTATTCGGCGTGCTGGCCGCGACCTCGCTCGTCTCGCTCTGGATCTCGAACACCGCCACCGCCGCGATGATGCTGCCAATCGGTCTCGCGGTGCTGAAGGAACTCGAGCGCCAGGCCGGCAAACGCCTCGCGAGCTTCGGCTGCGCGATGATGCTCGCGATCGCTTATGGCGCGAACGTCGGCGGCATGGGCACGAAGATCGGCACCGTGCCCAACGCGCAACTCGCGGGCTTCCTCGCCCAGGAGCGCGGCATTGATCTTTCCTTTTTGCAGTTCATGGCGATCGGGCTGCCCTTCGTGATCGTGTTCGTGCCGGTGTTATGGCTCGCGCTCTGGCGCGTCGGACGCGCAGACGCTCCCAGCGGCGCGATGGGCCGCGCGGCGCTCGACCGCGAGGCCGGCCAGCTTGGCGCGATTCAGCGCGGCGAGCGCGTGGTGATGTTCGCGTTCCTGGCTGCGGCGACGCTCTGGATCGCGGGCAAGCCCATTACGGACTGGCTGAAGCCGGCGGTGACCGCGTTCAAGCTCGGCACTTCTCACGTGGAGGCAGCGATCGCGCTCTCGGCTGCGGCAATGCTGCTGTTATGGCGAGTGGGCGGCGAGCGCGTGCTCGCGCCGCGCTCGTTCAAGCTGCTCCAGTGGGACGCGCTCGTCCTGCTCGGCGGCGGCTTTTCGATGGCGGCGGCGGTGGAAGCGAGCGGCCTCTCCGGCTGGCTCGGCGCGCAACTAGCAGTGCTTCGCGAGTTCCCGCCGTTCGCGCAGGTCGTGCTCGCGAGCCTCGCGACCGTCACGCTCTCCGCGTTCGCCTCGAACGTCGCCACCACCGCCGTAATGCTTCCGATCCTAATGAGCAGCGTCGCGCCGGGCGTCGCGAACGTGACGCTGGTTTCCTCCGCGCTCGCGTCTTCCTGCGACTTCGCGCTGCCCGCGGGCACGCCGCCGAACGCGATCGTGTTCGGCTCCGGCTACGTGAAGGTGCCGGTGATGGCGCGCACCGGGGTGCTGCTGGATGTGCTCGCCGCGCTGATCGTCTCGGCGTGGTGCTGGTGGATCGTGCCGCGGATCATTGGCTGAGCAGCGCGCCGTAGCCCTCGCGGTAGCTCGGGTACACAAACGTGAAGCCGCTCGCGCGGAGCAAGTCGTTCTTGCAGCGCTTGCCGGTCGCGGGCGCGGCGTCCGCTTCGGGAACACCGCGCGGCGGCGATACGCCGAGTCGCGCGGCGAGCCAATGCAATACGTCAGCTTGATCGGCGGGCTCGCAGTCGACGCCCACATAACAAGGCGCGACTCGCTTCAGCGAGAGCAGGTGCTCGCAGGCACGCGCCGCGTCATCGCAGTGAACGCGATTCGTGAAGTGCGGCGCACTCGGCAGCCGCGCGGCGCCGCTGCGCACGCGCTCGAGCAGCGAGGTTCTGCCGGGGCCGTAGATGCCGCCGAGGCGCAGCGCAGAGGCTTCGCAGCCGCTCGCGCGCAGGGCCGCTTCGCCTTCGAGCACGCGTCGACCTGAGAACTGCGCGGGTAGCGTGGGCGACGCTTCGTCTACCCAGCCTCCGTCGTCCTGCGCGTAGACCGAGGTGCTCGAAACGAACAGCACGCGCTGCAGAGTGCTGTCGCTGCGCACGCGCGCGAGCAAGTTCGCGAGGCCGTCGACGTACGCACGGCGGTACGCGGCGTCGTCGCGCGCGTCCGCAGCGACGAGGTATGCGAGCGCGTCGATGCCGGGGAGCGGCAGCGCTTCGAGCGCGCGCGCATCGCCGAGATCGCACGCGAGCCAGCGCACGTCGCCACTGGCACTGCTGCCGCTCGCGAGTGGCGGCGGCGGAGAACGACGCAGCGCGAGTACCTCGTGCCCTGCTCGCGCAAGACGCTGCGCGAGCTGCGCGCCGACATAACCGGCGCCCGCGACGAGAACGCGCACCCTGCCGCCTCGGCCTAAGCGCTCGCCGCGCGCGAGAAATGGTGCAGCAAGATGCCGCTCGCGGTGGCGACGTTCAGCGAATCGAAGCCGACGCGCATGCGAATCGTGACGCACGCATCGGCTGCGGCGCGCGCGCCCGCACTGAGCCCGTAGCCCTCGCTGCCGAGTACGAGGCAGACGCGCTCGGGCAGAGGAATGCGCGCGCCGTAATCGCGCACGTCGATCGCGCCCGGTTCCGCGACCGCCGCGAGCACCGTCCAGCTCGCGGCCCGCAGCTTCTCTAATTGCTCCGGCCAGCTGGCGCAGCGTGCGAACGGCAGCTGCAACGTCGCGCCGGTCGAGACGCGCACCGCTTTGCGGTAGAGCGGGTCCGCGCCGCCCGGCGCGAGTAGCACGCCATCGGCGCCGAACGCGCGCGCGTTTCGGAATGCGCTGCCCACGTTATCAGGGTCGCCGAGCTGCTCGAGCGCCACGAGCAGCCCCCGCTGCGCGTTCGCGATGAGCGCCTCCGGCGCGATCTCAGGCCCGCGTTCCGCGAGTGCCAGGCAACCCTGATGCACAGGGTAGCCCGCGAGCGACGAGATCAGTTCGCGCTGCGCGACGAAGATCTCCGGCGCGCCTGGGTGCGCAGCGAGCGCGGGCTCGAGCGCCGCGAGCGCCGCCTCGTTCACGAGCAGCGAGCGCACAGGAAAGCGCGGCGTCGCGAGCAGCCGCTCCACTACGAGCCGGCTCTCCGCCACGAACAGCCCGCGCGACGCGAGCAGCTGCGCCTCGCGCCGCACCTCATAATCCGCGATGCGCGGATCGCCGGGCTCGGTGATCTCGACGCGCCTCACGCCGCCGGCGCCACGCAGCGGTTCACGAGCTTGCCGACGCCCTCGATCTCGGTGCGAATCGTCTCGCCGGGTTTCAGGTAGCGCTTGCGCACCGAGCCCACGCCGCCCGGTGTGCCCGTGAAGATCAGGTCGCCCGGTAACAACTCGCAGTGCCGTGAGAGATAAGCGATCAGCTCGGGCACGCCGAAGATCAGCTGATCGGTGCGCGAGGTCTGCATGCGCTCGGCGTCGAGATCGCACTGGATCGCGAGATCGAGCGGATTCGCGAGTTCGTCGAGCGACACGATCGCGGGCCCGATCGGCCCGAACGTGGGGCGCGATTTTCCAAGCGAAAACTGCGGCGGCTGGCTCGCGAACTGGAGCCTGCGATCGCTGACGTCCTGCCCCGCGCAATAACCCGCCACGAACTCGAGCGCGCGCGCTTCGCTGACGTTCTCCGCGCGCCGCCCGATCACGACGACGAGCTCCGCCTCCCAGTCCATGCGATCGCCGAACAGAATCACGTCACTCATCGGGCCGACCAAACAACTCGGGAACTTCGTGAACACGAGCGGCTCTTTCGGCACCGGCAGCCCAGCCTCGGCGGCGTGATCGCGATAGTTGAGGCCGATGCCGAAGACGGCGCGCGGCCGCGGCGAGCACGGCCCGAGCGAAGACGGCTCGATCGCCGGCGCGCCTGATAACTCCACCCCCGCGGCGAACTCACGCAACGCGTCCCAGTTCGCGAGCGCGAGCATCGGATCCGGCCCGAAGCGCCCCGCCGACGCGGACTCGAGATCGACGCCGCGCGTCATGTCGCGCGACAAGAGCAACGCCCGCCCGCCTCGATTCGCCAAACGCATCGCGTTCTCCTCTGCGTACGAACCGCAACCTAGCCCGCGGCGCGCGCGCGGTGTCCGGGGCCGCGCGGCCGAGGAGTGTCCCCGTAAGTAACCAACGAGTATGAACGTCCCCGCTTTGGTTACTTAGGCGCCGTGGCGGGTGACGTGGGCGACTTCGCTTGCGGAGCCGAGGATTGCGGGGACGCGGTCGTGGAGGCCGCGCGGCGCGACGTCGAGGATCCGCATCGTGCCGGTCGAGCCCGCGCCGCCGGCTTGCTCGAGCACGTAGGCCATCGGGTTGCACTCGTACATCAGGCGCAGCTTTCCCTGCGGCGCCTTCTTTGTGCCCGGGTAGATGAAGACGCCGCCCTTCAGCAGCGTGCGGTGCACGTCGGCCACCATCGAGCCGATGTAGCGCGCGCCGTAGCCCGCGCCGTGAGCGAACTCGAGGTACGCGCGCAAGCCGGCGCTGAAGTCGTTCACGTAGGCCTCGTTCATCGAGTAGGTCTTGCTCTCCGCCACCACGGCCAGCCGCTGCTTCACCAGCACGAACTCGCCGAGGCCCGGATCGAACGCGTACATGTCGGTGCCCTGCGCAGTAGCGAGCACGAGCAGCACGGAGGTGCCGTAGAGCACGTAGCCCGCGGCGATCTGCGCGCTGCCCTTCTGCAGCACAGCATCGGCGGTCGTGGCGTCGGGCTGGTTGTTACGGAGCACGCTGAAGATCGTGCCGACCGAGACGGCGACGTCGATGTTCGAGGAGCCGTCGAGCGGATCCGCCAGCACCACGTACTCGCCGCCCGCGCTGCGCGTGCGCAGCACCGCAGGCTTTTCCTGCTCCTCGCTGGCGTAGACGCCGCAGCTCGGGCAAGCGCGCAGGCACTCGAGCAGCAGCGCGTCCGAGATCACGTCGAGCTTCTGCTGCACCTCGCCCTGCACGTTCACCGCGCCCGCCACGCCGATCACGTCGTCGATGCGCGCGCGCTGCACCTTCCGCGCGATCGCCTTGCCGGCGAGCGCGATCGCCTCGATCACCTCGACCAGGCTCCCGAGCTGTTGCGCACGCAGGTGCTTGCCGAGCGTGGTCAGGTTGTCGCGAACCAGGATCGAGTCGGTCATGGGCTCCTCAGGGCTGCGAGGGCGGCCGTAGTTCGCGAGTGAGTGCGCCGAAGGCGGCGCAACGTAACGGCGTGGGCGCAGCGGCCCTAGGTCCGCCCAATTTTTATTGTGCCCCCCGTGGTGCGCCGCGGATCGCTGCGTTACCCCTCAGCCAATTCGCGGCGCGTCCCAACGGACGACGCGGGTTCTCTCGCAGCGGGTGTGAGGGCCGAGGGCCGGGTCGCAACCCCGGACGGCTCGACAGAGCAACCGCTGCGGCATTGCGCGCCGGGGTTTCGCCCCTGCGCGCAGCAAAGGAAGCGGATTGGCCGATTCCAAAGGCTCCGGGCCGAAGCGCCCCACGACGCGTCGCACGAAGAAGGCAACGGCGGAGACGCCCGACGAAACCGCGCTGCCCGCGGTTGAAGCCGCGCCCGCGGCGCTCGCCGTCTCGGAGCCCGCCTCACAGGCCGCGCCGCCAAAAACGACACGCCGGCGCAAGAAGGCCACGCCGATCGAGGAGGGGCCGCTGCTAGCGGCCGATGAGCTGCCCGATTCGGAGCGCGCCTCGCCGATCGACGAAGAGATGCTCGAATCGATCCGCCGCGAGGTCGCCTCGGATCGCCAAGGCGAGGACGAGCTCTACGAGCTGGCGGCGACGATCGGGCAGGAGGACGACGAGATCGTCGAGGACGAGATCGTCGCCCAGGCCGGCCCGCTGTTCGTGGGCGCGGTTCCCCTGGACACGCCGGAAGAGCGCCTCGCCGCGATGCAGAAGGCCGCTCAGCGGCTCGGCATCCCCTCGCTGCACCCCGAGCAGGTGGACGTGATCGACGCGCTCTTGCGCGGCGAAGACGTGCTGATGGTGCTGCCGACCGGCTTCGGCAAGAGCGCTTGTTATCAGATTCCGTCCTTGATCCTGTCGAAGCCAGTGCTGGTGATCTCGCCACTGCTCGCGCTGATGAAGGATCAGTACGAGAAGATGCGAAAGCTCGGCGTGCCGTGCGTGAAGCTCGACGGCACGGTGCGCGGCAAGGAGCGCGAGCGCGCGCTCGCGGAGGTTGCGCGCGGCGACCGGCTGCTGGTGATGACGACGCCCGAGACGCTCGGCGCCGCCGATGCCTCCGCAGCGCTCGCGAAGGGCGGCATCTCGATGGCCGCGGTCGACGAGGCGCACTGCATCTCGGAGTGGGGCTTCGATTTCCGGCCCGCGTACCTGCAGATCGGCGAACGCCTGAAGGCGCTCGGCGGCCCGCCGGCGCTCGCCCTAACAGCCACCGCCACCGAGAAAGTCCGGCTCGCGATCCTGCGCTTCGTCGGGATGCGCAACCCGAAGATCGTCGCCACCTCGCCGCACCGCTCGAACCTCGCGTTCGACGTGCTGCACTGCTCGAGCGGCGCGCGGCTGCGCGCACTCGTACGGCTCGCGCTGCGCGTGCGCCGGCCAGGCATTATTTATTGCTCGACGACGCGCGACGTCGACGAAATCTACGCCGTGCTGCAACGCTTTGGCGTCCCGTCCCACCGTTATCACGGCAAGATGAACTCCTCGGAGCGCGCGAAGCAGCAAGACGGCTTCATGTCGCGCGGCCGCCGCACGGTGATGGTCGCAACCAGCGCCTTCGGCCTCGGCATCGACAAGCCAGACATCCGGTACGTCATGCATTATCAGGCGCCGTCGTCGCTCGAGCAGTACGTCCAGGAAGCCGGCCGCGCCGGCCGCGACGGCCGCCGCTCGAACTGCATCATGCTCTACTCGCCCGAGGACCGCGCGATCCACGAATCGCTGCTCTCGCGCAGCCGCGTGCGACCCGAGCAATTATTCCGGCTCGGCTCGGCGCTCGCGGCCTGGGCGAAGGAAGACAAGATCCCGAGCGTCGACGCGCTCGCGCTCTCCGCCGAACTCGGCTCGCGCACGACGACGGCGCTGCTGGCCTTGCTCGAAGAAGCGGAACTCGTGAAGTGGGATCCGGAGTCGGTGTTCGTGTGCGTGCCGCACGCGGAGTTCGAGCCGCGCGCGCGCGTGCTGGCCGGGCAGTTCGAGACGCTGCGCACGCAGGATGCGCGACGGCTCGACTCGGTCGCGGAGTACGCCGACGGGACGTCCTGCCGGGCTTGGTATTTGCGCGAGTACTTCGGCGAGGAAGGCGGCGAGCCGTGCGAAATCTGCGACCGCTGCCGTGGTCAAGCGGATCGGCCGGATTCGTTCTGGGAGCCGCTCGCGCCGCCGCGCGGTGAGGAACGCGGGCGGGGTCGCGGACGGGGGCGCAATCAGCGCGGCGCGCAACAACGAGGCGGGCAGCAGCGCGGGCAGCGCGGGCCGCGCGCGGGGCAACGCCCTGGCCATCAGCGCGGCGGGCCGCAGCACGGTGCCCCGTATGGCGGCGTCCAGCAGAGCGGCCCGCAGCAAGGCGACGTGCGCGACGGGCGCCAGCCGGGGCGCCGTAACAATCGGCGTCGGCGACGCGGCCGCGCGCGCCAGGGCGACGGGCAACAGCGCTTCGATCAACAGCCGGGCTTCGATAAACAGCCCCGCGTCGATCAACAGCCGCGGCTCGATCAGCAAGCGCGGCCGGAGGGCCAGCAGCCCTGGAACGAGGGCCAACGCTTCGCGGGCAACGGCGGCGGCGAGGCGAAGCCCTTCGACCCGCGACAATACGAGCGCGTCTCGATCGACGATGTCGCCGCGGAGATGCATTCCGATAGCCACAGGCCGGACGGCCACGCGCAGGATGGCCACGCTCGCGATGGCGGCGCACGGAATGGGGGCATGGGCGGCGAGCGACCCGGAGACGGCGCGCAACAACACGGCCAAGGCAACGGCCCGGGCGGGTTCCGCCGCAGGCGCCGCGGGCGCCGGCGCGGTGGACGCGGGAGGCGCGGGCCGTTCGACGGAAATGGACCGCCCCAAGGCGAGCACAGCGCGGGTGGCGGACGCGATGGCGGCGGCAACGACGGCCGTCCGCCCGAATCGTCAGGGTCTCCGGAATCGTCGGGATCACCATCGAACGAGGACTGAGCCATGCGCGCGCGTCTAGGCCTAATCACTTCGTCGCTCGTGCTCGTGTTGGTCGCCGCGAAAGCGGGCGACGGCTTGCAGCTTCCTCGCGGCGCGAAGCGCGCTACGGAGCGGATCACCGAGGCGGTGCTGCGCGACGTCACCGCTGAACTCGCGAGCGACGCCTATCAAGGCCGCGCGCCGGGCAGCGCCGGCGACGTGCGAGCGCGCGCGTGGCTCGAGGCGCGCATGCGTGGGCTCGGTCTCGCGCCGGGCGCTGCGGACGGCAGCTACCAGCAGCGTTTCGAGATGGTCGGTCTCACGGCGAAGCTGCCTGCAACGTGGACGTTCCGCTCCGCGAGCGGGGGCTCCGTTGCGCTGCGACCGCTCGACGAGTTCGTCGCAGGCAGCGGCAGGCAGGCGGAACAGCTTGCTGTTACGGACAGCGAACTCGTGTTCGTCGGCTTCGGAATCGTCGCTCCTGAATTCGGCTGGAACGATTACAAGACCGACGTGCGCGGCAAGACGGTCGTGATCCTGAACAACGACCCCGACTGGGATCCCGCGCTGTTCGCCGGCACGAAGCGGCTTTATTACGGCCGCTGGGATTACAAGTACGAGGAAGCGGCGCGGCAGGGCGCCGCGGCGGCGATCATCGTGCACACCGATCCTTCCGCCGGTTACCCGTGGCAGGTCGTGCGCACGTCGTGGGGTCGAGAGAAGTTCGAGTTGGCGGCGGGCGACGAACCGCGCGTCGAAGTGCGGGCGTGGGTCACCGAGGAGCGAGCGCGCGAGATCGCCGCGCTCGGCGGGCGCGAACTCACGCAGCTCGCCCTTGCCGCGCGGTCGCGCGAGTTCGTGCCAGTCGCGCTCGGCGTCACGACTTCGCTCGAGCTGCCGACGAAATTGCGCCGCATCGAGACGGCCAACGTGCTCGCCTTGTTGCCAGGGCGCGACGCAAAGCTGCGCGAGGAACTCGTAGTGATTACGGGCCACCACGATCACCTGGGCGTTGGCGAGGCCGACGCGAGCGGCGACACGATCTACAACGGCGCCGTCGACAACGCGAGCGGCGTGGCCACCGTCGTCGCGATCGCCGAGGCATTCGCGGCGCTGCCGAAGCCGCCGCGCCGCAGCGCGCTGTTCGCGTTCGTCGCGGCCGAGGAACAGGGCCTGCTCGGATCCGAGTACTTCGCGCAGCACCCGACCGCGCCGCCCGCCAAGCTCGCCGCGAACCTCAACTTCGACGGCGCGCCGATCTGGGGACGCACGAGGGACGTCGCGATCGTCGGCCGCGGCAAGTCATCGCTCGAAGATGTGCTCGCGCTCGCGGCCGCACGCCAAGACCGCGCCGTCGTTGACGAGGCGTTCCCTGATAAGGGCTTCTACTACCGCTCCGATCAACTCAACTTCGCGCGCATCGGCGTGCCGGCGCTCTACTTCAAAGCGGGCATCGACGTGCGCGGCAGACCGCCCGGCTGGGGCAGCGAGCAGCAGGAACGTTGGATCGCGACGCAGTACCACCAGCCGAGCGACGAGATCGACGCGAGCTGGGACTTATCAGGCGCCGTCGAGGACGCGCAGCTCGGCTTCTGGGTGAGCGCAGCGGTGGCCGAAGCCGACGCGCTGCCCGCGTGGCGCCCCGGCGACGAGTTCGAGGCCAAGCGCAAAGCCGCGCTGGAGGCCGCCGCGCTCGGGGACGTTCCTCCGAATTTGTGATTTCGGGGACACTCCTCAGGGCTGCCCCGACCCGCGGCAACCAGGCACGCCCCGGCTCACAGCCCCCGCACTGCGGGCAGCACCTTGCGCGCGAGCAGCTCCACCGGCTTCACGCTCTGCACGCTCGGCATGTTGAAGATCGCGTGCTGGATGCCGGCGCTCGCGAGTTCGCGGCAAGTCGCGATCGCGGCCTCGATGCTTTGCGCGTCGTCCGTGAGCGTGAGCGTCGCGAGCGAAGTTTTCTCGATGCGCGCGTAATCGCGCTTCAGCGCGTCGCAGTGGCGCCGTAACACTTCGAGCTTGTGCTTCACAAGGCCCACGCCCGCATGGGTGAACAGGTTGCAGGCATCCGCATACTGCGCGACCAGGCGCAGCGTCTTCTGCTCGCCCATGCCACCAATGAGGATCGGCGGGTGCGGCCTCGCGAGCGGCGCCGGCACGCACAACGCTTCGGCGAGCTGATAATGCTTGCCTTGGTACGTGCCGACCTTGCCGGTCCACATCTGGTGCGCGATTTGCAGCGCCTCCTCGAGCCGCTCGAAGCGCTCGCGCAGAGGCGGAAACACGACGCCGAGCCCGCGGTGCTCGCGCTCGAACCAGGCCGCGCCGATTCCGAGAATTGCGCGACCGCGGGAGAGCACGTCGAGCGTGGTGACGGTCTTCACGAGCACGCCGGGATGCCGGTAGGTGACGCCCGTGACCATCGTGCCGAGCGTCACGCGCTTCGTAACACCTGCGAGAAACGAGAGCGCGCTGTAGCCCTCGAGCATGTCGAGTTCGGCGGCACCGACCGGCGGGATCTGGAAGAAGTGGTCCATCACCCAGAGGCTCGCGAGCCCGCCGTCGTCCGCGGTCTGCGCGATCTCGCGCAGCGTCGGGGCGAGCCGCGCCGGGCCACCGGGCCAAGTGAAGTTGGGGATCTGTAGGCCGACCTTCATGACTTCGTTCGCCTTTGGCTCACTGCGCGCTTCGCTTGCGGTTCATGCTTCGCCTTTCGCGCACCGGCGCGCTGAACTCCGCACTCTACCGCGCTGCGTTGCCTATCGTGCGCGCCCCATGTCTGCTGCCGCGCAGCCTGCGCGTTTCGATTCGCGGTATCCGTGGCTGCTCGCGTGCGCAGCCGCGTGGTTTGGCGCGTGGGGCATGCAGCAAGTGCTCGTGCCGTGGCTCGTCGTGAACGTGCTGCACGCGAACGCCACGAACACCGGCATCGTGCAGATGGCGACGATGCTGCCGACGATCTTCCTGCTGCCCTTCGGCGGCGCGCTCGCCGATCGCCTGGATGCGCGCAAGCTGCTCGCAGCGCTGCACGGGCTCGCCGCGCTCGCGCCGCTCGGCGTCGCGCTGGCGATCACCCAGGGCGCGCTCTCGCTCGAACTGCTGTTCGGCGCCGCGCTGTTCACGGGCTGCGTGAACAGCTTCGCGAACCCGTCGCGCGACAGCGTGCTCTCGCGCGTCGCCGGCGGCCAACTCACGCGCGGCGTGGCGGGCATAATTACCGCGCAGTTTCTCGCGCAAGGCGTGGGCATGCTGCTGGCGAGGAACGCCGATTCGCTCGGTGGCCCGCGCGCGCTCGCGATCCAAGCCTGCGTGGTCGCACTCGGCGCCGCGTTCTGCTTCCGGCTCCCGCGCAAGCCGAGCGCCGCTGCCCGCGCCGCGCGCGAGCCGCTGCGCCTCGCGGAGATCGCCGCGGGCGTGCGCTTCGTCTGGCGCAGTGAGCTGCGCTTCGTGTGGCCGCTGGTCGCGGGCGTCGGCCTCTTCTTCAGCGGCGTCTACAACGTGCTGTTCCCGATCATGGTGCGCGACGTTTATCAGGGCGGCGTCAGCGAACTCGCGCTGCTGCTGTTCGCGTTTCCGGCGGGCACGATCTTCGCCTCGGGGCTGCTCTTCTACCGCGGCATTCGCCGCAAGGGCGCAGCGCTCGCGATCTCGCAGTTCGTCGGCGCGCTCACGGTGATCGGCTGCGGCTTCAGCTTGCCCTTCGAGGCGATCGTCGCGCTCACCTTCGTCTGGGGCCTCGCCGGCGGAATCTTCATGACCACCGCCAACGCGCTCTTCCAAGAACGCGCGCCGCTCGCCGAGCGCGCGCGCATCATGGCCGTGCATCAGCTCGCGGCGGTGGCTTCGGGTCTCGTCGGCGCACTACTGTCCGGCGCGCTCGGCGACGCGATCGGACCGCTCCCGAGCGCGATAGTGCTCGGCGGCTTGATGCTCGCGTTGATCGCGAGCGTGCTCGCGAGTTCGAACGTTTGGCGAATGGAGTAACAACTTGTTCAGTTCCGATGCTCTCACGCGCGGCATCCGCATCACCGTGCAGTCGCGCTTCGAACCCGAGCGCTCGGCGCCCGACGAGGGGCAGTGGTTCTTCTCGTACCACGTGCGCATCGCGAACGAGGGCGAGCGCGTGGCGCAGCTCGTCTCGCGTCACTGGATCATTACGGATGGGGACGGCAAGGAGCAGGTCGTGCGCGGCCCCGGCGTGGTCGGCGAGCAGCCTGTGCTCGAGCCGGGCGAAGCGTTCGAATACACGTCGGGCTGCCCGCTCGGCACGCCGGTGGGCAGCATGCGCGGCACGTACCGCATGGTCGCGCCGGGCGGCGAGGCATTCGACGCGGAGATCGCGCCGTTCGGGCTCGCCGAACCGCGGGTAGTGAATTGATCGCCCCTCGGCGATCGCGAGGGAGAAGCAGATGACTTCGCTAGCTGGCAAAACCGCCGTGATTACGGGCGCGACCTCGGGCATCGGCCGCGCGACGGCGCTCGAGTTCGCGCGGCGCGGCGCGCGGCTGTTGCTCGTCGGCCGCAACGAGGCGCGCTCGAAGGAGACGCTCGACGCGATTCGCGCGGTGGCGCCGAAGTGCGACGCCGAGCTGATCCGCGGCGATTTCGCGACTCAGGCGGAAGTTCGCCGCGTCGGCGAAGAGCTCGCCAAGCGCGTCGACAAGCTCGACCTGCTGCTCAACAACCACGGCGTCACGCTGATGAGCCGCGAGCTCACGCCCGACGGCTACGAGGCGACCTTCGCGATCAACCACCTCGGCTACTTCCACCTGACGGGGATTCTGCTGCCAAAGCTGCGCGCGACCCCGGGCGCGCGCATCGTGAGCGTGGCGTCCGAGGCGCACAAGTTCGGCGCGCTCGATCTCGCGGATCTGCACAGCGAGAAGTATTCGGCGATGCGCGTTTACGGGAAATCGAAGAGCGCGAACATTCATTTCACGCGCGAGCTGGCGAGGCGTTATGGATCGCCGCAGCTGACGATCAACTGCGTGCACCCGGGCGGAGTCGCGACGAACCTTGGGGCGGGCCAGGGGCCGTGGTTCGATCTGCTGCACAAGGTGGTAATGGTGTTCATGAAGACGCCGGAGCAAGGGGCGCAGACTTCGATCTACGCGGCGACTTCGGCGGACGCGGCGGGGAAGAACGGGGCTTATTACTCGGATTGCCGGGAGAAGCAGCCGGCGGCGCACTGTCGCGACGAGGCGACGGCGCGGAAGCTTTGGGAAGTGAGCGAGAAGCTGACCGGGTTCAACTACACGGCCTGACCTCGGCGTTGGCGGCGCCTCGGTTCGCGTTCGTCGCGAACGCCGCTCGGGGCGGGAGGGGGCTCCGTTCCGCTGCGGTCGCTTGCACGGTGCACCTGAGCGGCAGGCGGGCGTCCCGCTCTTTGGGGCGAACACGAGTGCAGCGGGGCTTTGCGCAGGTTTACGCGAGTGTTGGGGCTGCGGGGATGTTGGGGCTTGGGTGCGAGGTCTCGCGCGCCTCCGCTCCAGGACCCCCTCCCTCCCCTCGCTCCTTGCTGGCGCGTTCCGGAGCCGGAGTCGGCGATGGAGCGGGCTGCGAGTTCGAAACTATTAGGGAGGGTGCGCCCAGCGCGCCGTTGAGGCGCGCTGGGCGCACGCTTCGCGTTTGCGGGCTCCTTGCGGGTATTGCTCGCGAGGTTCGCGCTCTGAGGCGCGGCTGCTGCGCAGCGCGCCGGAGTCGGAGAGGCGAGCTTGGCTTGTTAGAGATGCTCGAGCTTGATGCCGCCGCGGGTGAAGCGCGCGAAGGGGATTGGCACGCTGCTGGGGTCGGCGGCGGCGACGCGTTTTTCGACTTCGGCGATCACCATCAGCGTGGCTTCGGGAAGCGCGAGCTCGCGCGTCTTGCTGAGCGCGACCCAGCGCAGGTCGAGGAGTTCGCCGCTGCCGGCGAGGGCGTCGGGTG
>JANNRF010000358.1:0-43586 GCA_031401135.1 Deltaproteobacteria bacterium | reverse complement strand
TCGTTGCCCGCGGCGACGGCACCCACGAGTTCACCACGAACTACCGCGACCACCTAAACGCCGTGAACCGCTTCCAGCTACGCCGCAAAAGACGCTGACCAGCCGCGCCAGCACCCAGGGCCGACGGACCTCGCTGCCGTAACACCTCGCTTTAGGGCGCTGAGAACGCAAGCGAAGCGCGCAGCGAGGCGTAGTCCTCGGAGCCGAGCGAAGTAAACCGGGAAGACCCAGAGCGCCGGCGGTTCCCGCCCACGCTCATCGCGAGCTACGGAATCGCGACTTCCTTCAACAGATCGAGATTATCCAGCGCTCTCCCCGCGCCATAGACCACCGCAGTGAACGGGTCCTCACTGCGCAGGATCGGCAGCTTCGTCTCTTGACGCAGAACGGTGTCGAGATCCTTCAGCATCGAGCCACCGCCGACCAGCATGATGCCGCGGTCGACGATGTCGGCGGCGAGCTCCGGAGGCGTGCGCTCGAGGGTCAGGTGCACGCACTCGATGATCTGCGCGAGCGGCTCTTGCAGCGCCTCGCGGATTTCTTCGCTGGTGGTGACGACGACTTTCGGGATGCCGGCCACGAGGTCGCGGCCCTTCATCTCGAAGGTCTCGGTCTTCGACGTGGGCGAGGCCGTGCCGATCGCCATCTTCACGGCTTCGGCGGTGCGCTCACCGATCAGCATGTTGTATTTGCGCTTCACATAATTAATGACGGCCTCGTCCATCGCGTCGCCGCCGCAACGGATCGAGCGCGAGCAGACGATCCCGGACAGCGAGATCACCGCGACATCGGTGGTGCCTCCGCCGATGTCGACGACCATGTTGCCGGTGGGCGCGGTCACATCGAGGCCCGCGCCGATCGCAGCCGCCATCGGCTCCTCGATCAAGAACACTTCGCGAGCGCCAGCCGACATCGCGGATTCGCGCACTGCGCGCTTCTCGACGCTCGTAATGCAGGGCGGCACGCAGATTACGATGCGCGGGCGCGCGATTCTCCACTTGTTATTGGCGCGGCCGATGAAGTAGCGCAGCATTGCCTCGGTGATCTCGAAATCCGCGATCACGCCGTCCTTGATCGGGCGCACCGCGCGAATCGAACCCGGCGTTCGGCCTAACATCTCCTTCGCTTCGTGGCCCACAGCGAGCACCTTGTCGCCGCGGCCGTTCGGATCCGCCGTCACCGCAACTACCGAGGGCTCAGAGCAAATCAGCCCCTTGCCTTTCGCGTACACCAGCGTGTTTGCGGTGCCGAGATCGATCGCGAGATCGTTGGACAGCCAGCCCATCAGCGAATCGAACATGAACGCCTCTCGAAATGCGGACGCGGCGCGCGCCAGCCACGTCACGTATCGGCGAGAAACGTGAGGAGTTGAGCCCTCGCTGCGCGCGACTCGCGAGCGCGTTGCCGATCCGGGCGGGCCGCGAAGTTGCACCCGAGTTGCGCATCGCAGACCAAACCGCGAGGCGGCGGGGCGCTCGCGGGCTACAGCGTCAGGACTGAATCACCAACTTCGAGAGGCTCGTTTTGCGCAGATTCGTCTTCTGAATCGTGCGCACGAGCTCGGCGACCTTCTCGGTGTCGGTCTCGAACGGGTTGTTACAGATCACGCGCACGTTGAGCAGGTTGCCGAGGCGAATGTTCGACCAGTCGAGGTCGTACTGGATACCGTTCTGACGCGCGAGCTTGATGAACTCGCCGCGCATCTTCGCGCGCGTGTCGTGGGGCGGCTCGGACTTCGCCTTGTCGACTTCCTCGTCCGTGAGCAGACGGTCGACCTGGCCCTTGCGCTCGAGCAGGTAGTAGAGGCCCCGCGTGCGGCGCAAATCATGGTACTGGAGGTCGAGCATGAACACGCGCGGATCGCTCCAGCGCGAATCTTTGCTCTGGATCCAGTTCTCGATCAGGCGCCGTTTGATGATCCAGTCGATCTTGCGGTCTAGTTTCTCCGGGTCCGTGTCGAGGCAATCGAGCACGTACTGCCACATCACCACGGATTCTTTGAGTTCGTCGGAGACCGGGTACTGCTCGACGTACTTCTGCGCCATCTCGCAGTACTCGCGCTGGATCTCGATCGGTGAGTATTCGCGCCCGTTGTCGAGGCGCAGCTTGCGCTTGCAAGTGGTGTCGTAGGAGATGTCCTTGATGGCCTTGACAGGGTTCCGCAGCGTGAAGTCCTTGTTGATGTAGTTGTCTTCGATCATCTGGAGCACGACGGCGCAGGTGCCGATCTTCAGGAAGTTCGTGTACTCCGACATGTTCGAGTCGCCGACGATCACGTGCAGGCGGCGGAACTTCTCACGGTCGGCGTGGGGCTCGTCGCGCGTGTTGATGATCGAGCGGTCGTTGGTCGTGGTGCCGCTGATCTTCTGATAGATGTGCTGCGCGCGCTGGCTGACGCAGTAATGCACGCCTTCCTGAGTCTGGAACACCTTGCCCGCGCCAGCGTAGATCTGGCGCGTCACCAGGAACGGGATCAGCTGCTCGGCGAGGTAGTAGAAGTCGACATCGCGATCGACCAGATAGTTTTCGTGGCAGCCATAACTATTGCCGACGAAGTCCGTGTTGTTCTTGAAGATCGAGAGCTTCCCCGGGATGCGCTCCTCGCGGATCTTCTCCTCGGCGTACTCCTGTAGGTCTTCGAGGATGCGCTCGCCGGCCTTGTCGTAGACGACGAGCTGGCGCGGCGAAGCGCACTCGGGCGTCGCGTACTCGGGATGGCAGCCGGTGTCCTGGTAGAAGCGCGCGCCGTTCTCGAGGAACACGTTGAGGAAGTGCTCGGTGGTGATCAGCTTCTCGAACAGGAAGCGGATCGCCTTCTCGACCGGGAGCGTCTTCCGCCCTTCAGGCGTGAAAATGATCCCGTATTCCGTCTCGACGCCGTAGATGCGTTTTTGCACAGCCCCTCGCCCCGGGTTGGCCAATGTATGGGGCTTATCGGCGCGGGGCTAGCGCGACTTGCAGGCGATCGGGCGCGTAGTTGCGACTTGGTTGCGGCCCCTCGGGGCCGCGAGCCGCGTTCGGGCAGTTCTCAGGCGAGGATCTGCTGGATCTCCGCGGCCGCGAGCCGGCGGAACTTGCGGCCGGTGCGCGCGCGATCGAGCAGCGCGACTTCGAGATGCCGCGCGCCGAGGTCGGGGTTGCCGTTCTCGGCGCGGTGCAACGCATCGCGTCCGAGCTTCAGCGCTGCGCTCAAGGAGAGGCCCGCGCGGTAGTGGCTCGACATGTGGTTCTGCAAATTGTCGACGCTGCCGCCGATCACGATGAAGCCCTCTTGATCTTGGATCGTGCCGTCGAAGCCGATCTTGTAGAGCGCGTTCTTCTCGTGGCCGGCGAGGGCCTCGTCGCCAACTTCGGCGACCACGATCTCGACCTCGAACGGCTTGTGCGAACGCGTGAACTCCTCGCCTAACACCTGCGAGTAGACGTTGGCGAGCGCCTTGCCGCGCACGTCGTCGCGGCTGAATCGGTAGCCCTCTACGTCCGCCCACTGGATGCCCATTTTTCGCAGGCGATCGAACTCGCTGAACTTTCCGACACCCGCGAACGCGACGCGGTCGTAGATCTCGCCGACCTTCTGCAGCTTCAGCGGGTTCTCGGCGACCATCAGCACGCCGCCCTCGAACTCGAGCGTCACGATCGACTTGCCGCGCGCGATGCCCTTGCGCGCGTACTCCGCCTTCTCGGCGGTCATCTGCTCGGGGTTCACGTAGAACGGAAAGGCCATCGCGCAGTTCTCCGGGTTCCGATTCGGTGTGGTTGGGTGGCGCGCTAGCCGCGCGGCCGACGACGCCGCTCGAGCACGCGTTGATACGCCTGCGCGATCTCTTCGTCGGAGATGTCCTCGACGCCGCGCGCCGTGCAGGTCTTCACCCGCGGGTAGATGCCGCGTTCGAGATCGACGCCGCCGGTCGCGCGATCTTCGTCCGCGGCGTCCTTCAGCGCCTCGATCGCCATCAGCAGCGCGTCCGCACGCGCGGCCTCCGGCGCGAAGCTTTTCTTCAGCGACTCGCGCGCGAACAGCGAGCCCGAGCCGATGCTCTCGTACTCACGCTCCTCGTAGCGCCCGCCGGTGATCTCGTACTTCCAGACGCGACCGGTCTTGCGGCGCGCGTCGTAGCCCGCGAACAGCGGCACCACCGCGAGGCCTTGCATCGCGGCAGGCAGGTTCTGCCGGATCATCTGCGACAGCGTGTTGGCCTTGCCTTCGAGCTCGAGCGGCTCGCCCTCGATTTTCTCGCGGTGCTCGAACTGGATTGCGATCAGCCGCGCCATCTCGATCGCGGGGCCAGCGGCACCGGCGATCGCCATCACCGAGAACTGGTCGGTCACCCAGAGCTTCTCGATCTCGCGGCTCGCGACCTGATAACCCATCGTGGCGAGTCGATCCGCTGCGAGCATCGCGCCGTCCGCGTAGCGCAGCGAGATACACGTCGTGCCGTGCGGGACCATCGGCACAGCGCCGGCCTGCGCGAGCAAACCGCCGAGGTCCGGCTTCAGCTGCGCGTGATCGATCGCGATCAGCTCGAGAAAGCTCGAACCCTTGTAGCCATCCCAGAACTGCACGGCGTCTCCCGCCTGATCGAGCCCCGGACCCGCACGCCCCCCGGCGCGCGCCCGGCGCTCGGCCTACTCGCCGCCGCGCTGGACGTAGTTCTTCACGAACTCTTCGGCGTTCTCTTCGAGGACGTTGTCGATCTCGTCCATCAGCGAATCCATTTCTTCTTTGAGCGCTTCACCCTTCTTGGCGAGCTTCGTGCCGCCCTCGCCGGCTGCACCTTCGCCCTCGCCTTCTCCGCCGCCACCTTGCTTTTGCTTCTGTTGCGACTCGGCTGCGCGCACGAACCCGAAGCCCGCGACATCTGCATCGTTCGCGAAAGTCTTGCGGCGAATCATGGCGGTTCTCCCCAGAAGTTCAGGCGCGCAGGTTGCGCACGAGATCAGCAGCAGTGGGTGAGCGCGCGAAGAGATCTTCGACGTGCGCCTTCGAGCCTCGAAGCGGTTCAGCCATCATTAATCGCTTGATCGGCTCATCGCCGATTCCGAACGAGATCGAATCCCAGTTCACACCAAACACCGCGTCACCGTAGCGCTTGAGGCACTGGCCGCGGAAGTACGCGCGCGTGTCCTCGGGCGGCTCGGTGATCGCGCGCACGATCTCCGCGTCGGAGACGAGGCGACGCAGCTTGCCTTGGCGCTCGAGCAAATAGGCGAGACCCTTCTCAGGGCGCACGTCGTGAAATTGCAGGTCGAGCATCTGCGCTTGCGGCGATTCCCAATCGAGCGATTTGCGCTCGAGGAAGGCCTCGATGATCGCCTTCTTCGCCACCCAATCGAGACGATCTGCGAGCGACATCGGATCGCGCTCGAGCGTGTCGAGCACGTCGAGCCACGCGTCCATGATCTCGGGCGCCCAGGCCGGCAACTCGCGCGCAGCCTGATACTTGCGCGCGAGCTCGTAGTACTCGCGCTGCAGCTGCACCGCGGTGAGCTTCTTGCCCGACGACATCTCGACGGTGCGCCGCAGCGTCGTGTCGTGCGAGACTTCCTTGATGCCGCGCACGGGATCGCGCAGCGTCAGATCGCGCGTGATCGCGCCGTCTTCGATCATCGAGAGCACGATCGCCGTCACGCCTTGGCGCAGCCAGATCGTGTACTCGCTCATGTTCGAGTCGCCGACGATCACGTGCAGGCGTCGATACTTCTCGCGATCCGCATGCGGCTCGTCGCGCGTGTTGATGATCGGGCGCTTCACCATCGTGTCGAGCGCAACTTCCGTTTCGAAGAAATCCGCGCGCTGTGAGAGCTGATACGCGCACGGATGCCCGCGATTCTCGCTGCCGACCTTGCCGGCGCCGGAGTAGACCTGCCGAGATACGAAGAACGGCGTCAGGTGCTCGACGATCTGCTTGAAGGACGTGCGGCGGTCCATCAGGTAGTTCTCGTGCGAGCCGTAACTGTTGCCCTTGTGGTCGCTGTTGTTCTTGTGCACGAGCAGCTGAGTGCCGGCGGGCAGCAGCTGCGTCGCCTCGCGCCGCGAGATCTCGATCACGCGCTCGCCGGCTTTCTCGTGAATCACGAGCTCGCGCGGGTTCGTCACTTCGGGGCACGAATACTCGGGATGCGCGTGATCGACGTAGTAACGCGCGCCGTTCTCGAGCGTCTTGTTGCGCGCGATGTTCTCTTGCTGGTTCGGCGTGTATTTCTCGCCGTCCACCTGGAAGCCGCGTGCATCGGCGAGCGGATTCTCCTGGTCGTAATCCCAGAGAATGTCCGCGAGCCGGTCTTCGCGATACGCGTTCACGAGCAGGACGCAGCTCGAGATCGGGTCGAAATCGCGGTCGCCCTGGACCGCGATGCCAAACTCGATCTCCGTCCCCATCACCTTGGGTATCGCCATCGGCGCTCCACGAACTCCGGGGACGGGCGGCCCGTCCTTACAGGTACTGCCCGGAGTCGACGTTCTCGATGGAGCGTTCTTTCCGGCTGATGCCCGTAATTAGGGTGCGCACATTGATGATGCGTTCGCCCTTGCGGCCGGAGATGCGCGCCCAGTCATCGGGGTTGGTGGTGTTGGGGAGGTCCTCGTTCTCCTTGAACTCGTCCCGCACCGCTTGATGAAGATCCTCGATCTTGATGCCGCGATCGTTGAAATCGATCAGGCGCTTGACGGCCATCTTTTTCGCGCGCGCGACGATGTTCTCGATCATCGCGCCGCTCGAGAAGTCTTTGAAGTAGAAGATCTCCCGCTCGCCCTTCGCGTACGTCACTTCCAGGAACTTGTTCTCGTCACCGGTCGCGTACATCTGCTCGATCGTCTCGTGCAGCATGGCATCGACGATCTTCGCTGCGTCGTCGCCGAAGCGCTGGCGCATCGTTGGGTGGAGCGGCAGATCGGGCGTCAGATACTTCGTGAAGATCTCGTACGCCGCCTTCTTATCAGGCCGGTTCACCTTGACCTTCAGGTCGAGGCGGCCCGGGCGCAGCACTGCCGGGTCGATCAGATCCTGCCGGTTGCTGGCGCCGATCACGATCACGTTCTTCAGCGACTCGACGCCGTCGATCTCGGACAGGAACTGCGCCACGACGGTGGCTTCCATGTCCGAGGAGATGCCCGAGCCGCGCATGCGGAAGAGCGAGTCCATCTCGTCGAAGAAGATCACGACCGGAACGTTCTCGTTCGCCTTCTCGCGCGCACGCTTGAAGACTTCGCGGATCTTGTGCTCCGTCTCGCCGACGTACTTATTGAGGAGCTCGGGGCCCTTCACGTTCAAGAAGTACGCCGTCGTCCCCTTGCCCGTGCGCTCTTCGATGCGCTTCGCGAGCGAGTTCGCGACGGCTTTCGCGATCAGCGTTTTGCCGCAGCCGGGCGGGCCGTAGAGCAGAATTCCCTTCGGCGGATGCAGTTTGTGCTCCGCGAACGCTTCGGGGTGGAGGTACGGCAGCTCGATCGCGTCGCGCAGGATCAGCACTTGCTCGCCGAGGCCGCCGATCTGGTCGTAACTCACGTCCGGGACTTCCTCGAGCGCGACCTCTTCGACCGAACTCTTGGGCATCTTCTCGAACGCGTACTGCGTGCGAACGTCGACGAGCACGTTGTCGCCAGCCTTCAGGCGCTCGCGGCGCAGCGGCGATGCGAGCGTCACCACGCGCTCGTCATCCGTGTGGCCGAGCACGATGGCGCGGCCGTCGCCGAGCAACTCGACGATCGACGAGATCTCGCCGCGCTGCGTGAAGCCGGCGCCTTCGACCACGTTGAACGCCTCGTTCAACATCACGAGCTGGCCTTCTTCGAAAATCGTCGTGTCGACGTTCGGATGCACGTTGACGCGCATCGCCTTGCCGTCGACGACGATCTCAGCCGTGCTGTCCTTGTTACTGCGGATGAAGACGCCGTAGCTGTTTGGCGGCGCGCACAGCTTGTCGACTTCTTCCTTCAGCAGCTCTATCTGTTGCTTCGCTTCCTGCAGCGTCGCGACGAGCTTCTCATTCTGGCGCTCGGCGTCGCCGAGTTGATCGCGCAGTAACGTCGCGCGCCGGCGCTGGGCGTCGTACTCCGCGAGGATGCGATCGAGCCGGCGGCGGAACTCCGTGGAATCGCCGCCGAAGAAGCGCAGCGCTTCGCGCAGGTCTTCCGCTTCTTCTTGAAGCGACTTGGCCATGCTGCGTTCGCGATCGCGCTCGTTCTCGGCGTCCCCCTCGCGCGGGCTGCCCGGCGTTCCCGGCGTGAAGCGTCGCAAGAAACCGCGGCGTCCAGACTCGTCGAACTCGCTCATCGCGACCTCTCCTGCACTACGCCGGCCGCGTGACGCGTACGGCTGCAAGGTCCTGGTGCAAGGCATGTGCCGTATGGCGCCGCAGCCCGCGCGATCTGCGCTCGTCGGGTCGGGTGATTACTGGCGTCATCAGGTTCGCTCTCGACGCTGCACGGCTCATGTGCGCCGCGCCGTCCGTTTCGATGCTTCGGGGCGCGACACGATCAGGCCGATGCCGGAGCCGCTTACCGACTCTCCCGAGTGTGCGAGACGCGCTCCCAAGTCCTCGTTTTCCCGAGACTTTCCGGTCGAGCAAATCTAGGAGTGAGGAAATTGCGTGTCAATGCTTCTGAGGCGCGCAACTCGTTCGCAACTGCGCGCCGACCGAACTTCCGGCTCGCCGCCGCGGCGAACACGAGCGCGACGCGGGCGATTAGGGATCCGCTGCCACGAACTTGCCGGTGGGGTGCCGCCTCGAGATGCGAGTTTGCATCGGCGAGAACCTTTAGCGGCGGAATCTCGACGCACCGTCAGGAAGCGGTGCCGCTCACTCCAACGTGGGCGCGAGTTCGAGGACGCGCACGCCAGGCGGAGGCACGAAACGAAACACCCTCGGATCCGGGCCGCGGTCGTAGCGGAGCTCGCTGAACGCGACATCGGTGCGATTGCCGAACAGATCGAGCACGGCGGTCGAGTGGGCCTCGCCCGAAATCGTGTCGATCTCGAGTTCGAGATGTTGATACGTCGCCTCGCTCTTGGGCACGAGCGTGAGCCGCGCGCGCGGGGCGGCGCAGCCATCGGCGCGAACCGCGAAGGTGTCGGCGATGCGGCCGCTCCCTAACAAGAACTGGAAGGCGGCGCCCGACATGAAGTTCTCGCCCACCGAGAGCTTCTGCGCCTCGCGTGCCGCTGGGTCGTAAATCCAAAGCGTGGTGCCATCGCTCAGCACGAGGCTCGGCTCGGGCGTCTCGTAACTCCAGCGCATGCGCCCAGGCTTCGCGAGCACGACGCGCCCTGTCGTTATCTCTCCGCTCGGCGCGAGCGCGCTCGCGGTGCGCTGCGTGAAGCGCGCTTCGAGATCGCGCATGCGGTCGTAACGCGCCTGCACGCGGGCTACGAGGGTTGCCGCGCAATCAGTCGGCGGCGCTGCCTGCGGGACGCTCGCGGGCGCAGCGCGCTCCGGAGGTGCTGAGTCGCCCCCCGCGCCGCTCGCGCTCGCTGCGCCGAGGCAAAGCGTGATCGCGAGCGCCCTGATGAGTCGCTTCAGCTCACGCATCGGCGTCTTCACCCGCCGGCCGAATGAACACTTCACGCGGCTTCACGCCGACCTGCGGGCCGACGACGCCTTCGCGTTCCATCTGCTCGATCATGCGGGCCGCGCGGTTGTATCCAACCTTGAGGCGGCGCTGCAGATACGAGATCGAGGCATTGCGCGTCTCCGCGACGATGCTCACCGCCATGTCGTAGTGCTCGTCGACGTCGTCGGGATCGGTCGCGACGCCGTCATCCTCGGGAATCCGCAACAACTCCTCGTCGAACTTTGGCGCGCCTTGCAGCCGCAGATGCGCGACCAGCTTCGTGACCTCGCGCTCGGTCACGAACGGCCCGTGCAGGCGCTGGAGTTTCGAGGTCCCCGGTGGCAGGAAGAGCATGTCGCCCTGCCCGAGCAGTTGGTCGGCGCCGCCCTGATCCAAGATCGTTCGGGAATCCGTGCGCGACGAGACTTGGAATGAAATGCGCGCGGGAAAGTTCGCCTTGATGATGCCGGTGAGCACGTCGACGCTCGGGCGCTGGGTCGCGAGCACGAGGTGGATGCCAGACGCGCGCGCCATCTGCGCCAGGCGCTGGAGCGATTCCTCGACGTCGCGCGCGGAGACGACCATTAGGTCCGCGAGTTCATCGATCACCACCACGATGTACGGAATCTTCGCGAACTCGACCTCGCGCCCTTCCGCCTCGCCTGGCTTCGGACGCAGGCGATAGGTCTTCTCGCCCGCAGCTTTCGCGTCATCCACGCGCGCGTTGAACTGCGCGATGTTGCGCACGCCGAGCGCCGCCATCTGCTGGTAGCGCTCCTCCATCTTCAGCACGATGCCTTGCAGCGCCGCCGACGCGCGCTTCGGGTTCGTCACCACGTCGGCAATCAGGTGCGGGATCTTCTCGTAGACCGAGAGCTCGAGCAGCTTCGGGTCGACCAGCAACAGCTTCACTTCGTCGGGCGTCGCGCGCACCAGGATCGAGCAGAGCAGCGAGTTCAGGAACACGCTCTTGCCAGTGCCAGTCGCGCCGGCCACTAACAAGTGTGGCATCGCCGCGAGATCCGCCTCCACCGGGTTGCCGAAGATGTCCTTGCCGAGCGCGAGCGTGAGCTTGCTCGGGCTCTGCCGGAACGAGCGCGCCTCCAGCAGATCGCGGATGTAGACCGTCTCGCGCTCCGTGTTCGGGACCTCGATGCCGACCACCGACTTGCCCGGAATCGGCGCGATGATGCGAATCGAGAGCGCGCGCAGCGCCAGCGCCAAGTCGTCCGACAAGTTCGTGATGCGGTTGACCTTGACGCCCGCCGCTGGCTCGAACTCGTACATCGTGATCACCGGGCCCGGGTGAACCGTAACAACTCGGCCCAGCACGCCGAAATCCGCGAGCTTCTTCTCGAGGATCCGCGAGTTCATGATCAGACTCTCGCGGTCGTAGCGGCGCGCGTTGTCCGGTGGCGGCTGGAAGATCTCCGCAACGTCGGGCGGCGCGTAAGGCCCCGTCGAGGTGTTCTCGGCGAAGCTGAACGTTTCCTGCTCCGGCTGGCGTTTGCGTTCGCGCGCATGATCGACGATTGCGGGCGCGCCGCCGCGTGCCCGCGCGGCTTGCGACTGCGCGGGCGACGCCGGCGAAGCCCCCGCGCTCGCAGCCTCGCCCGCGATCGCCGTCGGCTCGGCGAGCGACATCTCAGGCGCGAGATCTTCGCGCGCCGCGGCCACCCTCTCCCGGCGCGCACGTTGCTCGCGCCACACCAGAAGCCGCGTGAATGCGCGCACTGCGGCAGCCGCTCCGGAGATCGCCGCCGCGCGCGCCCAGCCTGCAAAAGCGATCGAAACGCGACCCGCGAGGTGCGACGCGGCGACGCCGCCGCGTCCGAGCGCCGCGAGCGCTTCACCCGCAGGCACCCCGAAGAAGCCCGCGACGCCGACCGCGAGCAGCAGCGCGTTCAGCACGAATGCGCCGTAGGCGCTCAGCAGCGCAGATTCGACGCTAGCGAGCGAAGCGCCGAGCCAACCCCCGCTGAGAGACGCGAACCGATCGGGCGCGAGGGTCGCGAGCAGTTGCGGCAACGCGGCGAGGGCCGTGAACGACACGCCCGCCGCGATCCAGAACTGGCGCGGCACGACCAAGCGGCCCGCGGTCAGCAGTTGCGCGGCGATCGCCGTGAGCGCGAGCACGATTCCCCATGCCGCAACGCCAGCGAAGCGCACGAGCTGGCCAGCGAGGTTTGCGCCCGCGACGCCGCCGGCGTTTTCGACGGCGACCCAGCGGAACAACGCATCGCGCGGGTCGAAGCTCCAGAGTCCGAGCGCAGCAATGGCGACAACGCCGAGCAGCAGCACACCTGCTGCCTCTCGCGCCACTGCGCTCTCGCCGAACAACGCGCCTAGGCTCGCGGTGCGCGCACGTGTTTTTCGGCCGGCCGCAACTTTGGCCATGGCGCCCCTCACCCCCGCGACGGGCAAAGTGCAAGCTACCCAGCGCGGCGTGCGAGCGTCAACCGCGGGCTTGCAGTTCGGCGTCGAATCCAGCCTCGATCGCCTCTGCGACGCGCTGCTTCAGCGCCTCGCGATCTCGGTTCGTGAGGCCGGCGGTCGGGATCGGTGCGCCGTATACGACTTTGATCGTGCCGGAGTGAACGCGCAGCGAACCTTTGGGATTCAAGCCGCGGCTGCCCGAGATGGTCACCGGGATCACCGGCACCTGCGCGTCGATTGCGAGATGAAAACCACCGCTCTTCAGGGCTTGAAGCGCGCCAGTCGGACTGCGTGTGCCTTCGGGAAAGATGATCACGTTCACGCCGCCGCGAATGCGCTCGGCAGCGCGCCGCAAACTCTCGACCGAACGCCGCCGACTGCCACGATCGATCACGATCTGGTCGGACAGGCCGAGCGCCCAACCAAAGAACGGGATGTACGTGAGTTCCTTCTTCGCGACGAAGCGCCACGAGACCGGCAGCGTTCCGACGATCGCGCCGATGTCGAGTAGGCTCTGGTGATTCGACATGTACACGGCGGTCTTCGTCGCGGCGACGTGCTCGAGCCCGCTCGCCTCGACGTGAACTCCGCACGTAACGAAAATCCAGCGCAGCCAATTTCGCGCGACCCACACGATTGCCTCGCCACTGAACGGCGCGGCGGGCATCGCGAGCGCTCCCCAGAAGACGGTGTAGAGCGCGATCAGACAGAAGCGGACGACGTAACGCATGAATTGACGCGGCAACGTAGCGCGAACGCTTGACGCCTCTTGCGCGACCAACCAAGATGGCGATCTCACTTCCTTTCCGTCGGAGACGATCCCATGGCAAGCGTCAACAAAGTCATTCTGCTCGGAAACCTCGGGCGCGATCCGGAGCTGCGATACACGCCGGGCGGGCAACCCGTCGCGAACTTCTCGATCGCCACGAGCGAATCGTGGAACAAGAAGGACGGCAGCGGGCGCGAGGAGAAAACCGAGTGGCACCGCATCGTCGCGTGGGGACGCACTGCCGAACTGTGCGCGCAGTACCTCGCGAAGGGCCGCACGGTCTACATCGAAGGCCGCCTGCAGACCCGCGAGTGGGAGAACAAGGAAGGCCAGAAGCAGCGCACGACGGAAGTCATCGCCAACTCGGTGCAGTTCATCGGTAGCGGCGGAGGCGGCGGCGCTGGTGGTGCCGGAGGCGGCGCTGGTGGAGGTGGTGCTGGTGGTGCCGGGGGCGGCGGCGCACCCCGCGGCGGTTCGGGCGGAGGCAACGCGCCGACAAGCGGCGGCTACGACGGCGGCCCGCCGCCGGCAGACGACGAGATCCCCTTCTAGCGCGGCGCGGCACGCCGCGAACTAAGCCCGCCGCAAGTGCGCGCGATCAGCAAGAACGCCGGGCGCGGTTAGCGAGAAGGGTTTCGCAGGTTGCGAACCAGCCGATCGACTGCGGCGCGAGCCGCGGCGTCGAGCGGGTCAAACGCGATCGCCATGCCGGCGACACCGTCCGCTTCCTTGGTCTGCACGCGAACGACACGGCCGGCCACGCAGATTGAGTGATCGCTGCCCGGGAGCTGGAACACGAGTTCGATGGGTTCGTCCGGATCGAGGGGCCGCTCGGTCGCAACGAAAACGCCGCCCTCATTGATGTCGTGTGTGAACTCGGTGAAGAGTTCGTCGACGCTCTCGTATTGAACTTGGACCTGCCCGCGCTCGCGCGCCGAGCGGCGGCGATCGGATCGCGGCGATTCCGTGATGTGACGCGGCATGGGCGCTTGTTCGGCACGTCCGTTCGCTCGCTTTACCCCGCTACTTGCGCGCGGGCTACGCATCCAGGGTCGGACCTGGCGGCAGGTCGCCTTCCTCGCGCAGGCTCGCGTAGCCGCGGTCGGCGACGATCACGTGATCGAGCACGGGAATCCCGAGCAGCACGCCCGCCTGCGCGAGTCGGCGCGTGATCTCGCGATCTTCGGGGCTCGGTGACGGGTCCCCACTCGGGTGATTGTGCACGAGCACGAGCGCCGCAGCGGCCTCGCGCAGCGCGGGGCGGAAGACTTCGCGCGGATGCACGAGGCTCGCGGTGAGCGTGCCCTGAGAGGTGAGCACGCTGCGGATGACGCGGTGACGGCTGTCGAGCAGCACGGTGTGGAACTGTTCGGCGGTCGCGTCGCGCAGATGTGCGTGGAAATGGCGATGCACGTCCTCGGGGCAACCGATGCGATCGCCCCGCCGCAGCGGCCTCGCTGCGAGGCGACGGCCAAGCTCGCAGGCAGCAAGCACGCTCGCAGCCTTTGCAGGCCCGATTCCCGCGATCGTCCCGAGTTCTGCTGGCGCAGCGTTCGCGAGCGCAGCGAGCCCTCCCGCCGCGAGCAGCTCTCGCGCGAGGCTCGCTGCGTAACGGCCGCGCACCCCCACCCGAAGTAGGAGCGCCAGCAGCTCTGCATCGGAAAGCTGCGCGGCGCCGTGGGCGAACAGCCGCTCGCGTGGGCGGTCCGGTTGGTCATCGTGGTCTTGCATGGGAGTTTCCGCGGGACCGCGGAGCGAGAATTGTTACTGCCGTGAGGCGCAGCGCGCTTCGGCGGCGAGAGCCTGCTCGAACGCGGCAGCGAAGCGCTCCGCAGAGAGTTCCGGCGCGAGCCACGCGCGCAGCGCCGATTGCCCGGTTCCAGGGGGCGCCAGCGAAGCTGTGAGCGAGCGCAACAGGGCGAGCAGGCCGAGTGCGTCGGCTGGTTGCGCGAGCACGCGTTCCCGCTCGAGCGGGCGCGCGGGCGCGATGCGCGAGCCATCGCGCAGCAGCAATTCGCCGCTCGCGGACCGCGCCGCAAGCTGTTCGATGGCGAGCGTGAGAAGCGCGTCCGTGAACGCGCCGCTCGGCACCAGCGCGCGCGATAGCTCTGCCGGATCGAGCGCGTCCCGCAGCGCGCGATCGAACTCGAGGCCGCAGCGAGGTGCGTCCGCGGCGAGCGCGCGGCGCGCGGCCGCAAGCGTCGCCGCACCGCCATCAGCCGGGACCCAGTCGAGCGAGAACTGATGCAGCTCGCGCACGGGTTCCGCACGAGTCGCGAGCCGGATCTCGCGCAGCTCGCCAGCCGCGCCGCGCGTCAGCTCGACCTTCACGTCACCCGCGAGCGAGCTGGCCGTGGCCGAGCGCACAGTTTCGCCGTGAACCTCGGCGAGTGCGGCGGTCAGCCGCTCGTCCAGCGCAACGCGCGGCAGCACGAGGCGCCAGCCGCGCTCGGATGCCGTAACGCGCGCTTCGAGGGGGCGCTCGCTGATTAGGGTCAAGCGCGCGCGATCGCCGAGTTCGAGGAGCGACGCGGCCAGCAGCTGGTTCGGCAGGCGCGCCAGCGCGACTCGCAATTCGGAGGCGGTTCGGGTCGCCGGGAACTCCACGTCGCGCGGCTCGAAGCCTAATAGCTCGGCGTGCACCGTGAGACTGTCGCCAGCACCCGTGTGCGCGAGCCTGGGCAGCAGCAGCACGAGCGGCGCGACGCCGCGCGCGTGGCGTTGCTGCGCGCCATCGCGCACGTACGCGAGTTCGAGCAGCGCGCCGCTTGGCTCCGTATCGATGCGCACTACGCGCGGCCCGCGTGTGGCGGCGCGAAAAGGCGCGACGAGTCGTTCGGCGCGCCACGCGGCCGGGTGCTCGGGCACGAGGTCGATGCGCTCTTCGGCACTCGCGCGCAGCGCGAACAGTGCGAGCAGCAACGCAATCCCTTGCGTTGTGCGGGGCCTGACAACTCGCTGCGACATCGCGAGCGACCCTATCACCGGCGCACCCAGCTCGCCGGGAAGCGGTCAGTCGCGAGACGCAATCGTGCGCTGAAAACGCACCACGATCGGGAACGCGCGCGGATCGCGAACGGCGCTGAGCCCGGACACGATCATCTCGGCGTGCCCCGAGCGAACTGCTTCGCGCGAAACCACGCTCAACACGCGCTCCTGGGACGCCGGCGAGAACGCGTGCACTTCGCTCACGAACTCCGGCGGATTCTCGAGCGCGAGACGCAGCAACTGCTCGCGGAAAGCCTCGCACGTCGCAACGCGCGGATTCGCGCCGCAAGCGCGATCGACGCCGGAAGCGTCCATCAACACGATCGGATCGAAGCGCCGGCGCGTCTCGAGCGGAGCACTGGAACGCACCAGCCGAAGCGGATCGGAGAACCGCGGGCTGGGCTCGAAGGGCAGTGGCGCGAAGCCGTCGCTGGGCGGTTGCTCGGCCGCGAGGTCGAACGGCATGGTGACGTCTACCTGCACGCGCAAGAAGGTCGCGACGACGAATAACACGCTGACCGCGGCGAACGCGGGCGCCCAGGTTCCGCGGAGCGCCGCCGCGCCGCTGGCCAATAATCGATCGAGCCAACTCGGCGATGCTTCGCCCGCTTCGATGCGCGCCAGGATCCGCGTCGCGAGATAATCGGGCTCCAGGGCCGCGGGAAGCGACCGTAACAACGCGACCGTGGCGCGCAGCTCCGCGAGTTCGAGCCGGCAATCCTCGCAGCTTGCTAAGTGCCGTTCGACGCGCTGGCGCGCTCGCGCACCGAGCGTTCCGTCGAGGTGCTCCGACAGCTGGCGCCGCAGACGCGCATGGATCATTTGCTGGCTCCGACTTCCCGCGCGAGATCTGCGAGTTCGCGGCGCAGCGCGTGGCGCGCCCGGTGGATACGCGACTTCACAGTGCCCTCGGCAATTTGCAGGATCTGCGCGATTTCGCCGTAACTGAGCCCCTCGATGTCGTACAGCACGACCGGCGCGCGGAGTGTCTCCGGGAGCGCCAGCAGGCAGTGCTGAACGCGGTCGCGCACTTCGCCGCCGCCGACTGCGTCCTCCGGGCCCCGCGGGCTCGAAGGCAGCGACACGCCGATCGCCTGGCCGTTCGCGTACTCATCGAGATGTGCGCGACGGCGTCCTTGGCTGCGGCGCCGGTTCAGCGCCGCGTTGACCGCGACCCGGTACACGAAGGTCGAGAAGCGGGATTCGCTGCGGAAGCGGTGCCCGTGACGATGCAGGTTCAGGAACGTCTCCTGCACCGCGTCCTCGGCCTCGTCGCGGTCTCGGAGCATGCGCGTCAGCAGGCCGAACACCTTGCGCTGATGCCGCCGGACCAACTCACCGAACGCGCGCAGATCCCCGCCGCGCCAGCGATCTACCAGCGGAAGATCCGGGTCGGCGGCACGGCCGTCGTCGAGTCCGGGGGCGCGCAAGGCGCCAGCACGATCAAGCATGGGTTGCGTCACGAATGCCACGCGGATTCGACACCGCGCCTCCCGTCCGGTTCACGAACCATCGTGCCGGACTTCCGCCTACGCCAGTCATACGGACGGTGTTCGAGTCGCTGCATTCAGCGAACCGCCGGGCTGCTCTCTCCAACGCGCAACTAGGCGCCGAGTTGCGCGGCCCAGTTCAGGCGCGCTCGCCCGGGCGAACCCAGACTCCGCTCTTGCCTCCCGACTTTCGGACCAGGCGCACCTCCGTGACGGACATGCCGCGGTCGATCGCCTTGCACATGTCGTAGATCGTGAGGCCCGCGGCGCTGACCGCGACCATTGCCTCCATCTCGACGCCGGTGCGCCAGTTGGCGCGCACGGTCGCCTCGACGCGAACGCATTCAGCCGCCGGATCGGCCTCGAGCAACACCTCGACTCCGTCGAGGGGCATCGGGTGCGCGAGCGGAATCCACTCCCCGGTGCGCTTCGCAGCCATGATGCCTGCCAGTCGTGCGGTCGCGAAGACGTCGCCCTTCGGCGCCCGGCCGCTCGTGATCGCGTCGAGCGTGGCCCGCGCCATGCGCACTTCGGCGCGCGCCGTGCAGACGCGCTCGGTCGCGTCCTTCGCACCGACGTCGACCATGCGCGCGCGTCCCTGCTCGTCCAAATGCGTGAGCTTCGCGCTCATGCCTGCGTCTCCTCGATCCACTGCCACGCGTCGGCGAACACGCGCTGCCGTTCGGGCTCATTGAAAATTTCGTGCCGCAGCTCGGGATACACCCGTAGCGCGCTTCCCGCCGCCGTCAGCGTGGCGGCGAACTCTTCGGTCGCGCTCGCGGCGCAGAGCGGATCGGCCTTGCCGTGCAATAACAACACGGGCAGCGCGATCTGGGCGCCGCGGACGCGTACGGCGGGCGCTGCGGTGAGGAGTTCTGTGGCGAGCGAAGCAGTCATCGTGCGCACGACGAGCGGATCCGCGATGTAACGGCGCACGACCTCCTCGTCGCGCGACAGGCCCGTGAGATCGAGACCGCTCGCCATCGCAAGCTTGGGCGCGATGCCCCGGAGCGCGCGTGCAAGCATGGCGCGGGCGCGTGAGACCGCGCGATCGGGCGCGAGCGCGGGCGCCGAGATGACCGCGCTCGCGAGTGCTGGCCGACGATCCGCGAGGTACGCGAGGCCGACGAGGCCGCCCATGCTGTGCCCGACCAGCGAGATCGGCGCGGACGCATGCTCGTCGCGAACAAGCGCGTGGAAGCTGGCGAGATCGTCGAGTAGCTGCGCGAAGCGATCGACGTGCGTGCGCGTGCCGGCGGAGCGCCCGTGGCCGCGCTGATCGTACGCATGCACGACGCAGCCGCGCCCCGCGAACCAAGCGCCGAGTTCGTCGTAGCGGCCGCTGTGCTCGCCGAAGCCGTGCACCAATAACAGCGCGTGGCGGGGCTCGCTGGGAAGCCAGGCGCGGCGGAACAAGGTCAGACCGTCCGGCGCCGCGAACGACGCCTCCACACGCCGCAGCGAATCGGCGCTCACACCAGGCGCCGCTGCGAGTTCACGAACGGAGCTCCGTTTCGAGCCGCGCGCGGGCGGCGTTCACGCGGTTCAGGTAGCCGGGCCCGCGGATGTTGCCGCCCCAAAAATAAGCGGAGATCCCGTCGTTTTCGCCAAGCCGCCGAATGTTTCCGGCCAGGATCGCGCAGCCCGCCTCGATGTTGGCTTCGACTGTCGAAGGATTTCCGGCCATCCCCATCGGCCGGATCATGTACGGCATCACCTGCATCAACCCGAGCGCCCCTTTTGGGCTGTGCGCCCAAGGCTTCCCGGAGCTTTCCACCTCGATCACGGCCGCGACCAATACCGGGTCGAGGCCGTATTTCGCGGAGTATCGATCCACCGCCGCCTCGATTCGCTCGCGCTGACCCGGAGTGAGGTGCGGGTTCAACTCCGCGAGCCGTGCGGTTACGAGTGCCGGTGGGGGCGTGACCGCCGTGGGCTTCACTGGCGGCAGCGCCTGCGGCGGGCGGCCGCTGGTCAGCAATAGAGATAGGAGCGCGATGCTGAACACTTGGAATCGGGTCATTCGCACGACCCTCCGGGAGTCTCCCCGAACTCGTAGCCAGGACGCCAAAAGAGGCGGCGAGGCTCGAGGCCGGGTGGGGGACTTCCAACCGTATCGGACGTTCTACCCCCGAGGCATTGGGTTTGGGTCCCGAATTCGAGACTGATCGGCCTCTTCCAGATGCGAGCACCCTATCTAGGTGTTTGAGATTCCCCTCATTTCCGGTCGCTGATAGGATGCATCGCCCCGCGGGCAATTCTCGATAGGCGTGGGCGTGGGTGTCGTTGATGGCGTTGGGACAGCAGTCTCTCCTTAAGGATGGGTCCGACGGCGACCTGAGTAGTTGGTTCGCGAGGCTGCATCCGCGGGCGCTGCTGGTCGGGCGGGACGGATCGGTGGCGGCGATCGGCAGCGAGTTTGCCGCTGCGCTGTCCGGCGCCGACCCGGATGCGCTGGCCTCAGCCGCGTTGCACGCGCTCGCGAGAGGACCCAACGCGGCTCGAGCGCGAGCGCCGCTCGACATTCAAGACAATCGCGTCGGGCCGCTGTTTGCATCCGCGATCGCTCGCGCGCTTACGCACGATTTCGGCGCGACGATCCGCATGAGTCCTGTGCATGACAGGCAGCTCGACGACTCGCTCACGGGCGAACTGCTCGGATTCGTCGATGCGCAGGTCGCCCTGCTGGATGCGGATGGGTTCTTCCTCGGCGCGAGCGCAGCGTTGGTGCGCGGGCTCGCGCTCGAATGCGCGAGCGAGTTGCGCGGCGCGCCTCTCGCCGCCTTGATTGGGAGTTCCGGCGAAGCCGACACTGCCCAAAAACTGCTGTCTGGCCGCTATTCCGAACGCACCGCCCTCTGGCTTCAGTGCGCTGGCGGGCAACAACGCCGCGCGTTCATTCGCGTGCAGCCGCTGAGTGGCGACCGCCCGGCGGCGCATGCCCTCTGCGTCGAGTGGGAAGATCGCGCTCCGGCCCCGCTCGAGGCTCTCGCGCACGATCTGCGCTCGCCGCTCTCCGCGGTGCTCGGGTTCGCGCGTCTCGCGCGCGAAGATCTCGCGTCCGGCGCGCCGGCTCGCGCAGCAAACCTAATCGCACGCATCGAGCAATCGGCGAGCACGATCGACGCGATGCTGTGCAGTGCGCTGACACCGGAACGCGAAGCCGAGACAGCGGACGTTTCTCAGGTGCTCGGGCAAATCCGCTCCGAACGCAAACGAGAACTCGAGCGGCGCGGGATCCGGCTGCTCTCGCCCGAGGATCCGCCGCTGCTCGCATGTCGGCCGTCCGAGCTCTACCGGCTCTTGAGCAACCTCGTCGGTAACGCCATCGATCACATGGGCGACGCGCTCGCGCCCGAGGTCGCGGTCTCGGTTGAGTGCAGCGGCGAGTTGGCGACGCTGCGCGTCCGCGACAACGGGGTCGGCATCGCGCCCGAGCTTCACGAACGAATCTTCGAGCTCGACCACTCCGCGGGTGCGCGCGACGAGCGCGCCCGCCATCGCGGCCTCGGCCTCGCAATCGTGCGGGAGCTCGCCGCGGGTTGGCGCGGCCGCGCTTGGGTCGAGAGTGCGCGCGGCGCCGGCGCCGCTTTCTTCGTAACGATTCCAGTGGCGCGCTAACGGGCTTCAGCTCGCTGCGGGCGGCGCGGGAACGCGACCTCCCTCGCGGTCGCTCGACCACGGAGGCGACTATTCGACTTCGCTCGGCTTCGCCTCACTGCGCGCGGCGTACGCCGCTTGCTAGGTTGCCGCGCCATGTACCCGGTTCTGTGGGCGCCGTTCGGTTTCGAGATCAGCACGTTCGGCGTCATGATGGCCGTCGGCTTCCTGGTCGCAGCGTGGATCGTTGGCAAACGCCTCGCCGAGCAAGGCCTCGACCCCGAACTCTCCTCGACAATCCTGGTCTACGCCGTCCTCTGCGGCGTTGCAGGCGCAAAGCTCTACTTCGTAATCGACACGATCGCGCGCGAGGGCGGCGACTTCTGGGCGCTGCTGTTCAACCGCGCGGGACTCACTTGGTTCGGCGGCCTAATGGGCGCGGTGCTGGGTGTGACGATCGGCACGCGCATCCACAAGATCTCGACGGGCGCGGTGGCCGCTGCCGTCGCGCCTGCGGCGCCATCCGGTCAAGCCTGCGGCCGCATCGGCTGCTTCCTGGTGGGCGATGATTATGGCCGCGGCACCAACGGCTGGTACGGCGTCGCGTTTCCGAAAGGCATGCCGCCGACGATCGACCGCGACGACAACGTCTTCACGGTTCACCCGACGATGCTCTACGAAGTCGTCTGGCTCGTCGCGATCGGCGCGCTGCTCTGGCGGCGCCGCAAGCTGAGCCCGTTCTTGTTCGCCGAATACCTCGTGCTCGCGGGCATCGGACGCTTCGCGGTCGAGATTCTGCGCATCAACGAACGCGTCGCGTTCGGGCTCTCGGAAGCGCAGTGGATCTCGATCGCGATGATCGTGATTGGCAGCGCGCTGTGGCTCCGCGCGAGCCGCGGGGCAGCGCAAACGCGAGCTTGAGCCGGCTCAAGCTCGAGGCGCCGCCTCGGAGTTTTCGCTGAGCGCACGCAGCCGCTCGGCGAGCCCGGCTGCGCGTTCCGCGAGCGCGGCGTCGGCAGCCACGAACTTCCGCACGCGCGTCATCGCGGAGGCCGCGAGCGGCGCGAGCCGGCGCTCCTCGGCGGACAGCTCCGCATCCGCGAAAGCCGCGATGCGCGCGATCGCAGCGCCGTAATCACCGGCGAGGTACGCGCTCATGCCGTCGGCGAACGCGCGTTGTCGCGCGAGTTCGCTAGCCGGTTCGCCGTGCTTCTCGGCCTCCGCGAGCGCTCGGCCCGTCTCCGCGAAGAAACCGCTCGCGAGATACGACCAAGCCGCCCGCCGCCACGCAGCGCCCGCGCTGCCGTGCAGATCCGCGAGCGCCTCGTCTGCGCTGCAGGCGAACGCCTCCGCGAGCTGCTCCGACTGTTCGACGAGGAAGCGCGCGAGCGTTCCGTTCGCGCTGTAACTGCGAAGCAGCACACGGAACTGCGTGGTGGTCTGACCCAGCAGCACTCGCGATTCAGCGACCGACTCCGCCAGCCGCTCCCGCGCGTCGTTCACGATCTTGTCGAACTCCCGTAACAACCCGCTCGCGTCGGCAACGCCGCTACCGCGCAGCGCAGCCACCTTCGGCGCATACACCGCACTCTGGTACAGGTTCTCGCGCAACTTCATCGCTTCGTGAAACAGCGAGCCCACCGCGAGATCGAACAGCGCGCTGGCGCCGATCTCGATCTCGCCGTCCGTCGAGCCGCTGCGAAACAACGCGTGGCAGCGCTCCTTCAGCCGGTACAGCACGCTGCGCTCGTCGTCTCCGACGAAGCGGCGCACTTCGTCGAAGCTCAGCGCGCCCGCGCTTTGCTGCCCGGCGATATGGCGCAGCTCACGGTGCACCGCGAGGAAATCGCGCGCGATGTCGACGATGGCCGACTCGGCGCGCACTCGCGGCTCGCGACTACTTGCGGAAGCGCGAAGTCTCGGCCGAAAGCGCCAAGCCCGCGGCTTTGTCCGGATGCAGCTCTCTGGCCCGATCGAACAGCAACGCCTCGGCCTCCAAGTTATTGGGGTCGGGCACGCAGCAATCGACCGGGCAGACTTCCGCGCATTGCTCCGTCTCGTGGAAGCCGACGCACTCGGTGCAGAGCGCGGGGTCGATCACGAACGTTTCTTCGCCCTCGCTGATCGCGTCGTTCGGGCACTCCGGCTCACACACGCCGCAATTGATGCACTCTTCCGTGATCATCGTCGCCATCGTTCTCTCCAAGGACGCGAAGGGCGGGCAACATAGGGGAGCGAAAAAAACGGGTCAACGCGGCAATTGGATTGAGGAATCCGCCTTCGCACCGAACGCGCGGATGGCGGGAACCTGCTTGACCCGAGACTCCCCTCTTCTATCGTCGATCCCTCGTTTTCACTCCATCAGAAGAGTCGGAGATCTGCATGAACGCCCCGGTCGAACGCGAAGTGATGGAAGTCGACGTGCTCTACGTCGGCGCTGGCCCGGCGGCGCTGGCCTCCGCCTACCACCTAGTGAAGACGTGCGAGCGGCGCGGCCTCGAGAAGCCCAGCGTGCTGGTGATCGAGAAGGGCCGCGAGGTCGGCGACCACATGCTGTCGGGCGCCGTGATCAATCCGAAGGGCATCGCCGAGTTGATGCCGGACTTCGTCGAGCAAGGCTTCCCGACCGAGCACATCTGCACGAACGACATGACCTACCTGTTCGTCGGGAACCTCACGCTTCCGCTGCCGATGAATCTGCCGATGTTCAAGAAGCGCGGATACCACGTGGCTTCGCTCAACAAAGTGGCGAAGTGGCTGGCCGGCAAGTGCGAAGCGCTCGGCATCGACATCTACGCCGGCTTCTCAGGCGACAAGCTGCTGATCGAAGGCGGCAAAGTCGCCGGCGTGCGGCTCGGCGACATGGGCGTCGACAAGCACGGCAAGCCGAAGGGCACTTATCAGGCCGGCATGGACGTTCGCGCCAAAGTGACGGTGCTTGGCGAAGGCGTGCACGGCAGCCTCACCAAGCAGCTCATCGAACGCTTCGACCTCGCGGGCGAGAATCCACAGGTCTACGAGACGGGCATCAAGGAAATCTGGCGAGTAAAACCTGAGAAGCACCGCCCGGGCCGCGTCATTCACGGCATGCTGCCCCTGAACCTGCCGAAGTTCTTCGGCGGCATGTGGCTCTACGACCTTCAAGACAACCTCGTCTCCTACGGCATGGTCTGCGCCCTCGACGCGCACAGCCCGTTCCACGATCCACACCTCGAGGCACAAAAGTTCAAGACGCATCCGTTCATGCGGGAACTGCTCGATGGCGCCGAGCTCGTGAAATACGGCGCGAAGACGATCCCGATCGGCGGCATGGGCTCGATGCCGAAGCTTTATTGCGACGGCGCGCTGATCGTCGGCGACGCGGCGGGCTTCTGTAACGCGGAAAAGCTCTCGGGCGTTCACATGGGGATGAAGAGCGGGATGATGGCCGCGGAGACCGTGGCCGATGCGATCGCCGCGGACGACTTCACGTCCGTAACACTTGGCGGCTACACCGAGCGCTACCGCAACAGCTGGGCGTACCAAGAGCACATGCAGGCGCGCAACTTCCACGGCGCGTTTTCGCTGGGCCTGCCCTTCTTCATGCTGAACGAGCCGGTGCGCATGTTCCTGTCCGGCGGCCGCGGCCTCGTCGACAACATCCGCTTCGAAGCGGGCCACAAGGCCATGAAAAAACTCTCCGATCTCCCCGCGGATCAGCGCGAGAAGGAGAAGTTCGAGTTCGACGGCAAGCTCACCTTCTCGAAAGAGCACCTCGTGCAGTTCTCAGGGACAGCCCACGAAGCCGATCAACCGTCGCACCTGGTGGTCGCCGACACCGATCTGTGCCGCGACGTATGCGCCGAGGAGTACGGCAATCCGTGCCAGCACTTCTGCCCCGCCGCCGTCTACGAGATGGTCGACGACGGCGAGCGGCCGGGAAAAAAGAAGCTGTTCATCCACCACGAGAACTGCGTCCACTGCAAGACCTGCGACATCGCAGATCCCTATCAGGTGATCACCTGGACGCCGCCAGAAGGTGGCGAAGGCCCAGATTACGCGGGGATGTAGGGGCGAGGGGCGCTTCGTCCCCGCGCGAAGCGCGCGAGGACGAAATCTTCCTTGTTGACTTCGCTCGGCTCCGCAGACTCCGCCTCGCTGCGCGCTCCGCTTGCGGCCTCGCGCCCTAATCAGGTGGCGCCGCGTCATCGAGGTCGCCCCCCGCGCCCAGCTAGATGCGCGACGCGCCGCAGCCACTGCTAGAACGACCTCGGCGACGAAGCGCCTCCTGAGCGGGTCTGCATAGGCCGCAAGCGAAGCGCGCAGCTCGGGGGAGTCCGCGACCCCGAGCGAAGTAAACAAGGAGAAAACGCGCGCCTCGGTCCTGGCGACGAGCTAGGTGCCCGCTGCGAGCTTCCCAGCGTGCTTCACGTTGCGCGCCTTCGTTGCGAGGATCACGTCCTCGGCGATGTTGGTCGAGTGGTCTGCAACCCGCTCGAGGTTCTTCGCGATCAGGATGAAGTCGACCTCCTGCGAGGTGAACTCGGGGTGGCTCGCGATCTCCTCGATCGCGGTGCGGATCACGGCGTCTTCGTCCGCGTCGACCTGATCGTCGTCGCCGAGCACCGCCGTTGCGCGATCCGCGTCGTGCTCGGAGAACGCGTCGAGCGCGCGGCGCAGGATGCGCTGCGCTTCGTCGGCGAGCGTGCGCAACCCCGGCGGCACTTCGACCTTGTCGCGCGTCGCGAGGCGCTCTGCGCTCTTCGCGATGTTGCGCGCGAGATCGCCGACGCGCTCGAGATCGGTCGCGATCATTTTGCCCGCGATCACGTTGCGCAGATCGTCCGCGACCGGCGCCTGCGTCGCGAGAATGCGCAGCACCATCTCGTCGACCGCGATGTCGAGGCGGTCGATCTCGAGATCGTCGATTCTCACTTCGCGCGCGAGCGCGACGTCGCGCCGCCAGAGGCTCTGAAGCGACTTCTCGAGAATCGCCTCCGCGAGGCTGCCCATCCGTAACAGCTGCTGTCGCAGCGCCGACAGCGCCGGCTCGACTATTCGCGTCATGCTTTCAACCGAACCTTCCCGTGATGTAATCGCGCGTCTTCGTCTCGCGCGGGTCGGTGAAGATCTGCGGCGTATCGCCGACCTCGATCACGCGCCCGAGATGAAAAAAACCAGTCGTCTGCGAGACACGCGCAGCTTGCTGCATCGAGTGCGTGACGATCACGATCGTGAAGCTCTCGCGCAGCACGCCGATCAGCTCTTCGATACGCGCCGTCGCGATCGGATCGAGCGCCGAGCACGGCTCATCCATTAGGATCACCTCGGGGCTGACCGCGATCGCGCGCGCGATGCAAAGGCGCTGCTGCTGTCCGCCGGAGAGGCTCGTGCCGGAATCGTGGAGGCGATCCTTCACCTCGGCGAACAAGCCCGCGCGTTCGAGGCTCTGGATCACGATCTCGTCGAGTTCGGCGCGCGTGTTCGCGAGGCCGTGGATGCGCGGTCCGTAGGCGACGTTCTCGTACACCGATTTGGGAAACGGGTTCGGCTTCTGGAACACCATCCCGACGCGCGCGCGCAGCGCCACGACGTCGATGCCCTCGGCGTACAGGTCGTCGCCGTCGAGCGCGAGCTTGCCTTCGACTCGGCAACTCTCGATCACGTCGTTCATACGATTCACGCAGCGCAGGAACGTCGATTTTCCGCAACCCGACGGCCCAATCAGCGCCGTGACCTGATGCTTCGGGATGTCGAGGTACACGTCGAACAGGGCCTGTTTCTCGGCGTAGAAAACGTTCAGTCCCTGCGCGGAGATCTTGGTCAAAAACTGCATCCGGACTCCGGGGCGCTCACCAGCGACGTTCGAAGCGGTTCCGGAGCAGCACCGCCGTGAAGTTCATTAGCACGAGGAAGGCGAGCAGAACGAGAATCGCCGCCGAAGTTCGCGCGACGAACGCGCGCTCCGGGCTGTCGGCCCACAAGAAAATCTGAACGGGCAGCGCGGTCGCGGGATCGAGCGGGCCACTCGGCACGTCCACGACGAAGGCGACCATACCGATCATCAGCAGCGGCGCGGTTTCGCCGAGCGCGCGCGCCATGCCGATGATCGTGCCCGTGAGAATGCCCGGGACCGCGAGCGGCAGGACGTGATGAAAGATCGTCTGCACCGGGGAAGCGCCGATCGCGAGCGCGGCTTCCCCGATCGACGGCGGCACGGCGCGGATCGCGGCGCGCGCGGCAATGATTACGGTCGGCAGCGTCATCAGCGCGAGCACCATGCCGCCGACGAGCGGCGCCGAGCGCGGCAGGCCGAAGAAGCCGAGGAACACCGCGAGGCCGAGCAGGCCGTAGACGATCGACGGCACCGCCGCGAGGTTGTTGATGTTCACCTCGATCAGATCCGTCCAGCGGCTCTTCGGCGCGAGTTCCTCGAGATAGATCGCCGCGGCGACGCCGAGTGGGAACGAGAGCGCGAGGGTCACGAGCAGCGTCCAGAACGAGCCCGCTGCGGCGCCCCACACGCCCGCGAGTTCGGGCTCGCGGCTGTCTCCGGATTGGAGCAAGCGCGCCGCGAACGCGCGCCGCACGAGGCCTTGCGCGCTCAACGCATCGATCCACGCGATCTGCGCGTCGCCGATCTGGCGCTCCGCTTCCGGCAGTTCGCGGCTAGCGGGGTCGTTCAGCAGCGCATCGGCCTCGTCCGAGAGCAGCGCCTCGAAGGAGATCGCCGTGCCGATCAGGTCCGGCCCGGCGAGCACGCGCTCGCGCAGGTCGTAAGCGGCGCCGCTGCTCAGCAGCGCCGCGAGCTCGCGCTTGTCACGGCGGTTCGAGATCTCGGGGAAGTGAGCCAACAGCGAGTTCTTCAGCAGACCTGCGTAGTTGGCTTCGCCCATTAGGGCCGCGTCGCGCGCCCCGCCCGGGTCGATTGCACTCTCGTCGAGCGCAACTTCGAGCGTGACTCGATGCTCGAGGAACGCAGGCAGACCCTGCCAGAGCACGCTGCCGAACAGCAGTGCGAGCGCTGTGAGCGCCGCGATAACCGCGCTTGCACCAATGCGCCGGAAGCGCTGCTCGGCGGCATAACGCCTGCGCAGCTTTGCGCTGCGCGCGCGAGTCACCAGCTCACTCATACTGCTCTCGGTAACGGCGCACGACCGCGAGCGCGATCACGTTCAGCCCGAGCGTGACGACGAAGAGCGTCAGCCCGAGCGCGAAGGCCGCGAGCGTCTTGGCGCTGTCGAACTCTTGGTCGCCGACCAGCAGCGTCACGATTTGAACCGTGACCGTGGTGACCGCTTCGAGCGGGTTCGCGGTGAGATTCGCCGCGAGGCCCGCCGCCATCACGACGATCATGGTCTCGCCGATCGCGCGCGAGACCGCGAGCAGCACTGCGCCGACGATGCCCGGCAGCGCCGCCGGCAGCACGACGCGACGGATCGTCTCGGAGGGCGTCGCGCCGAGCCCTAATGACGCCTCGCGCAGCGACATCGGAACCGCCTTGATCACGTCGTCGGAGAGCGACGACACGAACGGGATGATCATCACGCCCATGACGGCGCCCGCGACGAGCGCACTCTCCGAGGAAACCTCGAGGCCGATGCGCTCGCCGAACCCGCGCACCGCCGGCGCCACCGTGAGCGCGGCGAAGAAGCCGTAGACCACGGTCGGGATGCCGGCGAGCAACTCGAGCAGCGGCTTCACGACGGCGCGAGTTCGCGGCGCTGCGTAGTCGGAGAGGTAGATCGCCGCGAGCAGCCCAATCGGCACCGCCACACACATCGCGATCGCCGTAATCAGCAGAGTGCCTGCGAAAATCGGCACGGCGCCGAACGCGCCCGAAGATCCGACTTGATCCGCGCGTATCGCGGTCTGCGGGCTCCACTGCAGGCCGAACAGGAAGTCCGAGAGCGGAACGCGCTCGAAGAAACGCGCGGCTTCGAAGATCAGCGAAGCGATGATCCCGAGCGTTGTGATCACGGCGACGAGAGAACTGGCGCCGAGCGCGATCCGGATTGCGCGTTCGACCGGAACGCGCGCATTGAAACCTTCCGTGATCTGGCCGCGTCCGAACCAGGCGCCCAGCGCGCCGAGAGCGAGCGAGGCGCCCAGCAAAGCGGCGCGCGCTTCGGGAGCAAAAGCAGCGGCAGCCAGAACGCCCGCGAGCGCGGGCAGCGCGCACCAGAGCGCGACGTAATGACCGTAGTAGACGGGCCGCGCGCGCAGGCGCCCCGCGGCGAGCGAAACAGCGAGCGCCCGCCCCCGGCCGAGCCAGAAGGCGAGCGCACACATACAAACGATCGAGGCGATGATGAAGGCGAGCATCAGGAGGGCGTCCACTGCTGCCAACCCACGTGGCTGGCAGCAGCGGGGCAGACCCTACTTCAGCGCGAACGCTGTCAGCGAAACTGCGCTCTTGCGCACCAGCGCGCGCTCCTCGTTCGTTAGCGGAATCAAGCCCTTGTCCGCGAGGTAGCCGTCCTCGGAAGCCGCGGCGTCGCTGAGGAACGCGGCGATGAACTTCTCGAGGCCGGGCACCTTCCCGACGTGCGCCTTCTTCACGTAGAAGAACAGCGCCCGCGAGATGCCGTAACTGCCATCGGCAATCGCTTCGAAGCTCGGCGCGCTGCCGTCGACCGTGTTGCCGCGCACCTTGTCGGTGTTCTCTTCGAGGAACGAGTAACCGAACACGCCGAACGCGTTCGGGTTCGCGGCGAGCTTCTGAACGATCAGGTTGTCGTTCTCGCCCGCCTCGACGTAGGCGCCGTCTTCGCGGATCGCGTGGGCGACCGCCTTGAAGCCGTCCTCGTTCGTCGCCTTCAGCTCCGCGAGCATCGGGAATGTCTTCGCGCCGCCTTCCATGGCGAGCTCGACGAAGGCGTCGCGCGTGCCGGAGGTCGGCGGCGGCCCGAGCACCTCGATCTTGATCGCCGGCAGCGAAGCGTCGATGTCGCTCCACTTCTTGTACGGGTTCGCGACGAGCTTGCCGTTCAGCGGCACCTGCTTCGCGAGCGCGAGGAAGATGTGCTGCTTCTTCAGCGCGAGCGGCTTCGCTTTCGTCGAGTTCGCGATCACGATGCCGTCGTAACCGATCTTGACCTCGATGATTTCCTTGACGCCCGCGGCCTGACAAGCCGCGAGTTCCGTGTCTTTCATGCGCCGCGAGGCGTTCGCGATGTCCGGGGTCTGGTCGCCGACGCCGGCGCAGAACAGCTTGACGCCGCCGCCGGTGCCCGTGCTCTCGACGACCGGCGTCTTGAAGCCGCTGGTGCGGCCGAACTGCTCGGCCACTGCTGTCGAGAACGGATACACCGTGGACGATCCCACGATGCGGATCTGATCGCGCGCCGCGGAGGGTGCGGCGAGCGCCGCTGCCAGGCCGAGTGCGAGTACTAGTTGTGAACGCTTCATCTGGAGTTTCCTCTCTTGTGGTTTCGGGATGACGCTACGCAGAGAGCGCGGCGCCGCGATGTGTGATTCGTGACGATCCGGTGACAAAGGTTCAGAACTTCACCACCACGTCCGAGCGCAAGCGGAAGCGCTCGCTGTTCGCGACCGAGACCGCGAACGGCAGCGAACTGTCGAGCGCGTCCGACATGAACAACTCGAAAGTGAGTTCGGTGTTCGCGAGGATCTGGCGCGTCCCATAAAACGCCCAGCCCTCGCGGTTCGTGAAGCCGTCCGTCACGTCGCTGTCGATGTACAGAGCCGGCGAGAAATCGGCCTCGAGCGCGTAATAACCGACGCCCAGCAGCGCGACTTGCTTCGCATCGCCGACTTCGAGCGCAACGCCCCAGCCGGTGTCTTGCTCGCCCTCGCCGAGGAGATTCACGGCGTCGAGGTTCTTCGTGAAGTGCGCGTGCAGGAGCACGGGCCAAGCCGCGCTGTGCGTCGATCGCGCAAAGCCGCTCAACTCGATCTGGCTCAGGCTGCCATCGGAGTTTTCGCTGAGGCCCACGTTTCCGAAGGCACTATGGCGGGTGAAGAAGGCCGTGTTCAGCGATCCGTAGCTGTACCAGGTGGCTCGGCCGCCGAGCGCGAGCTTGTCCGCGGCCTGCACTTGCCCGCCGCCCTGCAGCGCGAAGTAGTGCGGGTCCTTCGCGCTCGCGTTCTCGTCGATGATGAAGTAGCCCGCGTTCGCGAACACACTGACGGCCGAGCTCGGCTGCATCGTCCAGCGCAGCGAGAGGCCTTCCGGGCTGTAGTCCGGATCCCAAGTCATGTAGTCCTTGCCGTTCTTCCAGAGGAACGGATTGCTCTGCTTGCCGAACACGAGCAGCGTGTTGCCCGCTTCGATCGGCAGCTTGAACTGCAGGAAGGCCTCGTCGATGGCGATCGTGTCACGGTCGAAATCGTCGCCCGCGCCGAGCGAGCGATTGGTGCTGCGGTTCTCGGTCTCTCCGGAAGCGAGGCGGAAGCCTGCCGTCACCCACTCGTTGACCGGCAAGGTTGCGCCGAGTCGCAGCCGGTAACGGCCGCGATGCCGGTTGTCGGCCTCGCCTCCGAGGTCGTCCTGCTGAAACCAGAAATTCTCGAGGCGGGCGCGGAAGTCGCCAGTCCAAACGATCTTGCTGAGCAGCGAGGTCTGCTTCGTCTCGTAGGCTTGGTTCTTCGCGACGAGTTCGCCGTAACGCGCCTCGTCGACGATGCCGCGCTCCTTCAGGATCGCGAGCACCTCGTTGATTACGGCGTCCTCTGCGGCCGAGGCCGGAGCGCTCACGAGGGCGAGCAGCGCAATCGCGGCTCCGAGGATTCGTGTCTTCACGAAATGATCTCCTTGTGTGAATGACGTGTGAACGGCGCGCAACGTATGCGGCGAGTTCTTCACGACTGCGTCATCTGTGTGACGAAATGGTGAAGAGGCGCGCCCGCGGAACGGCGCGAAGGAAGGGCGCGCGCGCTGCGGATCCGGGGATTAGCCGCGCGGCGGAGCGAGCGGAAGCGAGAGGCTGAAGGTCGTGCCGACGCCTTCGGACGAGGTGACGAAGACGTCGCCATCCATCGCTTGCGCGAGATGCTTCACGATCGACAGACCGAGGCCGGTGCCGCCGAGGTCGCGCGAGCGCGCCTTATCGACGCGATAGAAGCGTTCGAACACGCGCGCGCGATCTCGCTCGGGAATTCCGATCCCGCTGTCCACGACCTCGATGCGAACTTTGCTGTGTTCGCTCGAGACCCGGACGTCGATGCGCCCACCGGGCTCGGTGTACTTCGCCGCGTTGTCGAGCAAGTTCTGCAGCACTTGTTCGAGCGCGCGGCGGTCGGCCAGCACGGGCGGCGCACCGCCCGAGAGCGACACCGACAGCCTGCGCGCATCGAAGCGCGGACCCATGTCGCGCAGCAGCGAGTTTGCGAGCGCCGCGCTGTCGATGGGTTCCAGCGCCAGCGGATGCATCCCGCCCTCGATGCGCGAGAGCTCGAGTAAGTCCTCGATTAGGGCGCGCAGGCGCTCCGCGTTGCGCACGATCACATCCACGTACTGACGGCGCCGCTCGGGCTCGAGGCCGTCGTCGAGGAGCGTCTCCGCGAAACCCTGGATCGCGGTGAGTGGCGTGCGCAACTCGTGCGAGACGTTGGCGACGAAATCGCGCCGGTGATTCTCGAGGCGGCGGACTTCACTCACGTCGTGAAAGACCGCGACAGTGCCCTGTGCTTCGCCCGCGTCTGGAAAACGGCGCGCGTGCATTTCGAGGCAGCGCTCAACGCCGAGCACGACCTCGATCGCGACGGGTTCGCGGGAAGTGGCCGCGCGCTCGAGCGCCTCATCGATGTCGGTGCGCCGAATCACTTCGAGCGGGCTGCGGCCGGAGACCTCGCCCCAGGCTTGGAAAAGCTCGCGAAGGCGCGCGTTGGCGAGCCCGACGCGGCCGTCGGCGTCGAGCACCAGCACGCCTTCGACCATTCCGTTCAGCACGGCTTCAAAACGCTCGCGCTCGGCGGCGGCCTGCGCGCTCTGCGCTCGAAGCGCGGCATCTGCGGCGTCTACCGCGCGAGACAGTGCGCCGAGCACACCTGGCTCGGAGCGCTCGATCCGCACACGCGGGGCGCCGGCGAGCGCGCCCTCGAGCGCGGCGCGCACGGCCTCGAGGCGGCGCGCGTGCTGCTGCGCGATCGCGTAGGCCAGCACGACTGCGATCCCTAACACGATGAGCCCGCGCAAGGCGAGCCCGCGCTGCGCGCCGAGCTGTTCGGCTGCGAGCCACGCGACGAGCGCTGTCACGCTCACTGCCGCGATGAAGCGAACGCGGAAGCCCATCGGACCGTCCCTAATCTGCGAGACGGTACCCGACCCCACGCACGGTCTCGATCAGTTCCCCCGCGGCGCCGAGCTTTTCTCGCAGCCGCTTCAAGTGCGTGTCGATCGTGCGCTCGGTAACGGTGATGTCCGAACCCCAGACATCGTCGAGCAGGCGCTGTCGCGTCATCACGTGGCCTGGCCGCGACATCAGCACTTCGAGCAGGCGGAACTCCTTGGCGGTGAGATCGACCGGAGCGCCGTCGACCGAGCAGCGGTGGCGCTCGGCATCGACTTGCAGCGCGCCGCGGCGCAGCACCGCGGCCGGCTGCCCCTCGCCCTCGGCGCGGCGCAGAATCGCCTTCACGCGCAGCACGAGTTCGCGCGGGCTGAACGGCTTCGTGACGTAATCATCCGCGCCAATCTCGAAGCCGACGACGCGATCGACTTCGTCCGCGCGCGCCGTGAGCATCAGGATCGGGAGATCGCGCAACTTCGCGTCGGCCCGAACCTCACGGCAAACGTCGGTCCCTGATAGATCCGGAAGCATCAGGTCGAGCAGCACCAGCGCCGGGCGCGCTCGGCGAATCGCGTCGAGGCCCGCACGCCCGGAGTGGGCAACTTCCACCGCGAAACCCGCTTGGCTCAAGTGGAAGCGCACGAGTTCGGCAAGATCCGGCTCGTCTTCGATTACCAATATTGTGCTCGGCATGCGCGCAATCTATCCGCAAGCGCGCCGGGCGCGCAGCGGGCCGCGTGAGTCTCCTCGGGCTCGTCACCGCGCCGTCACACGGGTTCACGCGCGCGCAACTGTGCGGTCGGTCACAAGCGTCTCCTCGCCAGCGCCGATCCAGAACAGTGCGGCCGCTCACTTGTGCGGGCGCGCAGAGGAGAGCCGCGATGAAGATTCTGGCCCGTTTCCTAATGATTGGCGCGCTTGCGATCTCAGCGAGTGCGGCGCTCGCCGATTCGCCTGCTGCGATAGCGCCGAGCGATCCGTCGTTCGCGAGAGCCGAGAGTTCGTTCAATAGCTTCGCCTCTGAGTGGATGAAGAAGATGGAGGCGGCGTCTTCGAACGAGAAGCGCCAAGCCAACGGCGGCGCGTATCGCGGCTATGGCGAGGAGTTCAAGATCGAGCTGAAACCCACCGGAAGCACGACAGCGCCGTACGTGGGACTGCTTCGGTATCAAGAACACAAGTGCGCCGCGGGTAGCGGCGCCGCTTGCCAGGTCGCGGGCACCACTGCAGTCACCGAGATCTTTCGCTTCCAGGGCGGCCGCTGGGTCTATTAGGCCGCTCCCGCTCGGGGATGAGAGCGAGTCAGGGCGCCGGTAGCGGCGCGGTTGCGCGGAGCGGTTCGAGCAAGGCTGCTGCGCCGGCCCCGCCCGGCCACCAGTACATGAAGCTCGATTCCGCAAATGCGTCGCGCAGCCCCGCAGCCGCCGCCTCGGCGCTCTGCGGCGTGCCCGCTGCCGAGAACAGGTTCTCTGCGCGCTCGCCCGGCCGCCGGTAAACGACAAGCCTCGTCTCTCCCATAATGCCTGCTGCGCTCCGCGCTGCGGCGACCGCCTCCTCGAGCTCGCCGAGCGAGTCGATTAGGCCCGCAGTGAGCGCTTGCTGCGCCGAGAAGATGCGACCGTCCGCGAGCCGCTCGATCTCGGCGCGCGCGAGCTTCGGTCGCCCGCGCGCGACGACATCGAGGAAGCTCACGAACAGATCCTGCGTCACGCTCGCGATCTGCGCGCGCTCCGCATCGGTCATTGGGCGAAACGGGGAACCGGCGTCTTTGAATGCACCCGTCGTAAAGGTCTGATACTCGACGCCGATTTTTTCCATGAGACCGCTGAAGTTGAAGCCCATTGCGACGACGCCGATCGAACCCGTAATGGTCGACGGGTAAGCCTGGACTCGGTCGGCTGCCATCGCGACGTAATAACCACCCGAGGCTGCGATCCCCATCAGCTGCGCGACGACGGGCCGGCCCGTGGCGCGTTTGTGGCGCATCACTTCGCGGTAGAGGATCTCGCTCGCAATCACGGTGCCGCCCGGACTGTCGATGCGCAGCACGATCGCGGCGATCTCCTCGTCGCGTTCCGCGCGCTCGAGTTCTTCGCGCATGCGCGCGACGGCGCTCTCGCCCGCCGGGAGGCCTAACAGCCCGCTCGCAGCGCGCACGCCGAGCGTGCCGGTCAGATCGATCAGCAGAATCTTCGGCCCGCGCTCACCGTCGATCACGCGTTCTTCGAGTGCGCCGCCCTTCGAGAAGAGCGGGATCTCCACGTTGACGCAGGCTGCGCACGCCAGCGCGGCAGCGCAGACGACGGCGCTGCTCAGCCAGCCCACAAAGTAGAACCGCACGAAGTAGAAGCGCGGAGCCAGGCCCCTCGACCTGACTCCGCGCTCCGCGACGCCTCTCACCCCCCCAGCTCGAGGCGCCACTAGATCCGGGGCCAACGCATCAACTGCAACCGCTCGTGGCTCCGCAGTTCGGACATTTATAGCACGCGCCGTTGCGCACCGTAATAGTTCCGCATTCGGTGCAAGTCGGTGCGTCGGCCTGATTAACGAATGTCGCGCGCTCGCCCCGCGCGCGGTCCGCGGATCCGCCCGCGATCGCAACGCGGCGAATCTCCGCGAGCCCCGTCGGCTCTAGATCGGTCTCCTGCTCATCCGCAGCAACCGTCTCTGCCTGCAGGAAACGGTTGGCGAGGTATCGAAAGACATAATCGGTGACCGACTTCGCCATCGGGATCTCGGGATTATTCGTGAAACCCGCCGGCTCGAAGCGCGTGTGGCTGAACTTGTCGGTCAGCGCATTCAGCGGCACGCCGTACTGGAGCGCAATCGACGTCATCGTCGCGATCGTGTCCATTAGGCCGGAGATCGTGCTGCCTTCCTTCGCCATGCGCAGGAAGATCTCGCCCGGCTTGCCGTCGGGGTAGAGGCCGACCGTCAGGTAGCCCTCGTGACCCGCGATCGAGAACTTGTGCGTGACCGAATCGCGCGTGTCGGGCAGCTTCACCCGCACCGCGCGCCGCTCGCGCAGGTCGATCACGTTGTCCTTCTTCTTCTCTTCGTCCTTGCCGGCATTCAGCGGCTGCGTGCGCTTGCTGCCGTCGCGGTAAACCGCGAGCGCCTTGAGTCCGAGCCGCCATCCCTCGATGTAGGCGTCCCGCAGATCATCGGCGGTCGCCTCATTGGGAAGATTCACGGTCTTGCTGATCGCGCCGGACAGGAACGGCTGCACCGCGCCCATCATGCGGATGTGACCCTTCCAGTGGATCGAGCGCTTGCCGTTGGTGGCGCGGAAAGCGCAGTCGAACACCGCGAGGTGCTCGTCGCGCAAATGCGGCGCCCCCTCGATCGTCTCGCGGTCGTCGATGTAGGCGACCACGTCGGCAATCTGCCGCTCGCTGTAGCCGAGCTTGAGGAGCGCCATCGGCACGGTGTTATTGACGATCTTCAAGAGGCCGCCGCCCACCAGCTTCTTGTACTTCACGAGCGCGATGTCCGGCTCAACACCGGTGGTGTCGCAGTCCATCATGAACGCGATCGTGCCGGTCGGCGCCAGCACCGTGACCTGCCCGTTCTTGTAACCGTGCGCGGCGCCGAGCTTCAACGCCTGCGCCCACGCCTCGCGCGATTGCTTCCACAGATCGTGCTGCACACCCGACGAAGGCACGCGCTCCGCCGCCGCCTTGTGCATCTCGATCACCTCGAGGAACGCACTGCGGTTCTGCTTGTAATGCGCGAACGGGCCCATCGCCGCCGCGATCTCGGCGCTCATGCGATACGCCTCACCGCACATCAGCGAAGTGATCGCCGCGGAGACGTTGCGACCGTCGTCGCTGTCGTAGGGCATGCCCTGACTCATCAGCAGCGCGCCGAGATTCGCGTAGCCGAGGCCGAGCGGGCGATACAGGTGGCTGTTCTTCGCGATTTTCGGCGTCGGGTAATCGGCGTAATCGACCACAATCTCCTGCGCGAGGATCGTGAGCGCTGCGGCGCGCCGGAACGCCTCGACCTCGAACTGGTCCGCCTCGTCGACGAAGCGCATCAGGTTCAGGCTCGCGAGGTTGCAGGCCGTGTCGTCGAGGAACATGTACTCGGAGCACGGATTGCTCGAGTTGATGCGGCCAGAAACCTTGACCGGATTCCAGCGATTGATCGTGGTGTCGTACTGCATGCCCGGATCGCCACACACGTGCGCGGCCTCCGAGATCTCCTTGAGCAGGTCCTTGGCCTTGAACGTGTCGACCACGTCACCGGTTGTTACGGCGCGCGTCTGCCACGGGCGATCGTCGAGTGCCGCGCGCATGAAGTCGTCGGTCACGCGCACGGAGTGGTTCGCGTTCTGGAAGTACACCGAGTCGTAGGCGCCGCCGGGGACGTTGAAGCCGCCGTTGTAGCCCGCGTCGATCAGCGACCAAGCCTTCTTCTCCTCGGAGGCCTTCGAGTGGATGAACTCGCGCACGTCCGGGTGATCGACGTTCAGGATCACCATCTTCGCCGCGCGCCGCGTCTTGCCGCCGGACTTCACGACACCCGCGAAGGCGTCGAAGCCGCGCATGAACGAGACCGGCCCCGAGGCCGTGCCGCCGCCCGCGAGCTTCTCCTTCGAGGAGCGGATCTTCGAGAGGTTCGAGCCCGTGCCCGAGCCGCCCTTGAACAGCATGGCCTCGGTCTTCGCGAGATCCATGATCGATTCCATCGTGTCATCGACGGAGTTGATGAAGCACGCGCTGGCTTGCTGCGGAGTGCCCACGACACCGAGGTTGAACCAGACCGGGCTGTTGAACGCCATCTTTTGAGTAACAAGCAAATGCGCGAGCTCGGCCTTGAAGGTCTCGCCGTCCGCGGGCGTCGCGAAGTAGCCGCCCTGCGTGCCCCACTCGTGGATTCTGTTCACGACGCGGCCGATCAGCTGCTTCACGCTGCGCTCGCGCTCGGGCGTGCCGACGTGACCGCGGAAATACTTCGACACCACCACGTTCGTCGCGAGCTGCGACCACGTCTTCGGGATCTCGACGTCGCGCTGCTCGAAGATCGTCTCGCCGCGCTCGCTCGTGATCGTCGCAGCGCGCTGCTCCCACTCGACCTGGTCGAACGGGTGAACGCCGGCTTCGGTGAAGAAACGCGAGAGGCGGAGACCCGCAGGGCGTTGCGCGCGCGCCCGGTTCCGCTTCGGCGCTTCCTCTTGGCTCGCCGACGCCGCGTCGCTGGCCGTCTCGGTCGCGCTCAGATCGGTCGCGCCCAGACCCTGCACTCGCTCGTTCTCGTTCACCGCTCACCCCAACTCGCGACTGTGCGATCACGCCAATGCCGCGAAGCGAAAATAGATTTGCTCGAACCTCAATGCCGTCTCTGACTCAATGCCGTCTTCTGAATCGCCCTTGTCTCGATACGCCCGGGTCAAAATCCGCCGCCGAAAGCCCTACCCCCGCGCGAACTTGGACGGAACGAACCCGGCGTGGTCCTCAGAATCCGGAGAGGAGCGAGGCCCCGGGTTGCCCCGGAGCCCCCGAATCTGGGCAGGTCCTCCTTCCCACCTCAGATTCCATCTCCTCAGCAACCGCCTGTAAAAACCCCCCAGGCCGCCGAGGAGACTTCATCCCCGTGAGGACCGTTTTAGCTCGGCCGCGGAGAACGCGTCAAGCAGTTTCCACAAGATGTGGTGCCCAATGGTGTCTCCAACCACAAAATCTGGCGTAGGAGCGTCAGGACACCCCTGTCCCAGCCTGCTCGACCCTCGCGCTCTCGGAAGGATCCGAAGATCGTTCGCGTAAGTACGCGGTTTTAAAGAGTTGACGCTCGGCGTCAAGCACGATTCGACGCGCTGCGCCATCGAGTCCGAGACCTTGGCGGCTAGGCCCGCTCGAAGCGATTCCGAAGCACGATCTGGCCGGGGTCGGCGCCGCTCGCGGCGATCCACTTCACCGCGAGTGCGACGCGATTCTGCGGGTCGAGCGCCGCCCAGTAGGCGTCGGCGATCTGCTCCGGCGAGCCGGCGAGCGGCAGCCAGAGCGGCTCGCCGCGGAACGAAGGCAGCGGGTTGCCGTCGCCCTGATAAGTCGTGAGGCCGAGGCCGAGGCCGGCGGGCGGCGGCGCCGGCCGAAAGGTCGTGCGGTCGGTCAGGCCGGGCGCCGCGGCGTTCGCCTTCAGGATCGAGAGCGCGAAGTTCGGCTCGCCCAGCCGAACGTCGATTAGACCCGTGATACGCGGCGTGTAATTGGGCGCATCCGGCTCGCGCTCGCGCATCTCGAGCGCGTCTTCGAAGCGCCCGCCAGCTTCCATCACGTCGAATGCCGTTCGTGTTTGATCGCCGTTGCTCACGAGGAACGCGCCTGGCAGTTCGAGCATCGCCTCGTAGATGATTAGGGACGGGTCGGCGACGCGGCTCGGGTCGGCGGCTTCGGTACGCAGTTCGCCGCCTTCCGCGACGAAGATGCGATTTCGGCTGTTCTCGCTGCGACCCATGATCCAGTAGACCTGGAGCCACGCATCGCCGGTTTCGGCGCGACCGATCACGAGGCCGCGGCCGGGATACGGGTTTGCGGCGAGATGGCGCTCAAAGTTGTCCCGCGCGAGCGTCGCCAGCGCTTCGCGCGCGTTCACTCCGGCAGGCCCGTCAGCCGGAAGCCCATGCCCTCGGGCACCTTGTATCGAACGTTCAGGCCGATCAGCAGCGCGGTCCAGCCCTCGACGTAACGGGCGTTCGCGAGCACGCCGCCGTTGATGCCGCGCATGCCCGGGATCAGCGTGCAGAGCTCCATCACGCGTTCGCGCGGCTGCTTGTCGCCCGAGACGATCACGTCGCACTCGACCGCGTGGGGCAAATGCTGGAGGCGATGCGCGGCGACGTTCTGGAACGCGGAAACGGTGTGCACGCCGTCGGGCACGAGCGCCGCGACGAGTTCTGCGCACGAGCCCTGCCAGATGCCGATCGTTCGCACCGGGCCGTCGCCGATGGCCGTCGCCAGCGGAACTCCCATCGATACGACCACGTGGCCCGGCTTGAGCGCGCCGGCGAGGCCCTTCAGCGTGCCGGCGGTGTGCTCGAACGGCACCGAGAGGATCACGATCTCCGCGCGCTGCGTGGCCTCGGAGTTCTCGTGGCCCGTCACGTCGGCGCCGGGAACTTTCGCGCGGACTTCGTCGGCCGCAGCGAGCGCGCGATCTTCTTTGCGCGAACCGATGCGCACGGGGCGTCCCGCAGCCGCAAAGCGCAGCGCGAGGCCGAGACCTTGGTCGCCAGTTCCACCGAGAATTGCGATCGCGTTCGGGTCGGGATTCGTCATGGGGCGCGCAGGCTATCGTGCTCGCATGTCCGACGCAGCGCCCACACTCGCGACGACTCCGACGAAGATCGAGCAGCGCGGCACGCGCACCCTCGGCATCGCCTGGGCGGACGGCGCGGAGAGCTTGATCGACGTGCGCGAGCTGCGGCTGGCGTGCGGCTGTGCGCAGTGCGTCGACGAATGGACTGGCGCCGAGCGCCTCGCCGCGAGCGCGGTTCCCGCCGACGTCCACCCGGTCAAGATCGCCGGCGTCGGCCGCTACGCGATTCAAATCGAGTGGAGCGACGGACACGGCAGCGGGATCTATCCGTTCCGGCGGCTGCGCGAACTCGGAGATGCAGGGGCCGGCGCGCGCTGAATCGCTTGTTAGAAGCGCTCGTCGCGCAGGACGCCGATGAAGTCGAGTTCGCGGTAGGCGCCATCGAGGTCCATGCCGAAGCCGACGACCCAGCCGGATTCGACGACGAAACCCACATAGTCCAGCGCGATCGCGGCGCGGCGGCGCTCGCGCTTGTCGACGAGCACGGCGCAGCGCAGCGAGCGCGGTTCGCCGAGCGCGGCGATCTCGAGCACCGCGCGCAGCGTTGCGCCTTCGTCCGCGATGTCGTCGAGCACGAGCACGTCGCGATCGGCGAGCCGCTCCGGGTCGAAGCCCTCGATCGAGACCGGCTCGAGCCGCGTGCCCTGAGTGCGCCGCGCGCGCACCTCGACGCGCTCGGGTGCGACGCGGTGCAGCGCGAGCGCGGCCAGCAGCGCGCCCGTAAAACGCCGCGCGCCCTCGGCGATGCAGACGAGCGTGAGCGGCGCGTGCGCGTAGTCGCGCGCGATCTGCGCGGCGAGCTCGGCGATGCGCGCCTGAATCGCGCCTTCGGAGATCAGCGGCTCGATCCGCATCGCGCGACGCTACCATCGCGACCTCAGCGTCACAGGTGTTAGGGCATGCTCGCGCGCGCAATCTCGCTGTTGTTCTTTCCGCTCGTGCTCGGCGTCGCGCTCGTGGCGGGGGCGCGGCTCGTCGCGAGCGGCGGCGGAGCGCTCGGCGTGCTGGTGGGCTCGGCGCTCGTCGTGCTCGCGGCCGAGCGCGTCTTCCCTCACTTGCCGGCGTGGCAGCGCTCGCATCGCGACATCGCGGTCGATCTCGCGCACGTCGTCTCCGTTTCGCTCGCGTCCTTCGCGACGCAGGCGCTCGTGCCCTTGGCGCTGGCGCCGCTTGCTGCGCCGCTCGCGTCGCTGGGGACGGCGCGCCTCTGGTCCACGAGCTGGCCGCTGCTCGCGCAACTGCCGCTGGCGCTGCTCGCTGCGGAGTTCTTCCAATACTGGAGCCACCGCCTCTCTCACGAGTGGGAGCCGTTCTGGCGTTTGCACGCGACGCATCACAGCGCGCCGCGGCTGTACTTCCTGAACGCCGCGCGCTTTCACCCGCTCGACATCGTCGTCGATACGACTGCTGGCCTAATCCCGCTGGTGCTGCTCGGCTGCCCGGTGCGGGTGCAGGCGCTGTTCGTGCTCTTCACGGGCGTCTTCGGCTACTTGCAACACTGCAACGTGCGCGTCGCGCTCGGGCCTCTCAACTACTTGTTCTCGATGGCCGAGCTGCACCGTTGGCACCACGCGAAGAATCTGCGCGAAGCGAACACCAATTACGGTTCGAACCTGATCGTGTGGGATCTCGTGTTCGGCACGTTCTTCTGGCCCCGGGATCGCGAACCGCCGGAGCAGATCGGGATCCCCGACCTGCCCGCCTTCCCCGCTGATTATTGGGGACAACTCGCGGCGCCGTTTCGCTGGCGTGCGATCCAGGCCGCGAGCCGCTCGCGCAGCTAGGAGACCGACCCAAGATGGGCGGCTGAGCATGGGCGTCGCGGCGCCGCCCCAACAAGGCGCGCGACCGAGCCGCAGCCTTAGTTATGGCGCAAGGAGCGCAACGCAGTCGGGGCGGATGCCGCGGCGTCCGGGCGACCCGTCCCACTCTTGGGTCGGTCTCCTACGGCGCCAGCCCTGCGAGGAACTCGCGGAGCAGTGCGTTCACGCGCTCCGGCTGCGCGAGGTTGACGACGTGCCCCGCGCCGGGAACGAGTTCGAGCCGCGCGTTCGGGAGCAGAGCTGCGAGTTCGCGTGCCGTCGGCAATGACGCGGCATCGTCTTCTCCCACAACCACGAGGGTGGGCACGGCTAGCCGCGCGAGCGCGGGCGAGAGCACGGCCGCCGTCTCGAGGTGCGCGAGATATTCCCGTAGTAAATGCGCGAGCGACTGTGCGTCGTGCTCCAGAAAACCCGCGCGCACCCAGGCGGCCGCTTGCGGGTCGAGCCCCGCGTTCGCGCCCCATGCGAAACGCGCGCCCGCGGCTTCGAGGCCGACCTGCTCGATCGCGCTCGCGAACTCGAGTGCGCTGGCGGATACGCCGCGGCCCGAAGCCGGCCCCGCTGGCGGCGCCATCAACACGAGCGCGCGCGCACGCGCTCGGGCTGCGCCAGCGCGAAGCGCAGTGTGGTCGCGGCGCCCATCGAGAGTCCGCCCGCGATCAGAGGCGCGGCGCTTGCTCCGGCCGCCACCGCGGCGAAATCCGCGATCACCGCTTCGGCGCGCGCATCCTCAACAATCGCGATGGGCGCACTTCGCGCGTGCCCGCGCGCGTCGTAGGTCGTGATCGCGAACGCATCCTTCAACGCCCGCAGCTGCGGGCGCCAGTTGCGCGCGCTGCCGCCGAAGCCGTGTGCGAGGACGAGCGCCGGGCCGCGCCCGTGCGTCTCGACATGCAATCCCGTCGCGGCCATGCTGCGCACCTTAACTGGAGCGCAAATGCCGACGCCGCCCCCTCCGAGATCGTCCGCGACGATCCTGCTTGTGCGCGATGGCGCGCGCGGCCTCGAAGTTTTCATGGTGCAGCGTCACCACCAGATCGATTTCGCGACCGGCGCGATGGTGTTCCCGGGCGGCAAGGTCGACCCGGCCGACTCGGATCCCGCACTCGCTGCGCTCTGCGACCGCGCCGTGAGCGACGAACTGCGTCCGCTGCACGTAGCGGCGATCCGCGAGACGTTCGAGGAGTGCGGCGTGCTGCTCGCGCGCAACGCGGGCAGCCGCGAGCTCGTGCCCGGTGCGCAGCTCGCGGAGATCGAGCAGCGCCACCGCGCCGCGCTGAACGCCGGCGAGCGCACGCTGCGCGAGATCGCGGAGGCCGAGAAGCTGCGCCTCGCGAACGATCTGCTCGTGCACTTCGCGCACTGGGTCACGCCGCT
>JANNRF010000357.1:0-14922 GCA_031401135.1 Deltaproteobacteria bacterium | reverse complement strand
CGAGCGGCACTGGTGCGCCTCGACGAACGCGGCGCGCTCGAGATCCCGGAGAGCGCGACCGAGTTCGAGTGCCTGCGCATGATTCGCCGCACCCAGGCCGAGGGCATCGCGGGCGCCTTTGGCGCGCTGACGCATTCGTGGATTCGCGCACGCTACGCGCACGAGCCGCCGAACGACGGCGAGTTCGACGCGCTCTGCGCCGGCTTCGGCGCTTTCGAGGCGCCGGCGTGAACCGCGAACTCGCAAAGCGCATCGCGCTCTCGCTCGCACTCGTAGCGCTCTGCACGGCGGGCTTTTTCGCGTACTTCGAGCAGCGCGAAGTCGACGTCTGGCGCAATGCCTCGCGCGAGGCCCGTAACAATCGCTACCTCGCACTGGCGCGCCTGATCGAGCGCATGGGCCACCCGGTCAGCCTCCACTCGGATGTCTCGCGGCTCGGCGAATTGCCGGATCCGCCCGCGACCGTGTTTCTTCCGACGCCGCGCGCGACGCTCGGCAAGGCCCGCTCGCAGGCGCTGCTCGATTGGGTCGCGCGCGGCGGGCACCTGGTGGTTGTCACCTACTCGAGTTGGGAGCCGGGCAAGCGCGACGGGGAGGACCCGACAAGGCTGGTGCGCCAGAGCGGTCCGCCGGATCTGTTATTGGATCGCTTCGGCCTCCGGCAGCGTGCGAAGCCACAGGAAGAAATCATCCAGGACATGGCGGCTGCGGCGGCCCCGAGCGGGAAGGCTGCCGAGGGCGCCGAAGAGCCGGCATCGGGAGACGAAGCGGAGCGCGAGGTGAAGCCGCCGCGGAACCAGCCTCCAACGACGTGGGATTTCCTGGCGGGGCGTTGGCAGCCGGGCACCGTGGAATCCGCGTGGGCGTGGATCGAGGATGAAGGCGAGCCGCTCGAGGTGGAGTTCCACAGCGGATTCTGGTGGGAGGACACGCTCGAGGTTGCGACTTGGTCGGTCGCCGGCGCGGCCGGCAGCCACCTCGTCGAGTTCCAGCACGGCGCAGGCACGATCAGCGCGCTCACGAGCGACGAGCCCTTCGTGAACGACAGCATCGGCCACGTGCAAAACGCCGAGTTCGTGGTGCGCTGGTTGCGGCACGATCGTCCGGCGCTGGTCCCCGTTTGGATCTTCCATGAAGAGGCGTGGCCGAGCTCCTTCGAGTTGCTGCGGCGCCACGCAACGCCTGCTCTGCTCGGCGCGTCCGCCCTCGTCTTGTTATGGATCTGGCGCTCCGCCTTCCGCTTTGGGCCGCTGCTGCCGGCGCCAGATCCGGCGCGCCGGCGCTGGCTCGAACACCTCGAGGCCGCGGGCCGCTTCCAGTGGCGCCAGGATCGCGGGCACGCGCTGCTCGCGAGCCTGCGCGGAGCCGCGCTCCATGAACTCGGGCGCAAGCACCCCGGTTGGGCGCACGCGCCAGAGCCCGAGCGGTTCGAGAAACTCGCGCAAGCGAGCGGCCTCACGCAGGACCACGTCGCGCACGCATTTCTCGGCGTGGTCACGGGCGCAAAATCGTTCATCGCGGCGGTTCGCACGCTCGAGCGCGTGCGCGCTTCGTTGTGAAGACGAGGCTGGCGCCCGCGAGAGTTCACTGGATCAATCAGCCATTCAGCCAGGAGACACGAGAGTGGAGAACGCAGAGGCAGCAGCGGAGCTCGCGGCGCGCATTCGCGCGGAGCTGGCAAAGGCCGTCGTCGGCCAGCGCGAGGCCGTGGAGATGGTGCTCGCGAGCTTGATCGCGGCCGGGCATGTGCTGCTCGAAGGCGTGCCGGGCGTGGGCAAGACGCTGGTGGCGCGCGCGCTCGCCAAGAGTTTTGGCGGCAGTACCGCGCGCGTGCAGTTTACGCCGGACCTAATGCCTGCCGACGTGGTCGGGCACGTGCTCTACGACGCAGCGAGCGGGACCATGAAGCTGCGCAAAGGCCCCGTGTTCACCCACTTGTTGCTGGCGGACGAGATCAACCGCGCGCCCGCCAAGACGCAGGCGGCGCTGCTCGAAGTGATGCAGGAGCGGCAGGTGACGATCGAGGGCGAGTCGCTGCCCGTGCCGGCGCCGTTCATGACGATGGCGACGCAGAACCCGATCGAGATGGAGGGCACGTATCCACTGCCGGAGGCGCAGCTCGACCGCTTCCTGATGAAGGTGCGCATCGCATACCCGAGCGAGGCGGAAGAGATCGAACTCACGCGCCACGTGACCGAAGGCCGCATCGGCGACGTGTTGCCGCTCGACGCCGTGCAAGTGGTCGCGACGCCGGAAGACGTGCTTCGCCTGCAAATGGCCGCCGCCGCGCTCACCGTGGACGAGCGTGTGCGCGAGTACGCGGTGCGCGTCGTGCGCGCGACGCGCGAGGCGGCCGGCGTAGCGATCGGCGCGGGACCGCGCGGCGCGATCGCGCTGATTCGCGTCGCACGCGCGAGCGCGCTGCTCGGCGGCCGAAGTTTCGTAGTGCCCGACGACGTGAAGAGCGCCGCACACGCGGTGTTGCGTCACCGCATCCAGCTCGCGCCCGAAGCCGAGCTCGAGGCGCGCAGCTCCGATTCCATCATCGACGCGGTGCTCGAAGACGTGCCGGCGCCGCGCACATGACCGTGCCCGCGCGCAGCGCGCTCGCGCTCGCTGCCGCGTGGCTCGCGCTCGGCCTCGTGGCTTCGTTCGAGCCCCGCCTGCGCGAGGCCTGGGAGGTGTTAGGCGCAATCGCGGCAGCTGCGCTCGCGCTCGATGCAGCGCTCGTGCGCTTTGCAGCGAAGCCCGAGGCCACGCGCGTGGTAGCGCCCGCGGTCTCGCGCGCGGAGTGGACGCGCGTGCGTATCGCCATCGATAACAACAGCCGCTGGCCCATGGCGCTGCGCGTGCACGATCACCACCCGGCTCTCGTGAGCGTCGAGGGCATGCCGCAAAGCGTGGGCGTCGCCGCGCATGAACGCGCGGAGCTCACGTATCGCGTGCGCCCTGAAGCGCGCGGGCCTCACGAGTTCGGGCCGATCGAGCTGCGTGTCGCTTCGCCGCTCCGGCTCTGGGAGCGCGCCGTGCGCATCGCCGCGGCACAGCGCATTCGCGCCTACCCGAATGTGCGCGCGATCGCGCGCTACCAGCTGCTCGCGGCGCAGACGCGCACCGCGCAGCTCGGCGTGAAGAAGCGCCCGCGCCGCGGCGACGGCCTCGAGTTCCACCAGCTGCGCGAGTACCGCGCCGGCGACGTGCTGCGGCAGATCGACTGGAAGGCGACCGCGCGGCTGCGCAAGACCATCTCGCGCGAGTATCAGGATGAGCGTGATCAACGCGTGGTGTTCCTGCTCGATTGCAGCCAGCGCCTGCGCGCAGTCGACGGCGCGCGCTCGCACTTCGACGCCGCGATCGACGCCGTGCTGCTCGCGAGCCACGTCGCAGCGCGCCAAGGCGACGCCGTCGGCCTAATGACCTTCAGCGGCGCGCCGCGCTGGCTGCCGCCGCGCAAAGGCGCAGCGCAGGTGAATGCGCTGCTGAACGCGATGCACGATCTCGACACCAGCACGCGCGCCGCGGACTTCCTCGAAGCCGCGCGCACGCTCGCGACGCGTCTCAGCAAGCGCGCGCTGGTGGTGATCGTCTCTAACATCCGCGACGAGGACGCCGGTGATCTCGCGCCCGCGCTCGAGCTGCTCGCGCGTCGCCACATCGTGCTGCTCGCGAGCCTGTCGGAGACCGCGATGAGCGACGCGCTGCGGGCCCCCGTCGCGAGCCTCGACGACGCGCTGCGCGTCGCCTCGATCCACGCCTACCGCGCCGAGCGCAAGCGCGCACTCGACGCGCTGCCGCGCCGCTCCGCACTGCGCCTCGACAGCGAACCCGAGAAGCTCGGCATCGCGATGGTGAACGCGTACGTCGAGGTGAAGCGGGCGGGGCTGCTGTGAGGCGGGCGGCGGCCTCGCAGTGCGCGCCGTCGGGTGTGAAGCAGTTCATAGGTTCGGTCCTCGCGCGCGCGCGAATATCACCCGGGGACAAGGAGATATCTCATGGCGGCGGCGAACCAGACGACGGATCGGTGGCGCGCGCCGATCGAGGAAAGGGCGGGTGCCATCGTCGTTGTCGGCATGGCTCTCTCGGCGATCGGACTATTCCTGGACACTCAGTCCGCAAGATCGATCGTGCAGGGCTGCGGGATCGCGGTCGTGTTGCTCGGCGCGATCTTGCTGTTCACGCGTCCGATTCAGGTGCTGCATTCCGAACGCAAGCGGATCGAGGCCAATCCGAACACCTTCCCTGCGATCTTTCGCATGGCTTATGCATTCGGACTGATCGCCTTCCTAATGCCCGCCGTGTTGATGTTCCTGCCCGATGTTAGGGCGTTCGACTCGGACAGCGGTCAGCTGTGTGGCGAGAAGCCGTGTCCGAAGCCGGACGAGAGCGGTGTACGCAAAGGCGGAAGCGCACCGGGCGGGAAAGCAAAGCCGGAAGAGGCTGCAAGGACCGTCGTATCTCGCGACGAAGACGGCTCGCACGACCCTTGGAACTGGGAGCCGATCGCGATCCTGATTGGGTGCGACTACTCGTCGTCGACCGCTATCGACGCGCAGAACGCGACCGTTCGCGTTCCGAACGAGCACTGCGGAACGCTCGATCCGCAGTGGGTGGTGAGTATCGGTGGGTGGGTCCTCGACTGCGACGCTGCGGGTCACTGCGGTCAGCCGGCTGGGGGTTCGAAGCCGGGGCCGCCGCCGGCGGGAGGGAACGCGGGCGAGCCGCCTCCTTTACAACCGCCTGGCATAGACCCAGTACCGCCTTCTCAGCCAGTTGTGGTCAACGTGCCGCCGTCGAGCCTCGTCGCGGAACCGCTGGAAGAGCGCCTTGCCGCCGTTTCTCCAGAGCCCGTTCATTCCGGTTCCGTGGAGTGTCCGAAATCTCACGCGCATCCGATCTCGGGTGGTGTGGTCGTCCCGCTCTACTTCGTCTTCATCGCCTTGCTCGGCGGCTCAGTCGGCTTGCTGAGGAAGCTGCCCGAGTTCCAGTACCGCTCGGACGACGACTACGTACCGGCCGAAGGAGAGATGACGAAGCTCACGCCAAACCTGGCGCGAGACTTCGTGCTCTTCCAGCTGATACAGCTACTGACGGCGCCGGTCGTCGCGCTGGTCGCGTTCGCGATCGTCGAGCCCGACAGCATGGTCTCGACACTCCTCTTGGCGTTCGGCGCCGGCTTCTCGTCAGAGCCGTTCCTGATCCTCGTCCGTGAGTTCACCGAACGCGTCGCCGACAACAGGGCGAAGCAGGTTCCCTTGGGGGTGGGCGCGAAGCTGGTCCCGGGCCGCTACGCGCGGTTGGTGTCGATCGTTGGAACTCGCGCCGCCGGCAGTGTCGGCAAGATCCTGAAGGTCGATGCAACGAAGAACACCGCGGAACTCGAGTTCGCCGATCCGACAGGGCTTGTTACGGAGACAATTCCGATTGATCAGCTCGCGGTGGTCTGACGCAGCTGCGAGCGGCTCGCGCTCGCTCCGCTAGCGCCCGATCTTCGCGATCCGCTCGAGGCACGGGCCGATCTCGCGCTCGCTCCGCGCGAACAGAAACGGCAGGATCTCGATCACGTTCGCGCCTGCTGCGAGCGCGGGTTCGAGGCCGGCGGCGAGCGTGGCCTCGAGGTCGAGCTGGCCCGCGCTGTTAGGGCGCGGCGGGATGTGCGCGCGCACTTGCAGCTCGTTCGGGTCGCGGCCCGCGCTCGCGAACGCGGCGCGCAGCGCGCGCACGCCTTCCGCGATGTCTGCGGGGTCCTGCGAGATCGGGATCCAGCCGACGCCGAGTTCGGCGATGCGCTTGCAGTTGATCGCGGTGGGCGCGATGCCGAACCAAAGCGGGATGCCGCCCGCCTGCACTGGGAACGGGCGCGAGTAGAGGCCGCGCACATCCACCGTGTCTCCCTGATAGGTGCCCGGCGAGTTCGTCCACAAATCTCGGCAGGCGCGCATCTGCTCCGCGAGCCGCACGCCGCGCGCTTCGAACGGGATGCCCGAGGCGTCGTACTCCTCGCGCTGCCAGCCGGTGCCGACGCCGAGGTCGAGACGCCCGTTCGAGAGCACGTCGAGCGTCGCGGCTTGCTTCGCCAGCAGCACGGCCGGGCGCAAAGGCGCGATCAGCACGCTCATCGAGAGCCGGATGCGCTCCGTAACACTCGCGAAGCTCGCCATCGCGATCATCGGCTCGAACCACGGGTACTCGGGCGGGCTCGGGAAGGGGCCGTACGGGTAGCGGTCGGTGCGCGTGCCCATCACGACGTGGTCGGTCATTACGACCTGGCCGATTCCTTCGGCGTCGGCTCTTCGCACTGCGTCTGTCACGCGCCTGAAATCACCACCGAGGATGTTCTCGAGGCCGTAGAGGCCGACGGACGTTCGGATGGTCATGTGGGGTCTCCTGGTGCGGGTAGCGTGGCTTGTTGGGGCCGGCCTCGATCCTTGACTCGTCTTCCTTGTTTCTTCGCTCGGCTCCGAAGACTCCGCCTCGCTGCGCGCCGCGTCACGCATCGAGCACGCACCTGCTTGGGCGCTCGCGGCTTGCTGCACGCATCGAGCCCGCGTTTCGTTGTCAGGTGTTCGGTGCCGTTGTGTTGAGGCGCCGCTTCGCTCCTTATGCGGTCAGCGGTAGGTCCTGCGTCCAGTCGAGCACGAGTTCGCGGCGGGTGAAGCGCCAGCCGCCGCGTTCGCGGCGGTATTCGTCCTGATAACGCACGCCCATGTCGAGCTTGCGCTTCACCCCGTCGCGTTCGTAGAGGTGGCGCGCGATGCAGTAGGTCTCGCCGCTGGCGGAGTCGCCGCGCACTTCGACAAGTTGATTGTGCACGCAGTGTTGCGTCGCCTCGTACTGCTCGATCAGGCGGATGCCGCGCTCGATTTCGGCGTGTGCGGTCATCGCGTAGCCGGGGCCGCACAGCACGCCGTTGGCGGCGAAGAGCGCGACGAACGCAGCGTAGTCGCGGCGGTCTACGGCGCGCGCATAACGATTCGAGAGCTCTTGTAGCGCGAGACGGTCTTCGGTCGAGGCGGACATGCGAAGGCTCCGAGGGGAAGCGCACGCTAGCGCGATGAGGAGAAGTTCCGTCCGCTTGCGCCGCGACGTAGCATGAGCGGGTAACGCATCGAAGTGAGGAGCCCGCGATGAATCGCGCACAACAGAAATTCGGCGAGCCCGTGCCGCTCGTCGTGAAGAAGATCTTCCCCCTAATGAACGAGATGATCCAAGAGTTCGTGCGCGCCGCGCCGTTCGCGGTGCTCTCGACCGCGGATGCGCAGGGCAATTGCGACGCTTCGCCCAAAGGCGGCACGCCGGGCTTCGTGAAGGTGCTTGACGAGAAGCGGCTGCTGCTACCCGATGTCGCCGGCAACAAGCTCTTCCAGTCTTATGAGAACCTCGAGACGAATCCGAAAGCAGCGTTGTTGTTCTTCATCCCCGGCTGCGACTGGACGGTGCGCGTGAACGGGCGCGTCTCGATCGTGGAGAGGGCCGACGGCCGGCTCGCGGGCATCGCGCCCGAGGTTTTTGCGAGCGACGACAACACCAAGATCCTGCAGGGCGTCTTGCTCGAAGTGGACGAGGCCTACGCGCAGTGCCCGCGCGCCTTCACGTTCTCGCGCCTGTGGGATGTCGAACAAATCGGCGCGGCGCGCACGCAGGGAGCGAACCGGCATTGGCTCGAGCGCTGGAAGGTGTCGATGGCGGGGAGAATGTGAGGCCTGCGGAAGCGCTCGCACGGCTGCGCACCGAGAACTCGCGCGACGCGCGTCGGTTCGCGCTTTACGGGCGCGCCGCGGTCGCCGCGAAGGGAGGAGTCACGCTCGGGCTCGGCCTCGTCGCGGGCGGGTCGCTGCTCGTCGCGCGAACGGAGGCAGTCGATCTTGTCGCGATCGGGGTAGGCGCCTTCTGGATCAGCCTGGCAGGCTGGTACGTCTCTGCGCGCGCCCGATCGATTATTGCCCAGCGCAACGGGATCCAGCTGGACCCCTTCGCCCCGAGCTTCGACCCGGTTGCCCGCCTCCAGAATGACCGCAGCCTCGGCGCAACTCTGGTCGCGCTCTCGGGAGGAGCGGCGGTGGGCTTCGTCGCGCTGGCCGCTTCCGGTTCGAAACCGATCTCAATCCTGGCCGCATGCGTGGCCTTCGGGGTGGTGAAGGTGCTGAGCCGCTTCGTCCCGATCTATGTCACGCCGTCTGGCGCGCTCTCGCAGCGCTGGGAAGCGGAGGCGGCTCGCTACCAGGGCCTTCCCGCGGATGCGTCGCGGGAGTTGATCGCGCGCGTGCAATGCGAGCGGCGCGCCAAGTTTCCGAGCTGGCTCGTCGCGGCGTTGCCCGCGCTCGCGTTCGTCCCGTGGTTCGGCCGCATTGCGCTGATCGGCGTCCTTGCGGCGCCGATTCTGGCCGCAGGCTTCGAGAGTTGGGCGTTTTCTCGCGCTCGCGGCAACGAACTCCGCATGAGGGGTGGGTGGCTCGTGGCATTCGATGCCTCGGGCCGCGAGTTGGCTGCGATCGACCTCCACGACCCGTTCACTTATCAGGTTCTATCCCAATCAGACGCAGAAGCTGTCTATCGCTTGGAGCAAGGCGGGCAGCGCATCGAGTTCACGACCGAGGCCGAGGCGGCGCCCTGGATCGTTCGCGACGTGCTGAAGCGCGAGTGGCCGGCCCGCGACCGCGCGGCATGGGACGCCGCTTAGCGACGTTCGTGCAGGGCGATGGCGGCTCGCGCGCGCGCGGTGCAATCTCGCGCGCATGACGCAAGCAACGACGCTCTCTGGTGAAGTGCGCGGCCGCGAGAAGAACGGCGTGCTGCTGTTCTCAGGGATTCCGTACGCGGCGCCGCCAGTGGGCGAGCGGCGCTTCCGGCCGCCCGAGGCGCCTGACGCCTGGAGTGGCGTGCGCGACGCGACGCGCTTCGGGCCTGCGGCGCCGCAGCTCCCGGGTGACGGGCTGGTCGGCAACCCGAACGTGCGCTGGGACGAGGCCGGCTGCCTAACACTCAACGTGTGCACGCCCGCCTGCGACGACGCGCGCCGGCCCGTGCTGGTGTGGATCCACGGCGGCGGTTTCCGCAACGGGCAGGCGGCGATCCCGTGGTACGACGGCAGTTCGTTCGCGCGCGGTGGCGTGGTGGTGGTCTCGCTCAACTACCGGCTCGGCGCGCTCGGCTATCTCGCGCTCGGCGAGATCGGCGGGAGTGATTATTCCGCGAGTGGCTCGAGCGGGATTCAGGACCAGCTCGCCGCGTTGCGCTGGGTGCGAGACAACATCGCGGCCTTCGGCGGCGATCCGGCGCGAGTCACGATCGCGGGCGAATCCGCGGGCGGCATGAGCGTGGGCATCCTGCTCGGCGTCGCGGGCGCGAGCGGGCTGTTCCGCGGCGCGATTCCGCAGAGCGGCGCGGCGCAGCATGTGTTGCCCGCAGCGGCGGGCGCTGAAGTGGCGCGCCACTTCGCGAAGGCGCTCGACGCGGGAGGCATTACGGAGCTGCTGGCAGCAACGCCGGAGCGCATTCTCGCTGCGCAGGCGGAAGTCGAGAAGCTCTCGCGCGAGCGCGTGATCGAGGACGCGGGCGGCATCGGCGGCATGCCGTTCACGCCCGTAATCGATGGCCGCGTCATCGCGGAGGCGCCGCTCGATGCGATTCGCGCCGGCAAAGCGCGCGACGTGAACGTGCTGATCGGGACGAACGCGGACGAGATGACGCTGTTCGGTGTCGCCGAAGTGGACGACGCGCGACTTGCGCGCTTCGCGAGCCGCTACTTCCCGGAAGCCGAGAGCGCAGTCGCCACCTACCGCCGCGAGCACACGGGCGCGAGTGCGCGCGAGATCGCGCTCGCGATCTCGACCGATCACGTCTTCCGCATTCCTGCCGTGCGCTTGGCCGAGGCGCACGCCGGCAGCGGCGGGCGAACCTGGAAGTACTTGTTCAGCTGGAAATCGCGCGCATTCGGCGGCCGGCTTGGGGCCACCCACGCGCTCGAGATTCCGTTCGCGTTCAACACGCTCGAGCGGCCCGGTGTCGATGCCATGCTCGGGCCCGGCGAGCGGCCCGACGCGCTCGCGCAGCGAATGCACGCGGCTTGGACGGCGTTCGCGAAGAGCGGCGACCCGAGCTGCGACGCGCTGGGCGCCTGGCCTTGTTACGGACCGGGCGAGCGCAACGTGATGGAGTTCGGCGCACGCGTCGGCGTGCTGCGCGATCCAGGCGCGGCGACACGCGCGCTGTGGGACGGCCTGCGGTGACTCCGCCGAGACGCAGCGGAGCGAGCCCCGAGTTCACCGCCGCGCTCGCGAGCTTTCCGAAAGGCATCGCCGGTCCGGGCGACAGCTACGAAGTGGTGCGCGCCAAATTCAAGCCGGCGCACGGGCACGATCCGGGGCCCGACATCGCCAGCGAGCCCGCCAGTTGTGGCGGCGTGAGTGGCGTGTGGGTCTCGCTGAAGGGAGTTCCCCAACAACCGGGCGCGGGAGTGATCCTGTTCCTGCACGGCGGCGCGCTCGTCTCGTGCACGGCGTCCGAGTACACGTTCTACGCCGCTTGGTTCGTGCGCGCGACCGGCTTGCGCGCCTTCATCGCCGATTACCGGCTCGCGCCCGAGCACCGCTTCCCCGCGGCGCTCGACGACTGCGTCGCCGCTTATCAGGGGCTCGTGGCGAGCGGCGTCGCGCCCGAGCGCATCGCGCTCGTCGGCGATTCGTGCGGCGGCGGCTTCGTGGTGACGACGCTCGTGAAGCTGCGCGATCTCGGCGCGCCGATGCCCGCGTGCGGCATCTCCCTCGGCGGCTGGCTCGACGCCGAGGTATCAGGCGACTCCGCGCGCAACCCGGTCGCGGAGGACGTGTTCGTGAACCCCGAGTGGATGCGCGCGCGCTGGCGCGACTACCTCGGGCCCGCTGGCGATGCCCGACACCCCCATGTGTCACCCATTCACGCCGACCTGCGCGGCCTGCCGCCGCTGCTGCTCCAGTACGGCCAAGTCGACAACCTGCGCGACGACGGCGTTCGCCTCGCCGCGCGCGCGGGCCGCGACGGCGTCGCCGTAACACTCGAGATCTGGCCGGGCATGATTCACGGCTTCGTCGGGTTGCACGGGTTTTGCCCGGAGCCGGCCTGGGCGGTGAAGCACGTGGCTCAGTTCGTCGCGCGCCACACGGGCTGAGTTAAGCGGCTGTGAAGGAATTCGTGCTGCCAGGTGGCCCAGGGCAGCGAGGCCCCTGTTCGATCTCCGCTCGGCTCCGCCTCGCTGCGCGCGGCGGAGCGCCGCTTGCACTCAGAGCCGCACCAGTGACTGCATCCAGCTCTCGGGCGCTGCGCTCGGCTCGCTGCTCTCGGGCGCGAGCGGCGCCGCCGGTTCGGCGGGCGGCGGCGGCGCGCTGAACGAGGCGATGCGATCGGCGAGCAGCGCCGCGTGCGTGAGCGGCAGCATGTGGCTGCCGCCTGCAATCTCGACTAGCTCCGCGCCCGGGTTGTTATGGGCGAGCGTGCGTCCGATCGCGATCGGCGCCAGCCGATCCTGATCGCCGTGGATCACGAGGATCGGGAGCGCGATGCCGGCGCTGTCCGGGGGCGGCTGCTCGATCATTCGCCCGCCCTCGCGCTGGAAGGCGCGGAAGGTTCGTGCCTGCACCATGTTCGCGGCGAGCGATCTCTGCCACCAATCGGGCTGCGGCTGGCCGCTGTAGGCCTGCTCGCTCATCAAGCGCTGGACCGCCATGCCCGCGGGCGGCACCGCGTGCACCCAAGTCAGGACCGCGCCCGCGACTCGTCCCGCGATCCCGCGCGGCGGCCCGCCTTCCTCGATTCCCGGCCCCGCGCTCCCGACCAGCACGAGCCGGCCGATGCGCGCATCGCCCGGGCTCGCTGCTTCCTGATGCGCGGCCAGCATCGCGGTGGCGCCGCCGTAGCTCCAGCCGACGATCGTCGCGTCGCGGAGATCGAGTTCACCCAACAACTCGCGCAGTTCGCGCGCGTTCGCGTCGAGCGTGAAATCGTCATCCGCGCGCGCGTCGCTGTGCCCGTAGCCGATGCGGTCGATGGCGAGCACGCGCCGGCCGTGTGCGGCGAGCAACTCGGTCGTCAGGCGCCAATCGCTCGCTTGCCCTGGCAGCCCGTGCACGAGCACCACCGCCGGCCCCTCGCCGCGCGAGATGGCGTGCATGCGCACGCCGCCCGCGAGCGTGACGAACTTCTCAGGCGCTTCGAGCGCCGGCGGCTCCGGCGGGAACAACAGGAACCAAAGCGGGGGCAGTGCGACCGCGGCAGCGATCAGCGCGAGGACTCCAAGCACGAGTTTGCGCAGCACGGATCTCCCTTCGTTTGCGGCGGGCGCTTCGCGCCCGACGGCTATCGCGTTGACTCCGCTCGCCCATGGCTCGCTGCGCGCGGCGCGGCGCCGCTTGCAGGCAGTTGTTGATGGAAGCTCCAGCGGTGGCCTTCGAGATCGACACACTCGTAGACGCGATCGCCGAAGAACTTGTCCTCAGGCTCCGCAACAATCTGCCCGCCGGCCGCGCGTGCGCGCGCGCAGTGCGCCTTCGCGTCCTCGACGTACACACACAACAGCATGCTCGGCCGTCCGGACGCCGCGGGCGGGTAGACGCCGTGCCCGCCCGGGCTGCCGAGCATGATGCGACCGCCGAGTTCCGTAATCACCTCCGCGTGGATCAAGCCGCCCGCGCCGACGAAGCGCGTACCCGCGTCCTCACGAAAGCCGAAGGCGCGCTCGAGCCACAGCAGTGAGGCGCTCACGTCTGCGTAGGGAAGCTGGGCGATGATCGGAGCCGTCAGTTCCGCCATTGATGCTCACCTCCAATAACGAATCGCCGCGTCGTACACGCGCTGCGCGAACACGTCCTTCGGCCACGCGCGCATCTCGCGATTCAAGATCTCGACGCTCACCGGCGCCGCGTAGCCCTTCGCCTTGAAAATGCCTGAGAAGCGCGTGAGCTCGAACTCGCCGTCGCCCGGCAGCGCGCGCCGAAGGGTCGTCTCGCTGAGCAAGTCCTGGCTCGCGAGCGCCGGGTGATCGTCGAACTGCAAGTACGCGAGCTCATCGAGCGCGACGCTCTCGAGATCGGCCCAGCTCGACGGCCCGTGCTGCGCGTGCCAAGTGTCCACTAACAACTTCACATCGGGCTGCGCGGCGCGGCGAATCACCTCGCGCGCCGTGCGCACGTCGTTCATCTCGCACCATGGCAGGAACTCGAGCGAGAAGCCCGCGCGGCTGGCGGGCCGCACGAGTTCGAGCGCACGCACGAAGAGCGCAATCGTTTCCTCGCGAATCGGCGCGGTGAAGCAGCAGTGCACCCAACTCGGGCGGAGCACCGCGGCGGCTTCGGCGCAGCGCTCGGCGAGCCCGAGCGTCTCGCGTTCGTCCTCGGTCACCGTAAGGTCCTGAATCGCGAAGCACGCGAGCCTGTTCTCGACGAGCAGCTCGGCGACATCGCGCAGCGAGCCGTGCTTCTGCGTGAAGTGCAGCAGCGTGCCGCGGTGATCGATGCCGATCCCGGCGAAGCCCGCGCGGGCGGCGGCGCGAATCTGGCCGGGCAGGTCGGGATCGTCGCCGCCGAAGTACGGCGAAAACTGAATCGTCTCGTAAACGAGGTCTAGAGGCGGCACGCGGGCAGCCTATCACCGGCGGGCCGGCGTATGCTGGGCCGGCTTTGCGACGCGGAGGGCCAGCCATGTCGAAGCCGGGCTTCGGAATCTTCGATGCGGACAACCATTATTACGAGACGCGCGACGCCTTCACGCGCCACCTCGATCCGCGCTTCAAGGAGCGCGCCGTGCGCGTCGAGACGGACGCGACCGGCAAGGACACGATCTTCGTGGCAGGCGTGAAGCACCACTTCACGCCGCCCACGTTCGATCTGGTGCCTCCGCCCGGGCGGCTCGCGGAGATGATGCGAGCGCAGGGCGAGGGCACCGCTGCATCGTTTCTCGCGCCGATCGAGCCGGCTTATCAGGATCGCGCGGCGCGGCTCGCGGTGATGGACGAGCAGGGCGTCGAGTGCGCGCTGCTCTTCCCGACCTTCGGCGTCACCTGGGAGCACGCGCTGCGCGACGACCCGGAGACGACCTTCGCGAGCGCGCGCGCGTTCAACGCGTGGCTCGAAGAGGACTGGGGCTTCGCGCACGAGAAGCGGATCTTCGCGGTGCCGCTGCTCTCGCTGATCGACGTCGGCCTCGCCGTCGCGGAGCTCGAGCGCTTGCTCGCACGCGGCGCGCGCATGGTGCATCTGCTCGCTGGCCCCGTGAACGGCCGCAGCCCGGGAGACCCGCACTTCGATCCAGTCTGGGCGCGGCTCGCGGAAGCGCGTGTGCCGGTCGCTTATCACGCCGCCGAATCCGGCTACAACGAACTCGTCTCCACGCAGTGGGGCCACCGGCCGCGGCCGCGCTCGCACCACCAGAGCGCCTGGCAGAACGCGTTCACGTTCATCGACACGCCTGTTATGCACACGCTCGCTGCGCTGATCTTCGACAACGTGTTCGGGCGCTTCCCGGCGCTGCGTGTCGCGAGCATCGAGTGCGGCAGCCATTGGGTCCCGTACTTGCTCGCGCGCCTCGACAAGGCGCAGCGTTCCTGCACCTCGCACTCGCCATGGATCGGCGGGCGCGTGTTCGACCGCGCGAGCGAAGTGTTCCGCGCGCACGTCCGCGTGAACCCGTTTCCCGAGGACGACCACGAGGCGCTGTTCGAAGTGCTCGGGCCCGAGCAGCTGCTGTTCGGCTCGGACTGGCCCCACCCCGAAGGCATCGCCGAGCCGCGCTCCTACCCTGATTACTTGCCCAAGGGCACGACTGCGGCTGCGATTCGCGCGATGATGCGCGACAACGCGCGCGAGTTGTTGGGTCTTGCGTGAGATGTGGCGCGCCGCTGGCGCGATGACAGGAGCGAACGTGGAAGCTGCCGCTGAGACCGCCAACGCAACCGCA
>JANNRF010000356.1:0-7547 GCA_031401135.1 Deltaproteobacteria bacterium | reverse complement strand
AACAACTCGGTCGCGATCGCGCGCAGGCGCGCTTCGGTGTATCGGTAGGCAGCGGGCGGGTCGCCAAAGATCGAACCGAAGTTTCCCTGGCCGTCGACGAGCATGTATCGGAGCTACCAGGGCTGAGCCAAGCGCGCCATTGCTTCGTAAATGGGCGCGTCGCCGTGCGGGTGATAGTGCTTGATGACTTCGCCGACGACGCCGGCGCTCTTGGAGTAAGGCCGATTCGGCTGCAGGCCCTCGTCGTGCATGGCGTACAGGATGCGGCGATGCACGGGCTTGAGACCGTCGCGCACGTCGGGCAGCGCGCGGCTCACGATCACGGACATCGAGTAGTCGAGGAACGACGTGCGGACTTCGTCCTCGATGTTCACGGGCAGCGCGGGCGTGCCCATGCCGCCATCGCTGGGCGGGGGCGTCTCTTCGTCGGCGGGGCGCTTTACATCCGCCATGCGCTCAGACGTCCAGGTTCTGCACGCGCAGCGCGTTCGCTTCGATGAACTCGCGGCGCGGCTCGACGTCGTCACCCATTAGATCGGAAAACACCAGATCGGCTTCGACGCCGTCCTCGATCCGCACTTGCAAGAGCGTGCGCTTCTCCGGCTGCATCGTCGTCTCAGAGAGCTGCTCGGGGTTCATCTCGCCGAGGCCCTTGTAGCGCTGGATCGAGAGGCCGCGTTCACCGAGCTCGAGCACGCGCTTCAGGAGCCGCGCACCGCTCGGAAAGCTCTCCGCAGCGCCGGCTTGGCTGCCGTCCGTCTCGCCGCCGAGAATGCGATACGGCTCGGCGCCCTCCGCGCGAATCGCGGCCGCGAGTGTTACGAGGCGCTGCACGTCTGCGCTGCGCAGCAGCTCCGCGTCGATCACGGTGGGCGTCGCGAGGCCCACTTTGCGCGTGATCGCGACGAGCCGAGCGGTGCTGTGTTCCGCGTCGAACTCTGCGCGCAGCGAGAAACCCTGGGCGTCGGTGTAGAGATCCTCGAGCTTGGCGGAAACACGAGGCAGCGCGCGCTCGAGCGCTGCCTCGCTCGCGAGATCGAACTCGGCTGTTAGGCCTGCCTGCACTGCTGCGTCGACGACGCGCGCGTCGAGCCGCCGCACGGAGAGGTGGTCGATCGCCTTCTTGTATTCGCTCGCCGCGAGCAGCAGCCGCTGGACCGCCTCGGGCGCGAGCTCCACTGCGTCCGGGCCAGCTGCGATCCGCACGCTCTCGAGGGCGAGGTCTTTTAGGTAGGCCTCGAGCCCCGCCTCGTCCTTCACATAACGCTCCGAGCGGCCCTTCTTCACTTTGAACAGCGGCGGCTGCGCGATGTACACGAAGCCGCGCGTAATCAGGTTTTTCATCTGCCGGTAGAAGAACGTCAGCAGCAGCGTGCGGATGTGGGAACCGTCGACATCCGCGTCGGTCATGATGATCACGCGGTGGTAGCGGGCCTTGCTCGCGTCGAACTCGTCGCCGAGACCGCAGCCGAGTGCGGCTGTTAGGGCCTGGATCTCCGCGTTGCCGAGCATGCGGTCGAGTCGCGCGCGCTCGACGTTCAAGATCTTCCCGCGCAGCGGCAGGATCGCCTGGAAGCTGCGGTCACGACCTTGCTTCGCGGTGCCGCCGGCGGAGTTGCCCTCGACGATGAAGATCTCGCTCTTCGCCGGGTCGCGCTCCTGACAGTCCGCCAGTTTGCCGGGCAGGCTGAAATCGCTGAGCGCGCCTTTGCGCCGCGCGAGGTCGCGAGCTTTGCGCGCGGCGGCCCGGGCGCGCGCCGCATCGACCACCTTGGCCACGATGGTTTTCGCGACTGCCGGGTTCTCCTCGAAATACTCGAGCAAGCGCTCGTAGAAGAGTCCCTCGACGAGGCCCTTGACTTCGCTGGTGCCGAGCTTCGCTTTCGTCTGCCCCTCGAACTCGGGCTGTGGCAGCTTCACGCTGACGACGGCTGTTAGGCCCTCGCGCACGTCATCGCCGCTGACGGGCTCCTCCGCGCTCTTACCATTCTTGTTCTGCAGCGCGAGGTAGCGGGAGATCGCGCGCGTCAGCGCGGTCCGGAAGCCAATTAGGTGGGAGCCGCCCTCGATCGTGTTGATGTTGTTCGCAAACGAGAAGACAGCTTCGTTGTAGGAATCGTTGTATTGGATCGCGATCTCCACCGCGACCGGGATCTTGCGCGTGTGGCCTTCGACGACGCGCTCGCCGGCGACGTAGATCGGGGGCGCGTGCAGCGGCTGACGCGCTTTCGACAAGTACTCGACGAAGGAGACGATGCCGCCCTCGAAGCAGAAGTCGTGCTCTTTGCCGCTGCGTTCGTCCTTGATCCGAATGCGAACGCCTGCGTTCAGGAAGGCGAGCTCCCGCAATCGCTGAGACAGCACGTCGAAGGAGAAGTCGATGCTCGGGAAGATCTGTTCGTCGGGGTGGAATGTGACCTTGGTGCCAGTCTTGTCGCTCGTTCCGATCGCTTTGAAGTCGCGCGCGGGAACGCCGCGGTGGTAGCGCTGGTTCCAGACTTTGCCGTCGCGCTTGATCTCGACCTCCATCCAGTCCGAGAGCGCGTTCACGACTGAGACGCCAACGCCGTGGAGACCGCCGGAAACCTTGTAGGTGTTCTCGTTGAACTTGCCGCCCGCGTGGAGTCGCGTCAGCACAATTTCGGCTGCAGGCCGCTTCTCGATTGGGTGCTCATCCACGGGAATGCCGCGCCCGTCATCGGTCACGGCCACGGAGCAGTCGTGGTGAATCGTGACTTCGATCTCGCGGCAAAAGCCCGCGAGTGCTTCATCGATCGAGTTGTCGACGACTTCGTAGACGAGGTGATGCAGCCCAGCGGGACCGGTCGTCCCGATGTACATGGCTGGGCGTTTTCGGACCGGTTCGAGGCCTTCGAGCACCTCGATCGAACTGGCGTCGTAGCTCACTTACAACCAATCGCGCGGCAGCTGAGTGAGGCACCGCGGCAAAGTTCTCCGCCGCGTGCACGGGCTGGGCGAAGTCGCGGGAAGCTATCGAAAACACGCTCCCCGCAAAAGGGGAAAAGTGGTTTCAACTGCTGGGAGATGCTTGGCTTTCGCGCGATTTGAGCGGCGCAGCTGTCGCGCGCTCAGAGGCGCATCGGCATGACTACCGCGAGCGTGTCCGCGTCATCTCCGGGACGAATCTCGACCGGCTTGTCGCCGTCGCGAAACGCCAACAGGATCTCTTTCGCGTTCAATGCAGCGAGGCAATCGAGCAGGTACTTCGCATTGAAGCCGATCGTGGTTGCCTCACCTGCATAATCGACATCCATTTCTTCTTGCGCGTCTCCCATATCGGGGTTGCTCGAAGAAATTACGATCTTGCCATCGGTAACCTCGAGCTTGATCGCCCTACTGCGTTCCGCTGAGAGCAACGCAACGCGCCGGAGCGCTCGCACGAGAGAAACCGAGTCGAGCGTGAGCTTGCGATCCGAGGATTTCGGGATCACTTGCTTATAATTAGGGAATTCCCCCTCGATCAACCGCATCACCAGGGTCACATCACCCTTCCGAGCGAGACCGTTGTTGCCCTCGAAACCGAGTTCGATTTCGTCAGCGTCATCCTCATCCACGAGTCGCTTCAATTCTGCGAGTCCCTTGCGCGGTATGATCACACCGCTCGCAAGACCCGAGGCTTGTGCCCCAATCGTTCGATCGACTAGCGCTAGGCGGTGCCCGTCCGTCGCCACCATTCGAAGTTTTCCCTCAGCTGGAACAACTTCGAAATAAACACCGTTGAGGTTGTATCGAGTCTCATCGAGTGACGCGGCGTACATCGTTCGCTCGATCATTTGACTCAGTACGGCAGCCTGCAGGCGAACCAATTGGCCCGGGACAAAGTCTGGAAGAGTCGGATATTCCTCAGCCGCAGCACCCGCAAGATTGAAACGCCCACGCCCACAGCGCAGCTCGAGATATGACTGCGCGTTTGCTTCCAGTTGAATCGGCTCTTCAGGTAGCTCGCGCACGATGTCGTACAACTTGCGCGCCGAAACCGTAATAGCTCCAGCTTTCGCGACTCGCGCTGGGTGTGATCCACGAATCCCGACTTCGAGGTCGGTCGCAGCGAGTTCAACACGGCCCTCGTCGTTCTTGCCTGTAGCGGTAAGCAGAACGTTTGCGAGGATCGGCATCGAGTTGCGCTTTTCGACAATCGCTTGCATTCGTCCAAGACCGCGTAGGAGCTCGATTCTGTCGATCGCGAGCTTCATTTCTTTCCTCTAATCAATAATTTCTTGAAGATGAAGTAGAAGCGCCGGACAAACCGACAAAAGCGCTCGATGTGCTGAACAACGAAGGCGATTCATCAGCCGGGAGAACTGATCTCTCCGTCGGAAATTCGGCTCCTCTGACCCATCGCGAAGTTTATCATCTCGTTCTGTCCTGCGAGTGAGCCAATCTGCGTGTGATTTTTGCTTGACACGCCGCAACGACGCTCGGTAGCTTCGCGAGCCAATTTTCGCGCTCCCCAGCGCGCAGGAATCCATCATGAAGCGCACGTTTCAGCCGAGTCGAATCCGTCGAAAGCGAACTCACGGTTTTCGTACGCGCATGAGCACCAAGGCGGGGCGAGCCGTGGTGAAGCGCAGGCGCGCAAAAGGTCGCAAGCGTCTAGTCCCGACGATCAGTTCGAAGTAGTTTCCAACGCTGCGCGCCCTTCCGTCGTCCGTCGCTTGACTCCGCGGCCGCAGGCTCATTCGCGCATCTCTCAGCGCTTCCGAGCGGGCAATCGCGTTACACAGAGCCGCGACTTCCTGCGGTCGCGGGCCCACGGACGGCGAGTGTCCGCACGCACATTCACACTCGAGGTCACACCCAATGCGAGCGCGACACGGCTCGGCCTCGTCGTGAGCCGTCGTGTCGGTGGCGCGGTTGTGAGGAATCGGGTCAAGCGTCGTGTTCGCGAGTGGTTTCGTACGAGTCGGGCGCGCATGCCGGCGGCCGTGGATCTAGTTGTGATCGCGCGGACGGGTGCTGGCGAGTTGGGAACGGCCGCCCTCCGGGATGAGTTGAACGTGCTCATCGAGCGAGCGGCGCAATGACCCTGGAACGAGCGCTTGCGCAGATCCTTCGCGCCGGGATCCGGGGCTACCAGTTGCTTGTGTCACCGCTACTTCCGCGCTCATGTCGGTTCGAGCCGAGTTGCTCCAACTACGGGCACGAGGCCATCGGTCGCCACGGGGCGCTGCGGGGCACGTGGCTGACAGTCCGGCGCGTCGCGCGCTGCCATCCGTTCAATCAGGGTGGCTATGACGCCGTGCCTCCCGGGGATCGGCATGGATCGTAATACCATCCTGCTTCTAGCTCTGTCGGCCGCACTCTATTTCGGGTGGCAAGCGTCGCTCGACCATCGATTCCCGAACCGCCACGACATCGCGGTTCCAGCGGCACCGCCGCCGGGTGCAAGTGAGGTTCACGCGGCAGGCTCGCCGCCAGCGCCTGGGCGGCCAGACGCGGGGAGCGTGGACTCACCCCCGGGAATTCCGGCGACGCTGGAGCAGCAGGTCGTGATCGAGCGTCCGCTCTACGTAGCGACGTTCACAACTACCGGTGGCGCGCTGCGAGAGTGGGAGCTGCGTGACTACGACGACGCGTCGCAGCCGAACCGCCCCGCGGTCACCATCACGACGGATCGCGAACAGGGCTCGCTCAACACGCCGTTCCGAGAGCTCGCGGCGGGCGATCTATCAGCCCTCCCGTATGCGGTGAGGAAGCCCAACGCCGACACGATCGAGTTCACGGCGGCTGCAGGGTCTGTTCGGATCAAAAAGGTCTACCGGCTCGAGCCCAACGGGTACAACGGCAGCCTGGCGATCGAAATCGAGAACCTCGGCTCGAGTGCGGTGAGTCCCGAGTTTGGCGTCCAGTGGCCCGCGAAGCGTGGCCTAGGCGCCGACTTCGAGGAGTATGGCCTTGCTGCCTACGCCTCCGACGAGGTGACGCGGTTTGCAGTCGCGCCAATGCCGTCGCCGCTTGGCTTCGGGGGAGGAGCCGCGACCGAGACTCAAGAGATCAAACCCGACCCCCAAGCGAGTGAGCCTTTCGAGCTGGATTGGGCAGGTGCCGAGACGCGGTACTTCCTGGCCGCGCTAATGCCCGACAATCCGCGGGACGCTCGAGCGCGCATGACACCGATCGCGGCCGAGAGCGAGGGCCTCCTCGACGTCTGGTTCGAGCCGGTATCGCTGCCGCCGGGGGCGAAGCTCACGCGCGAATACCGGCTTTATCTGGGCCCGAAGGAGACAGAACGCCTCGACGCGTTAGGCGCGCATCTCGACGAGGCGGTCCAGCGCGGCTGGGTCCCTTGGCTCACTCGCCGCTTCACGGGAATGCTCACGTTCGTGCATGACTACGTGCCGAATTATGGGCTCGCGATCCTTCTGCTGACGATCGTGATTCGGGTCGCAATGGCGCCGCTGATGGTCCCGCAGATGCGCTCCATGAAGCGAATGGCGGAGGTCACGCCGAAGGTGACCGCTGCTCAGGCGGTTGCGAAGGCGCGCTATCCGGACGATCCGACGAAGCAGCAGGAAGCCATGATGGCGGTCTACAAGCAGGAGGGAGTCAACCCGCTTGCGATGTTTGGCGGCTGCCTCCCGATGCTGCTTCAGATGCCGATTTTCGTCGGCTTCTACTCCGCGCTCCAGGGATCAATCCATCTTCGACAACAACCATTTTTCGGCTGGATGACGGACCTCTCGCAACCCGAGTCGCTGTTCATGATTCCGGGTGTAGATCTCCACATCCGAGCCTTGCCGCTGCTGCTCGGCGGCGCGATGGTGCTGCAGCAACGCTTGACGCCGACGCCGAACATGGATCCGGCGCAAGCGCGCATGATGCAGATCGTGATGCCCGTGATGATGACGCTGATGTTCTATCAGTTCGCGTCGGGGCTCGGCCTGTACTGGCTGATGAGCACGCTGCTCGGGATTGGCCAGCAGCTACTGATGAATCGCACCAAGAAGCCGGCGACGGCATAGCGGAGGACGAAACGTGTACGACCCCAAAGTTGAAGCCAAGGAATTCGTCGGTGACTCGGCGAGCGAGGCACTCGCGAAGGCGACGTCCTACTTCGGACGTCCCGAAAGCGAGCTTCGCGTGCAGACGCTCAAGGAGGTTTCAGGCCTCGGCGCTCGCACGCTCGTGGTCGCTGCTCCGACAGACGCGCCTCGAGCGAGTGAGGGCAGGAGCGGCGGCGGCGACGGCGAGCGGGAACGCGAGCGCGCGCCGCGCGAGGGCCGAGAGCGTGAAGGACGCGGGCCCCGCGACCGGCGCCCCGAGCGCGGGCGCGAACGCGAGCGCGAAGAGGTGCGCCCCGCTGCGATCGCGGCAGCGCCGATGCCCGAGGTCTCGATGGGCCCCTCGATCGGAACTGCGAAGGGTGAGATCGGGCCGGTGGGGCAGTACCTGCTGGGCGTCGTCGAACGCATGGATCTCGGATCGTTCGAGGTCAGTGTTTCGGAGCAGGACGGCTATCAGATCTTCGAGATCACCGGCGAGGCTGTTCGGGGCCTGACAACGGGCGACGCGCGCGCTCCCGAGGC
>JANNRF010000355.1:0-21332 GCA_031401135.1 Deltaproteobacteria bacterium | reverse complement strand
CGTGGCTCGCGGCGGAGCGCCGCGAGCCACGGCACCGTCCCTAATAGAAAAGTGCCTGACGGCCTCTCCGTTCGATGGGAGACCGAAGCGGCAAGCAGCGAGGGGAGGGAGCGGGGTGTGGCCGCGGAGGGCCGCTATGAGCAACACGCCCGCACGCCCGAGCGCCGCGAACGCACAGCGGATCTCCGCAATCGCCTCGTTGCGGAGCAGTGTTCGCCCAGGTGTCAGATGTACCTGCTGGCCCGCACTCCACTCGGCCAAAGGCCCGCAGCCGGACAGCACCCCTCCCGCCCCGAGCGGAACCCCGCGACAAAGGCCTCCTTCCAAACTTCGCGATTGCCACCCAGCCGCGCGAGGCGCAGAATCGCCGCGTCGCATCGTTAAGCGATTCCCCTCGCGCACCGACGCGACCCTTCCACTTCCCAGCACCGAGGGGAAGGAGAAGGCCATGATCGCGCAACGCCTCCGCTGGTACTTGAATCAGAGCGGCCTGCCCTACGAGGTGTTGCCGCACCCGCACTCGAGTTCGAGCCTCGAGACCGCGCGCGAGGCGCACGTGCGGCCTGAGAAGTTCGTGAAGCCAGTGCTGCTCGAAGACGAGCGCGGCTACGTGATGGCGGTGGTGCCCGCGTCTTCGCGCATCGATCTCGCGCGGCTCTGCGAACAGATGCATCGCGATTTCGAGCTGGCCAGCGAGAGCGAAATCGACGAGCTGTTCCCCGATTGCGCGGCGGGCGCGATGCCGCCGATCGGCGCGCCCTACCGGATCGCGACGGTGTACGAGGACTCGCTCGCGGGTTTGCGCGACGTGTACTTCGAGGCCGGCGATCACGAAGACGTCGTGCACATGCGCGCGGGCGATTTCCTGACGCTGCTCGACGGCGCACTGCACGGGCACTTCAGCCAACGCAGCCATTAGGGCGCAGGCCCAGGAGTACTCCGATGATCACAGTCCGCCAGCTGCTGGCTCGCAAGGGCCACAGCGTCCACACCATTCGCCCCGACGCGAGCGTGCTCGAGGGGCTCCAGCTGATGGCGCAATACGACGTGGGGGCGCTCGTCGTGTTAGGGGAAGGAGGCGAGGTAGTCGGCCTGCTCTCGGAGCGCGATTACGCGCGCAAGGTGATTCTGCGGGGCAAGCAGTCGAGCGAAACGCGCGTCGACGAGATCATGGAAGAGAAGCCGGTCTACATCCGCTCCGTGCAGTCGATCGACGACTGCATGCTGCTGATGACCGAACGGCGCACGCGGCACTTGCCGGTGGTAGAGAACGGCCAGGTCGCCGGCGTGATCTCGATCGGCGACGTGGTGAAGGAGATGCTCGCCGACCGCGACGACACGATCGAAGAGCTGGCGCAGTACATCCAGGGCAATCGTTAGGGAATCGCGCGCGGCACCATCACACTGGCAGATCGCTGCGCGTGAAGAGCGCTTCGAGCGTGACGCCTCGCGCGGCGAACGCCGCCGCCGCGCCTTCGCCGCGGTCCACGAGACAGAGCACCCGGGCCACCTTCCCGCCCGCGGCCTGCACGATGTCCAGCGCCTCTAGCGTCGAGCCGCCCGTGGTGGTGGTGTCTTCGACGAGCGCGACGCTCATGCCGCTGCGGAACGCGCCCTCGATCTGCTGGCCCTTGCCATGCTTCTTCGGCTCCTTGCGCACGAAGAAACCGAGCAACGGCGTGTTCGCGTCGTGATGCGCAGCTGCGGAGAGCACCGCCGAGACGAGTGGCACCGCGCCAACGGCCATGCCGCCCACGGCTTCGACCCACGTGCCGCCGCCCATCAGCTTCGCCAGCAACAACTCTCCCGCGAGCTTCTGACCGAGCGGGCGCATCAGCGTCGTGCGCAGGTCGAGGTAGAAGTCGCTCTTCCTCCCGCTCGAGAGCGTGACTTCGCGGCGCTCGAACGAGACGGCGAGGATCAGCTTCAACAGTTCGTCGCGCTTCGCGGCCAGCGCCGCGGCAGGCTCGTGGGCCATCACTGCTTCCGAATCCCGAGCATGAACTCGGCAATCATCTTGGTGTGCAGCTCGCTGGTGCCCTCGCCGAACTCGAGAGACTTCGCTTCCAGTAACAAGCGCCCCACCTCGTACTCTTCGCTGAGCCCGTAGCCGCCATGAATCTGGATCGCGTCGAGCGCGTTCGCGACGGCGGCCTGGCTCGCCATCAGCTTCGCCATCGAACTCTCCATCGAGGCGCGCGGCAGGCCGGCGTCCTTCATGCGCCCGAGCTGGTAGACGATGCTGCGCGCCGCCTGCGTGCGGCACGTCATGTCCGAGATCTTTTGCTGGATCATCTGAAACTCGCCGATGCGCTGGCCGAAAGCTTCGCGCGTGAGCGCGTACGGCAGCGCGAGATCGAGACAGCGCTGCGCCTGGCCGACGCAGCGCGCCGCGACCGAGAAGCGCCCCGTATCGAGCGCCGAGCCGAGCACCGGGAAGCCTTTACCCGGCTCGCCGAGCAGCGCGTCGTCGGGCAGGAACGCGTCCTCGAAGTGCACCTCGGCCAGGTTGTCGCGTTTCAGCGTGCGCATCGGGAAGTCGCCGATCGTGAGCCCGGGCGTATTGCGCGGGTCGACCAAGAACGCCGTAACACCTCCGTGCTTCTTGGCGAGATCGACGCTCGCGACGAGCAGGAACAGCCCCGCGTGCGCCGCATGCGAGATGAACACCTTGGTGCCGGTGATCCGCCAGCCGCCAGGCACTTTCTTGGCCACGGTCTTCATGTTCCCGAGGTCCGTGCCGCCGCCAGTTTCGGTGAGGCACGCCGAGCAGATCACCTCGCCTTTCGCGATGCCCGGCAGCCAGCGCTGCTTCTGCGCCTCCGTGCCGAACGCGAGGATCGAGCGGGCCGCCAGCGAGTTCGAAACCGAGACCACCGACGCGATCACCCAATCGACGCGCGCCAGCTCCTCGCAAATGATCCCGTACGACGTGAAATCCGAGAACGAGCCGCCGTATTCCTCTGGAATCATCGGGCCGAGCAGCCCCATCTCGGGCAGCTTCGCGATCAACTCGAGCGGGTAGCGCGCTTCACGCTCATAGCGCTCGACGTGCGGGAGAATTTCCTTCTCCGCGAACTCGCGGACCACGCGGCGCACCTCGCGCTGCTCCTCCGTGAGATCGAAATCCGCCATCCGGTCGAGGGGGGTCTGCATGAATCGCCTCGCGCCTTTCGTTCGAGCCGGCGCAGGTTAGAACGCCCCACGCGAAAGCCGAGGGCAAGCGGCGCTCCGCCGCGCGCAGCGAGCGAACGCGAGCGGAGGCAACGCGCTAGCCCGGGCACGAAGTGCCCGCTCACTCGGCCTCGCTTTTTCGAGGCGCCTCCCCTAGTTTGCGCCGCCTCTTTCGCCCCGGGCCGCGCTCGCGGGCCGTTTTCGGAGCCCCCGTTCATGCGCAAGTCCGCCAAGCTCCCGCACCGCAACCGCAAGAAGTCCGCCCGCCACCGCGCGAAGCTGAAGCAGAAGCACCAGAAGGTGCGCAGGCGGAAGAGCAAGGGCGTACGGAAGTACTACAAGTAGACGGCCTCTCGGGCGGGCCAGCCGGCTCACGCCACCGCAGCGCTGAGTTCCTCGATCGCTCCCGCTAGCGCCGTTTCCACCGCGGCCTCCCAGTTCGCAACGCTCGCGTTCTCGCTGCCCGCCGGAAACCCGATCGCGCGCGCTGCGTTCACGACGCCGCCTTCGAGGATGCCCGTCGGCCCGCGCACGAAGCCTGCCACCGCGTCTGCCGCGCTCGCGCCCTGGGCGCCGTAGCCGGGTACGAGGAACAAGCTGCCGGGCAAGAGTTCGCGCACGCGGCGGCTCTCTTCGGGCCAGGTGGCGCCGACCACGACGCCGAGGCCGGACCACTCGCTGGACGGCCCGCGCAGTTTCAGCGCGAGCGGCTGTAACAAGTCGGCGAGGCGCTGATAGACCGGGCGCTCGCGCACGAGCAGGTCTTGCAAATCGACGGCGCCGGGGTTGCTCGTGCGCAGCAGCACGAACACGCCCGCGCTGCCGGCGTGCGCGGCGGCGAAGAACGGCTCGAGCGAATCCATCCCTAAGTAGGGGTTGATGGTGAGCGCGTCGGCGCGCATGGGCGCGTCGGCGGCGAGGTAGGCGGCGGCGTAGCTGGCGGCGGTGCTGCCGATGTCGCTGCGCTTGGCGTCGAGGATCACGAGCAGGCCCGCGCGGCGCGCTTCGTCCATGACCCGCGCGAGCACAGCGATACCCGCGGGCCCGAGGCGTTCGAAACACGCGCTCTGCGGTTTCACGGCGGCGACTTTGCCGGCGACGCGTTCGAGGAGAGCGAGGCAGTAGGACTCGACGGCGCGGGCGGTTGAGAGATCGCCGGCGGCCATGGCGCCGTGGCGGAAGGCGCGCGGGAGCAGTTCGAGGTGGGGGTCGACGCCGACGCATAGGGGATGGCCGAGGGCGCGGGTGCGGAGGATGAGACGATCGGCGAATGCGTCGGTCACGGCGGCGGGCACGGTAGCGGGGGTGGGTTGTTATGGATTGAGGCGGTGACGGAGGAGGTCGGAGGGGGTTGTCGCGGGCTTCCGCTCGGGGCGGGAGGGGTGCTGTCCGGACTGCGGGCCTTGGCCGCAGGGTGTGCGGGCAGCGGGTACGACGGGCATCGGGGCGAACACTGCATGGCAGCGAGGCGATTGCGGAGATCCGTTGTGCGTTCTGGGCGTTGAGCCGTGCGACCCGGTTGCCTGTAGCGGCCCTCCGCCGGCCACACCCCGCTCCCGCCCCTGCGCTGCTTGCTAGCGAGCTGGCCCGTGACGAACACAGAGGTTGGGAGCGTGACGGCGCGGCGGCGTCGAACCCCCGCGCCTGCACCGTCCCTAAGAGAAACAGCGCTGATGCACCCGAGGTGGCAAGCAGCGCAGGGGCGGGAGCGGGGTGTGGCCGCGGAGGGCCGCTACGAGCAACGAGGTCGAACGCCCGAACGCAGCGAACGCACAGCGGATCTCCGCAATCGCCTCGCTGCCATGCAGTGTTCGCCCAAATGCCAGATGTACCTGCTGCCCGCACTCCCCGCGGCCAAGGCCCGGAGGCGGACAGCACCCCTCCCGCCCCGAGCGGAAGCCCGCGACGAAGGCGTCCGAGTCCGAGGACCACGGAACGACAACGACGCCACCTCACCCACGGCTAACGTGCCGCCGCAATGTCGAAGCCCTTCACCTTCACACTTCAATCAACCGACGGCGCCGCCAGAGCCGCCGTGTTCCAGACGCCGCACGGCCCCATCCACACCCCCGCCTTCATGGTCGTCGGCACGCAAGCCGCCGTGCGCGCCATGACGCCCGATCAAGTGCGCGCGGCCGGCGCCGAGGTGTTACTGGCGAACACTTATCACTGCGCGCTGCGCCCGGGCGAGCAGCTGATCGAGAAGCTCGGCGGCCTGCACGCATTCATGCGCTGGGACGGCCCGATTCTCACGGACAGCGGTGGCTTCCAGGTGTTCTCGCTCGAGAGCAAGGAGATCAGCGACCACGGCGTGCGCTTCAAGAACGAAATCACCGGCGACGTGATGGAGTTGACGCCCGAGCGCTCGATCCAGATCCAGAATGCATTAGGCGCCGACGTGATCATGGCGTTCGACGAGTGCACGCCCTATCCGGCGAGCGAGGCGCAAGCGGCCGATGGCGTCGCGCGCACGCTGGCGTGGCTCGAGCGCTGCGTGCGCGCGCATGGGCGCAGCGGCGATCAGGCGCTGTTCGGCATCGTGCAGGGCAGCACGTTCGATGCGCTGCGCACGCGCTGCGCGGCGGGCGTGCTCGAGCACGATCTGCCGGGCTACGCGATTGGCGGCGTTTCGGTGGGCGAGGGGCACGAGCTGCTCTGCCGCATCACTGCGCACACCGCGCCGCAGCTGCCTGAGAACAAGCCGCGCTACCTAATGGGTGTGGGTCTGCCTGAGGATCTGATCGCCGCGATCGGCTACGGCATCGACCTGTTCGACTGCGTGATCCCGACGCGTTACGCGCGCTCCGCCACGGTCTTCACCTCGCGCGGGCGCATCCGCCTGACGAACCGCAAGTACCGCCGCGACGCCTACCCAATCGACACGAGCTGCGAGTGCGCCGCCTGCGCGGGCGGCTTCTCGCGCGCGTACCTGCACCACCTGTTCGCCGCAAACGAGGTGCTGAGCGCGATCCTCGCCTCGATCCACAACACGCACTTCTACCAGCGCCTCGTGAAAGACGCGCGCGCCGCCATCCAAGCCCGGCGCTACGAAGACTTCCGCGCCGAGTTCCTCGAGAACTACCAGCGCGGCTAACGCGACGAACTACCCCGGGACGTTCCTCGACGAAACTCCGCACCCAGCCTGGCTGATTTCGTCGAGGAACGTCCCGGGGTGTTTCGACGCGTTCGTCGTGGAACGTCCCTGCTCGAGCGTGGCGTGGCTGGCAAGTGAGATTGCATCGGTCACTCTCCCCCGCCCAGCAAGCGAAGCGCGCAGCCGAGCGGAGTTGAACAGGATGGCCCTCCGCTGCGGAATCGTTGGTCTCCCGAACGTCGGTAAGAGCACGCTCTTCAACGCGCTCACCGATGCTGGCGTCGCGGCCTCAAACTACCCGTTTTGCACGATCGAGCCGAACTCGGGCGTGGTGATCGTGCCCGACCCGCGGCTCGCGGCGCTCGATGCGGTCGTGCACGCGAAGCAGATCCTCCCCGCGACGGTGGAGTTCACGGACATCGCGGGGCTCGTGCGCGGCGCCAGCAAGGGCGAGGGGCTCGGCAACCAGTTCCTCGCGCACATCCGCGAGACGGCGGCGATCGTGCACGTGGTGCGCTGCTTCGAGGACGCCGACGTCACGCACGTCGACGGCGCGGTGAACCCGCTGCGCGACATCGAGACGATCGAGACGGAGCTCGGACTCGCGGACATCGAGACGGCCGACAAGCGCCTCGACCGCGTGAAGAAAGCCGCCAAGGCCGGGCGCAAGGACGAGCTCGCCGAGGCGACCTTCTTCGAGGGCCTGATCGCGCACTTGTCTTCGGGCAAGCCCGCGCGCTCGTTCGCGGTGCCGAAGGAACAGGAAGAGGTCTACCGCGCCAGTTTCTTCCTAACAGGCAAGCCGGTGCTGTTCGTCGCGAACGTCGACGAAGTGGGGCTCGCCGAGGGCAACGCCCATGTGAGCGCGCTCGAGGCCTACGCCGCGCAGACCGGCGCGGGCGTGATCCGCGTGTGCGCGAAGATCGAAGCGGAGATCGCGGAGCTCGACGCCGAAGGGCGCATGGAGTTTCTCGGCGCGCTCGGCCTCGCGGAGGCCGGCCTCGATCGCTTGATCCGCGCCGCCTACGCGCTGCTCGACCTAATCACCTTCCTGACGGCTGGCGAGAAGGAGGTGCGCGCCTGGACGATCTCGCGCGGCACGAAGGCGCCGCAGGCGGCGGGCACGATCCACACCGATTTCGAGCGCACCTTCATTCGCGCCGAGATCATCAAGTTCGCCGATTACGTGGCGTGCGACGGCGAGGCCGGCGCGCGCACCGCGGGCAAGCTGCGAGTCGAGGGCAAGGAATACGAGATGCTCGACGGCGACGTCGTGCACTTCCGGGTGAGCGCTTAGGGCGATGCCGCAGAACCCGCGCGACGTGCTCTCGCGCTACACGGCGGGCCCGAAGTCGGGCGTGTTCACGGATGGCTCGTGCGAGGGCAACCCCGGCCCGGGCGGCTGGGGCTTCGTGTGGGTCGAGAACGACGTGATCCGCGCCGAAGCCTGCGGCCACGCTCCGGCCACCACCAACAACCGCATGGAGCTCTCGGGCCTAATCGCTGCCTACAAGGCGCTGCCACTCGACGCGGAGCTGACGGTCTTTACGGACAGCATGCTGTGCGTGAACACCATCAACGAGTGGGCGCGCTCGTGGGAGGCGCGCGGCTGGCGTCGCAAGACCGGCCCGATCGCGAACCTCGAGTTGGTGCAGGAGCTGTACGCGCTCGCGAACGCGCACCCGCGCGTCTCGCTGCGCTGGATCAAAGCCCACGACGGCTCGCGCTGGAACGAGTACGCCGACGCGCTTTCCACCTACTGGGCGCTGGGCGAGGCCTGAGCAAGCGGCGCTTCGCCGCGCGCAGCGAGGCCACGCGAGCCTTGGGCTCGCCTGAGCCGAGCGAAGACCAGACAGTGGCCTCCGCGTTCGCTGCGCCTCGGCGTTCGCGTTCCCGCGACGCCGGTACCCAGCAAGCGGCGCTTCGCCGCGCGCAGCGAGGCCACGCGAACCTTGGGCTCGCGTGAGCCGAGCGAAGATCGAACAGGGGCCTCCGCGCCCGACAACGACGGGCTGCGCGCGCTCCCGCGACGCCACTCCGGCGCCTGCGCGCGCCGCACGAACTCTCCAGTTCGCGCGGGGTATCGCCGAAAGCGCCCGGAACTGCGGAGTCGAAGAACGCCCGTGTACGAACGCTCCGTCCTGATTCTCGACAGCCCGGACTCTGGGCTGGGCGACACCGCGATCGGCCTGATCGCGATGGGCGTCAGCCCTTATTACTGCAACAACCTGGCCGACGCGGTCTGGCTGGGCACAGAGCACCGGGCGCGGATCGGTGCGCTCGCAGCGCCCGTGGCGTTTCTGACCGAACGCCTCGATCGAATCCGCAAGGAATTGCTCACCGAGATCGGGCTTCCCGTTGCGTGCGCGATCCCAGTCGGCGCGCCGCCGAGCGAGGCCGAGCGCAAGACGTTGGCGCTCGCGGGCGTGCGTTGGGGCGCGTTCGAGCCGTGTTCTCCGCGCGAGCTTCGCTTCGTGCTCTCGCTTGCGCTGTCGAGTTCGGACCGAAAAGAGGCGAGGCGCGAGCCACGCATCCCGAGTGAACTCGAGGTCGAGGTCACGACCGAGGGGCGCTCGTTCCGAGCGACCCTCAGCGATCTCTCGCCGAGCGGCGCGTACATCGCGTCGCGCTCGCCGCTCAAGCAGGGCACGCCGCTGAAGCTGGCCTTCACGCTGGACGCAGCGCGCATCGAGTTACGTGCAGAGGTGAAGTGGCGCACCGCGCTCAGCGGTGGCTTCGCGGGTTGGCTCGAACCCGGCATGGGCGTTGTGTTTCTGCAACCGCCCTATGAGACGAACGCAGTTCTCAGGCGCCATGTAGCTGCCGTCGCGCAACGCTTTGAACTCTCGCCGCAGATCGCGCTCGGCTCGAAGTAACGCCTGCGCGTTCGCGTGGATCGCGACAGGCGGGCGCCTGTAGTGCTTCGGCGCGTTCAGCGCGGCGCGAACGCCCTGAGAAATGCGTTCGCATCGCGCCGCGCACGGGCGTCGCGGCGTTGAATGAAGCGCGGCGCGTGGCGATAGTCTTCGAGCGCCTTCGCGAGCAGCGCGGTTGCCTCGTCCGCGCGCCCGACCGTTTCGAGGCGATCCGCAAGCGCGACGCGAAACTCGAGGCGCCCTGATTGCTGGACGAGCCGCTCGAGATCTGCGACGGCCTCCTCGCGCTGCCCACCCTGCCACAACAAGTCCGCACGCATGCGCAGCGCGTCGCCGTCTGCGAAGCCGAGTTCGCGCGCGAGCAGCGCATCGAATGCCTCGAGCGCGTCGGCGTGATCGCCGTTCGCGAGCCTCGCCCGCGCGAGCCCATAACTGGCGCGTTTGTTATCGGCTTCGTGACGCAGCACCTCGGCGAACAGCGTCGCGGCCTCCGCGGCGGCTTCTCCCGAATCGAGCAGCGCATGCGCGAGCGCGAGCTTGTTCGCGAGGCTGGGCGTCTCTTGATGCTGCCAGCGCAGTGCGTCGAGTGATGGCGGGCGCCCAATGCCGACCCATTTCGTGAGGGGCGATAGATCGAAGTCGTGGATCTTGACCACGAAGAAATACACGAGCGGCCCGAACGGGATCCAGAGCATCATGTACCAATAACTGGCGGCCCCGCGCTGGTAGCAATCGACCATCATCCAGATCGTGAAGGCGATCTGGATCAAGTAGAAGCCGGACATGCCACCTCCGGACCGTGGCGATCCTAAGCGCTCGACGAGAGGCACTGCAATGGGACCGAACGATCTCGTGCTACACGCGGGCACGCTGCGCAATGCGAGCTTCCTCGAACTGTGCGACGCGGCGGTCGCCGGCGGCTTCGCTGCAATCACGCTCTATCCGACGCATGTGCGCCGTGCGCGCGCCGCGGGCGCGAGCTTCTCTGAAATGCGCAACGCGCTGCGCGAGCGAGGCCTCGCGCTGGCCGATCTCGATCCGCTGCTCAACTGGCTGCCGGGTGACAATTTTCCGAACGAGCTGAACGCGACCGAGGCCGAGCATTACGAAACCGCGGAGGCGCTTGGCGCGCGTTCGTTGAACGTCGCTCAGGCCTTCCGTCCCAAAGTCGACATCGACGAGGCCGCCGAGGCACTCGCTGGCGTGTGCGACCGCGCCTGGGAACACGGCCTACTGATTACGCTCGAGTATCTGCCGTGGGCGGGAATTCCAGACGCCGCGACCGCGCGGGCGATCATCGAGCGCTGCGCGCGTCCCAACGCGACCCTAATGATCGACAGCTGGCACACGTTCCGCGGCCCGACAACGGAAGAGCAGCTGCGCGCGCTGCCGGGCAAGCTGATCGGCAGCGTGCAGATCAACGACGCGCCGCGCGAGCCGGTGGGCGATTTGCTCACGGAGACGACGAGCGCGCGGCTTTTGCCGGGCGAAGGCGCGATCCCGCTCGTGCGCTGGCTGCGCTTGCTCGACGCGATCGGCAGCCGCGCACCGATCGGCGTCGAGGTGTTCTCCGCCGCGCTCGATCGGCTACCGCCGAGCGAAGTGGGGCGCCGCTGCGGTGAAGCCGCGCGCCGCGTGCTTGCCGAGGCCCGCGCGTAAGAAGCGCTTAGCCGCGCGCAGGCGCCTTTCGCTCTCACCTTTCGCTCTCAGGCTCAGCAACGCGCTGCCCACTGCGCAACGCGCTGCGCGGTTCGGCGCAGCGCAACTCCGCGCGGGAACTGCGCGCCAGTGCTCAGCCACGGCTGAGTTCTCAGGTCGCTGGTACGCCGCTTGCTCTACTCGCGTGGTGTTCGGCGAGTGCTCACATCCCGGCTCGCATCGGGACGCAGGCCACTCCCCTCCGAACACCACCCGAGGAAACCCAACGATGCGCTCCCTACGACTTCTTGCGATGTCCGCGCTGCTGCTGTTCGCCGCGCCGTCCTTAGCGACCTCCTTCACCGTCACTGGCTATGACCTCGGCGAAGCCATCAGGGTGCAGTTCAACGGCCAGAGCCGGACCTTCTGGACTGCGCAATTCCAGGAGGAGGTCGACGGCGTCGTCGGCACGAGCTTCTGCGCAGACTTGTCGCAGGTGATCGGGGTGAGCACCTACACCAGCTTCGCAGCCCACGACCCGGCTGCGGCGGAGAGCGCGGCCTTCGCCGCGGGCACACCGCAGCGCAAGTTCGTGTTCGCTGCGAAGATCGCGGACCGCTGGGGCAACGATCTCGGCTGGCTCCAGACGAACCTCGGCGTAACGGAGACCCAAGCTATTACGGGCGTTCAGGCCGCGATCTGGGAGGCCGTCTACGGCAACGCCTTCGCGGCGACTAGCGCGTCGATGAGCGCGGGCGCCTTCCAGGTGTACGAGTACGTGCTTGGCTCGAAGTACTCGGACTACGGCCGCACGCTGCTCTACTACTCGCGCACGCATCAGGATCAGCTGTTCACGCCGCCGATCCCCGAGCCGAGCGCGATGATCGTGTTCGGCGCCGGCGCACTGCTGGTCGGCCGCACGCTGATGCGCCGCCGCCAGGGCTGACACGCAGAGAGAGCTCGCCTGCCGGCGCGGGGGACTACTCCTCCGCGCCGGTTCCTTTTCCAGCCGATGCGCCCTCGCCCGCGTCGAAGCGATCGAAGAACAGGCTCTCGTCGATCGGGCGGCGCGGCGGCGTGCCGTACTTGCCGCGCGGCCAGCCGATCGGGATCAGCGCGCAGCTCGGGCAACCCTCCGGCAGCCCGAGCCAGCGGTCGCACTCTGCTCCGAAGCTGCGGTGCATCGTGGTGAGGCTGGCGCCGAGGCCCACTGCGCGGCATGCGAGCAGCAGGTTCTGCACCGCAGGCATTAGGGCTTGCAGCTGCGGTTCGCCGCGCCGCGTAAAGCCCGCGACGAACAGGTGCACCGGCACTTCTGCGAGATGCTCCGCAAGGTGCAGCGCCGAGGCCTGATTGCGGCGCTTGCGCTCCGGGTAATCGGGCGACTTCGCCGCCTCGAGCGCGGGCTCGATGTACTGCGTGAACGCAGTGCGATAGCGCTCGGCCACCCAGCGCCGGCGCGCGGGGTCGGTCACCGCGATGAACTTCCAGGGCTGCCGGTTGCCCCCGCTCGGCGCGAACGACGCCGCCTCGCACACCTTGCGAATCAGCTCGCGCGGCACGGGATCGGGCAGCAGCCTCCGAATCGCGCGCGTGGTGCGCATGCCCTCGAGCAGCTTCACGTCTTCGCCGAGCGCGGCGACGTCGATCGCTTGCGGTGCAGTCGGAGCGCTCATGCTTTCGTCTTCCCCATCGCGAGAATTTTCTCGAACGCGGCCGGCGGCAGCGGCATCACCGAGAGCCGAGACATCCGCACCAGCGCGATCTCCGCGAGCGATTTCTCGGCCTTGATCGCGGCCAGCGTCACGGCGGCAGCGAGCGGCTTCACGGGTGCGAGATCGACGACGAGCCACTGCGCATCGTCCGCGGTCGGGTCCGGGTACGACGCTCTCGTCACCTTCGCGAGCCCGACCACTTCCTTGCCTTCGCCCGAGTGATAGAAGAGCACGGCGTCGCCCTTCCTCATCGCGGCCAGGTGGATGCGCGCCAGCGCGTTGCGCACGCCGCTCCAGAACGTGCCCTTCTCGGCGACGAACTGCTCCCAGGAATAAGTGCTCGGCTCGGACTTCACGAGCCAAAACGCGCGTGCGGCAGCCATCGCGTCCTCCGTATGCTCTGCCCTTCTCGGACGGCGGCGGAGGTAGCCCGTTGAGCGGCGAAGTGCTTGAAGATCAAGTGATTGGGAACGTGACGGTGCTGTTTGGCGCCGCGCACGGGAAGTATCCGCACGGCAACTCACTCGTCGTGCGCGGTGCGAGCGAGACGCTGATCATCGATCCGTCGCTCGGAGTGGTTGCGCGCAAGGGCGCGCTGCCGCACGCCGATCGCGTCTGGAACAGCCACTGCCACGAGGACCACATCGCGGGCAACCACCTGTTCCCGAATGCGCCGTGGCAAATGCACGAAGCCGACTTATTGGGGATCCATTCGTTCGCGGGCTTCCTGCAGATCTACGGCTACGACGACACGGTGCTCGGCGCTGGTTGGGAGCAGGCGCTGAAGGAGCGCTTCTTCTACACCGCAAAGCCGAGCGCCACCGGCTTCCGCGACGGCCACGTGCTCGAGCTCGGCGGCGGCGTGCGCGTGCGCGCGATCCACACCCCCGGCCACACGCGCGGCCACTGCGCGTTTCACATCGAGCCCGACGACATGCTCTTCATCGGCGACATCGATCTCTCGAGCTTCGGTCCTTATTACGGCGACGCCTGGAGCGACCTCGCCGATTTCGAGCGTTCGCTGCGCCTCGTGCGCAGCATCGAGGTGAAGCACTACGCCACCTTCCACCACATCGGCGTGGTCGATCGCGCGACGTTCCTCGCGCGGCTCGACAAGTTCGAGGCCGTGATCGCTCGCCGCGAAGAGCGCCTGCTCGCCTACCTCAGCGAGGCGCCGCGAACGCTCGACGAGATCGTGAAACACCGCTTCGTGTACCGCCCGGCCGACCCGGTTTCGTTCGCCGATCCCGTCGAGCGGCGCAGCATGTCGCAACACCTCGCACGCCTCGTCGCCGACGGCCGCGCGCGCGAAATTTCACCCGGCAGCTTCAGGGCTGGCGTGGTATAGAACGAGCCTTCTTGGAGGACGCGATGAAGGTCAAAGTCGACTGGGATCTGTGCGAAGCCAACGCCGTCTGCATGGACGTCGCGCCGGAGCTCTACAAGGTCGACGACAACGACGCGTTCCATCACGTGCTCAAAGGCCCGAGCGACGATGTCTCAGGCGACGTGCCGAAGAATCTCGAGAGCAAAGCGCGCGAGGCCGTTCGCCTCTGCCCGCGCCAGGCGCTGTCGATCGTCGAGAAGTAGAGCCCCGCGGAGCGGAGACAGGACCGCGCGAGAAGCGGTACTAGCGGCACGCTCGCCGCGTCACGTCATTGCGAGGCGGCGGTGAGTTCGCGCGCGACGATCGCGCGCAGTGCGACGTCGCAATCATCCAGCCACGCGATGCAGTCCATTGCGTTCACGTCGATTCCAGCCTGCGCACGTGCGAGGAAGATCGGGGGAATCCACGCAACCAGGTACGGGCCGCGCGCCCCGGGCGCCACATCCTGGAGCATCGCGACCCAGGAATCCCAGGGCGGTGCGTCGTGGATGTCGAAGAATCCGCTGGTCTCCAATTCCGCCACACCGTCCGCAGTTTCTTCGTCAGGGAAATAGAGCAGCAACCGTCCACCACTCAATTGCCGCGGCCCGGCTCGTTCTCGTCTCTGCCTAGGCCAAGAGACGTGATCAACCGCCGAAAAGTAATTGCTCTCGAGCGCGCGTGGCCTCGTGTCGCCGCCTCGCAGTGATTCGCGAGGGCGCTCGACGTCAGCTCGCGTACCGCAGTACTCGATCGTGGACGCGACGCTCTGCCAGAACGGATCGAGCGACTGCGAGAGATCAGGTGCCGATTGGCAGAAGAATGGCGGCGGCTTGGACGCCGACGGCGGCTCCGGCGCGCGCGCTCGTGGCCAGAATCTCATCGCCGCTCCTACTCCTTCTTGGCGAGCTTCAGCGACGCCGAGTTGATGCAGTAGCGCAGGCCCGTCGGCTGCGGGCCGTCGTTGAAGACGTGGCCAAGGTGGCCATCGCACTTCGCGCATAACACTTCGGTACGCAGCATGCCGTGCGCTGTATCGACGCGTTCCTCGACTGCGCCGCCATCCTTCGCGGCGTAGAACGCTGGCCAGCCGCAGCCCGAGTCGTATTTGGTCTCGGACCCGAACAGCTCGGCGCCGCAACCAGCGCAGCGATAGCTGCCGGCGTCGTGGCTGTGGTCGTATTCGCCTGTGAACGGGCGCTCGGTCGCAGCTTCGCGCAGCACCGCGTACTGCATCGGCGTCAGTTCCGCGCGCCACTCCGCGTCAGTCTTCTTGACTTTGTCCGACATCTTCGGCTCCTGTAATTATTGACTGCAGGCGCGGCCGATCGCCGAGATCACGACCAGCACGAGCATCGCGATGCGAAAGAACTTGGTGCGCCCGTCAGCGCTGGTGGGTTCGGCGTCCGGCTGCGGCAGTCCGCCTAACACGCCAGGCAGCTGGAACCCGAGCAGCTGTCGCCCGATCGCGCCGCCGCAGTGGGCGCATTGCTTCGTGCCGGGCGCGAACGAGGTGCGGCAGCGCTCGCAGCGCACCTCGTAGTAACTGGAGTCGGAAACCATGCGTGGAACCTAGCCGCGCCGCGCTACGCCTTCACCACCACCGACGAGCCGTGCCCGAAGAGCCCGAGGTTCACGGTTACGCCCGCGCGCGCACCGGCGACCTGCCGGCCCGCCGCCTGGCCACGAATCTGCCACGTGAGTTCGCACACCTGCGCGATCGCCTGCGCGGGAATCGCCTCGCCGAACGCGCCGAGGCCGCCGCTCGCGTTGACGGGCTGCGTGCCGCCGAGGCTGGTCGTGCCGTCGCGCAGCAGCTTCGCCGCATCGCCCGGTTTGCAGAGGCCGATGTTCTCCATCCAGTCGAGTTCGAGCGCCGAGGAGAGGTCGTAAACCTCGGCGAGGCTCATGTCCTCGGGCCCGAGGCCGGCCTGCTCGTAGGCGAGCTTCGCGATCGAATCCTTGAACGAGACGTCCGGCACGCGCACCGCCGCGGCGGAGTCGCTCGCGAAGTTCGGCATCTCCACGACGGTTTGCGGATAGCGCGGTGTCACGGTCGAGACGCCGGCGATCTTGACGGGCTTGGTGGTGTGCTTGCGCGCGTACTCCATGCTGCACAGCACGAGCGCGGCGCCGCCATCGCTGGTCGCGCAGATCTGTAACAAGCGCAGCGGGTCGCTCACCATCTGCGACGCCAGCACTTCCGCCTGCGTGTAGACCTTGCGGTAACGCGCATTCGGATTGTGCTCGGCGGCGCGCGAGTTCTTCACCTTCACCTGCGCGAAATCGGCCTCGGTGTCGCCGTAGAGATCCATGCGCCGACGCGCGTACAGGCCGAAGTACACGGGGTTCGTGGCGCCTAACAAGCGGAAGCGCAGCCAGTCGGGATCTTGCGTGCGCTCGCCCCCGCCGGTCGGCGCGAAGAAGCCCTTGGGTGTGGTGTCGGCGCCGACCACGAGCGCGACGTCGCAAACGCCCGCGAGGATCTGTGCGCGCGCCATCGAGATGGCCTGCGAGCCGGTGGCGCAGGCGCCATAAGAACTAGCGACCTGCGCGCCGTTGAAGCCAAGTGCCTGGGCGATGCTCGCGCCCGCGACGTAGCCCGGGTAGCCGTTCCGGATCGTCTCGCCGCCCGCGATGAACTGAACGTCCTTCCACGCAACGCCCGCGTCGGCCAACGCCGCGCGCGCAGCCGCCACGCCGTACTCGACGAAGTTGCGTCCCCACTTCCCCCACGGATGCATGCCTACGCCGAGAACCGCGACTTCCGCTACCGACATCGTGTCATCTCCACTCGCGAGTTATTGGGGCTGCGCGCCTCGAGGGGCGGCGCCTCCCGCTCAGGCCGCCGCCGGCTTCCACTTCCAGACGACGTATTCGTTCTGCTCGTCTTCGAACAGCGTGCCGAGCACGAGCTCCATCTCCATGCCGACTTCAAGCTGCTCGACGCCCACGCCCGGGACGACCTGCCCGAGCACCACCATCTTCTCGCGCTCGAGTTCGACCGCCGCGATCGCGTAAGGCTCGAACGTCTCCTTCGGAGAGACGAACGGTGCGGGCGGCGCATAACAGTTGTTCGTGTACGACCAGAGCCGGCCGCGCGCCGAGAGCTCGACCTCCTCGAACTTCGTGCTCGCGCACTCCGGGTTGCGGCAGAAGCTCTCCTCGCGCGGGAAGAACACGCTGCCGCAGCCCGTGCAGCGCGTGCCGAGCAGCGCGGGCTTGCCCGCGTCCATCTTGAACCAGCCGGCGATGGCCGGCGTGCGGGTCTTGCTCATCAGGGGCTCCAGTCCGAAAACGAGAAGGCGGTGGTTTATCACAGCCGCAGCGTGCGTCAGGGCGCAGTTTCGGCTTCGCGGAGGAAGCCACGGATTGCCGCAGCGAACGCTTCCGGCTCGTCGAGCGACGAAGCGCCCGGGCCGCCGTGCAGCACCAGCAGCGGGGTCGCGCGGCCGGAGCCGACGACGCGGTACCAGACGCGCCCGCCCGGGACTGCGAGACAGCCCTTGGCCGGTTCGAGCGCTGGATTCGCGCAAGCCGTGAGAACCAACACAATCCAGAGCAACGCGACGAGAACCGGTCGTGTCAGCATCAGCCTCCCTCCCGCGCCGCCATGGCCACCCTCGCGCGGTACGCGAACTCGATCAACAACAACGACTCCGCGAGCCGATACGCAGCGTAATATGGAACCCGTGCGAGAGAACCCGCGCACTTGGCAGGCCGATGCGCTCGCAGCCGTTCAGGCCGAGCTGCCGCCGCCGCGCGCGCCGGAACTGGATGCGTTCGTCACGGCCCTAATGCACGACGTCGACCGGCGGCTTTGGCGCACGCGCGGCGGACGCGGGCTCGCAGCCCTCGCGTGGCGCATGTACGAGTTCGCGCGCGAAAGCAGTAGCGGGCTCGCGCTGCGCGTCTGGAACCCGCCTGACACGCCGGGCCGCACCGCGATCGAAGCCGTGCAGCCCGATCGCGTGTTCCTGGTGGACACGACGCGGCTCTTGTTACGCGAGGAAGGCCTGCGCGAGGAGTGCTTCGTGCACCCCGTGCTGGAGATCGAGCGCGCGGGCGGCGGCTTCGCGCTGGGCAGCGGCGCGCGCGAATCCGTGATGTACGTCGAGGTAGCGCCGCGGGTCGCGGAGCCTGAGAAGCTCGAGGCGGAGCTGCGCCGCCGCTTCGCGACGCTCGCCGCCATAACAGACGACCATCGCCGCATGGTGCGCGCTGTGCGGGATCTCGAGGCGAACGTCGAGTTCGCCGGGCAGTTCATGCCCGGCGCTGCGGGCCGCGCAGACAAGATCCGCCGCTTCCTCGGCTGGCTCGCAAGCGACAACTTCGTTTTCATGGGCGCGCGGCGCTATCGCGTCGAGACGAGCGCGGCGGGCGAGACGCGCATTGCACTGCTCGCGGGCTCGGGCCTTGGCATCTTCCGCGACGACGCGACTTCGCGCTTCGCGGCGCCACTCGAAGGCGCAGCGGTGCCCGAGGAGTTGCGCGAACAGCTCGCCGACACGCGCATCATCCTGATCGGGAAGTCGCGCATTCCTTCGACCGTGCACCGCGCGGGCCGGCTCGATCGCATTCTCGTGAAGGAGCACGACGAGAGCGGGCGCCTCAACGGGCTTAGCGTGGTGTGCGGGCTGTTCACGTTCCGCGCGCTGCGCACGCCCGGCTCGCAGATTCCGCTGCTATACGAGCGCCTGGAAGCGATCCTCGCCGAGAAGCGCGCGGCGCCGCAGTCCCACCGCTTGAAGGCGATTGTTACGGCGTTCGATCAGACGCCCGCGGAGTTCCTGCTCGCAAGCCATCCGGACGCGGCGGGCCGCGTCGTCGAGGACATCATCGCTGCCGAGGGCAGCGACGAGACGCAGCTGATTCTCTCGGTCGATCCGAACCGGCGCTCGCTCTACGCGGCGGTCGCGATGCCGCGTTACCGCTACCACGACGATCAGCGCGGCCAGGTCGAGGCGGTGCTCGCGCAACACTTCGGGCCGCTGCACGTCGATTCGCGCACCTCCTTCATCGAAGAGGACACCGCCGTCATCCACCTGTTCTGCACGCCGGTGGGAGCGCGGCTGCGCGAGGTTCCGCAGGAGCAGCTCGAACGGGCGGTTCGCGAGCGGATCGCGGCCTGGGTCGATCGGCTCTCGGACGGGCTGTGCGCGGGGCTCGGCCCTGCTGCCGGGCTCGAGCTCGCGGCGATCTACGACGACGCGTTCTCGGAGCCGTATCGCGTGGACACGCATCCGCTCGACGCGGTCCGCGACATTGCGGCGCTCGAGCGGCTGCACGCGGCTCGCGGCGAGCCGCAGTTCGCGTTCTACAACGAGGTCGACGCGCCGCACGACACGCTGCTGAAGGTGTTTCTCGCCGAGCCGCGCTTGTTATCGGAGCTGCTGCCGATCGTGGACCGCTTCGGTATTCAGGTGATCGACGCGCGGCGCGAATCCGTGCGCGCCGCGAACCGGCGCACGGCCACGCTGGTCGCCCTGCGCATCGTGTCGCTCGGGGAGCAGGCCGATCTCGATGCGCTGGCGCCGCGGCTCTCGGAGGCGCTGCGCGCGGTGTTAGGCGGTGTGGTCGCGGACGATCCGCTCTCGGCGCTGGTGCTGAACGCGGGCCTCGCCTGGCGCGAGGTCGACTGCCTTCGGACTTACGTCGCCTACTACCAGCAGATCCAAGGCACGCTGACCGCGGCCTACGTGCAGGAGATGTTGCTCGGGAACCCGGTCGCCGCGCGGCTGTTGCTCGCGTACTTCCGCGTGCGCCTCGACCCCGCGCTGACGGACGATCGCGCCGCGCGCGAAGCCAGCGTGCGCGCGGAGTTCGAGCGCTACCGCGCGCGCATTCCCTCGCTGAACGAAGACCGTGCGCTGGCGGGCCTGTTCTCCCTAATCGATGCGACGTTGCGCACGAGTTTCTTCGGCGAACGCGCGGGCTACCGGCTTGCGCTGAAGCTCGACGCGACGCGCATCGCGGAACTCGAGACACCGCGCCCGTACCGCGAGATCGTCGTCTCCGGGCCGGGCTTCTTTGGCGTGCACATCCGCGGTGGCCCGATCGCACGCGGCGGCATTCGTTACAGCGATCGCCCCGGCGACCTGCGCACCGAGATCCTCGGCCTGATGCGCACGCAGATGTTGAAGAACGGCATCATCGTGCCGGTGGGCGCGAAGGGCGGCTTCGTGGTGTTCCCCGCGCCCGCGACGCCGGCAGAAGCGCGCGCCCGCGGCGACGCGAAGTACCGAGAGTTCATCGCGGGCCTGCTGGATGTTACGGACGACATCGGCGCGGGCGGCGAGATCGTGCCGCCCGCGGGCGTGCACCGCCGCGATGGCGACGACCCGTACCTCGTGGTGGCCGCCGACAAAGGCACCGCGCATCTCTCCGACACCGCAAACGCCGTCGCCGCCGAGCGCGGCTTCTGGCTCGGCGACGCTTTCGCTTCCGGCGGCTCCGCAGGCTACGACCACAAAAAGTTCGCGATCACTGCGCGCGGCGCCTGGGAGTGCGCGCGCCATCACTTCGCCGAACTCGGCATCGACCCTGATAACTCCCGCTACACAGCGGTCGGCATCGGCGACATGTCGGGCGATGTGTTCGGGAACGGCTTCTTGATCATGCGCCGCGTGAGGCTGCTCGCGGCCTTCGACCATCGCCACTTGTTCCTCGATCCGGATCCCGATCCCGAGACCGCATGGCTCGAACGCAAGCGCTTGTACGAGAAGCCCGGCTCGTCCTGGGCCGATTACGACGCCGCAGAGATCTCGAAAGGCGGCGGCGTCTACCGCCGCGACGCGAGCCGCATCGCGCTCTCGCCCGCGGCGCGCGCCATGCTCGGCATCGAGCACAGCGAAGCCTCGGGCGAAGAAGTGATCCGCGCGGCGCTGCGCATGCCCGTCGATCTGCTCTGGAACGGCGGCATCGGGACCTACGTGAAGAGCGCGGACGAATCGCACGCCGACGTGCGCGACCGCGCCAACGATGCCGTGCGCATCGACGGCCGCGAACTGCGCGCACGCGTGGTCGCGGAGGGCGGCAACCTCGGCTTCACGCAAGATGCGCGCGGCGAGGCGGCGGCGGCCGGCGTGCGCATCGAGATGGATTCCATTGATAACTCGGCGGGCGTCGACCTCTCCGACCACGAGGTGAACCTCAAGATCGCGCTCGCGCCGTTGCTCGCGAGCGGCGAACTCACGCGCGAAGGGCGCGACGCGCTGCTGCTCGAACTCGCGGACGAGAGCTGCGAGCGCGTGCTCGCGCACAACCGCGCGCAGTCCTTGGTGCTCTCGCTCGACGAGCGCCGCGCAAAGCTCGACCGCGAGGGCTTCGCGTGGGCAACCGAGTTCTTGTGCAAGGCCGAGGGCATGAGCCCGGCCCAGGGCAAACTGCCCGACGTCGCGACGCTGGAAGCGCGCGGCGGCGCACTGCTCCGGCCTGAACTCGCCTGGCTGCTCGGGCTCGCAAAGCTG
>JANNRF010000354.1:0-31060 GCA_031401135.1 Deltaproteobacteria bacterium | reverse complement strand
GTAACGGCAATCGCCCGATCGACAAGGCGGGTGCGCAGCAGGCGCTCACCCTAATGCTCGGGCGCGAAATCCTGCCGCCAGTGCCGGCGCCATTGCGGCTCGAAGCGGTCGTTGCGGAGGAAGCCGAGGCGCTCGCGGAAGCCGCGCCCGAGCTGCGCGTGGTCACGTTCGACCTCGAAACCCAGCGCAGCGCCGAGGAAGTGGGCGGCTGGCACAACGCGCACCTGATGCGCGTCTCGTGCGGCGTGGTGTGGGACAGCATCGAGGAGGAGTTCTTCACGTACCGCGAGCATCAGGTGGAGGAACTGCTCGAACGCCTCGGGCGCGCGGACCTCGTGATCGGCTTCAACGCGCACCGCTTCGACTACCGCGTGCTGCGCGGCTACGGCGCGCGCGATCTCTCGGCGCTGCCGACCTTCGATCTGCTCGACGCGATTCACGAGCGCTTAGGGTTCCGGCTGCCACTCGGACATCTCGGCGAGGAAACGCTCGGGGCGCCGAAGAGTGCGGACGGATTGCAGGCGCTGGCGTGGTTCAAGCAGGGGCGGCACGAAGAGATTGCGCGGTACTGCCAGCAGGACGTGGCGATCCTGCGGGATCTGTTCGGGTATGCGCTGAAGCACGGGCAGTTGTTGTTTCGCGCGAAGAACGGGGAGCGCGTGAGGTTGCCGATGAAGCTTTCGGTGGCGGAGTTGGTGGACCGCGAGAGGAAGAAGGACGTGAAGCGGAGGATGCATTAGGCGGAACCGGAGGGGTCGGCGGGGGCGCGAGCTCCCCACTGAGAACAAGGTTCACGCGGGCGGAGTGTGTCGCTTCTCAGGCTGTCGCTGGATTCTCCGCGAGGCGCTCTAGCTCATTCAATGCACGGCTGCGGCCCGTACGACGTCTCGAACTGATTGCTCTGCCAGTCGTTCGAGCACTCTTCGGGGATGGCGCCAGGAACGCCTTCATCGTCGAAGTAGTCGGCCTCGAGCAGATCGAACTCGCCATTGTTGGTCGCCGTGTTCGCCCGGGAGTTATCGGAATCACTGCCCCGCGTGTCTTAGGTCGAAGCACGTGGACGGAGAACGGCGCCGCGATCGAGCCAGCGGCTGCTTGGGATTGATGGTCCCGCGCGGAGTCGCACGCACCGGAAAGGGCTGGCGGCCCGTGCATCGCTGCGAACGCTCCGGCGCGGAGCGGCACCGTCGCGTCACGGAACGCGGCGCGGATCCCGACCGACTCGACGCGCTGATCGCTGTGACCCAGGGACGAGACCCGTCCCAGCGCTAGCGACTCCCGAAACGCCGCATCGCGCGTGCAAGCCAAGTCTCATTCCGAGTTCGCCTGCCCCTCGGCGAGTAGCGCCAGGCGAGATTGCAGGAACCGGCGTTCGGCGGGCTGGCGCGTCAACTCGAGAGCGCGTTCGTAGGAGGCTCTCGCGGCCGCAGTGAGGCCTAGCCTGCGCTGCATGTCGGCGCGCGCGGCGTGGGCGAGATGGTAGTCGTCGAGGCTGCCCTGCCTGATCACTGCCTCGATGGCCCCGAGGCCAGCGGCAGGTCCGTCGCGCATGGCGACCGCTGCCGCACGGTTCAGCGCGGCAACCGGCGAGGGATCCACGCGAAGCAGCACATCGTAGAGCGCAACAATCTGCGTCCAGTCGGTTGCAGCAAAACTTGGCGCCTCGGCGTGGACCGCGGCGATCGCCGCCTGAACCACGTACGGGCCGATGCGTCGCGCGGCCATGGCGCGTTCGATCAACCCTTGCGCTTCGGCGATGCGGCCGCGGTCCCAACGCGCGCGATCCTGGTCTTCCAGCAGGATGAGATCGCCGGCCGTATCGACGCGCGTGCCACGCCGCGCGTCGTGCAGCAACATCAAGGCAAGCAGGCCAAGCGCTTCGGCGTCTTCGAGCAGGTCGACCATCAACCGACCGAGCCGGATGCCCTCCGCACAAAGATCGTCGCGCGTCTGATTCGGCCCCTGCGTCGTCGAGTAACCCTCGTTGAAGATCAGATAAACGACCTGCAACGCGCTCTCGATCCGCGCTGGCAACGCGGCACGATCTGGCACCTCGTAGGGAATCGCGTCGTCACGAATCTTCGCTTTCGCGCGGACGATGCGCTGCGCGATGGTCGGCGCAGAAGAGAGATAGGCGCGTGCGATTTCTTCGGTCGTCAGGCCGCACACTTCGCGCAACGTCAGAGCGATACGCGCATCGGCTGCAAGGGCTGGATGGCAGCAAGTGAAGATCAGGCGCAGCTCGTCGTCGAGGATCGGCTCTGAAATCAACGTCTCCGTTTGCACGTCGGAGCGCGCCGTCAGCTCGGGCAAGGCATTCGCCAGCCGCGCCTGGTGGCGCCAGCGGTCGATCGTCTTGAAGCGGCCGGTCGAGACGAGCCATGCGTAGGGGTTGGCCGGGGTGCCATCGCGCGGCCAGCGTTCGGCGGCGGCCGCGAACGCCTCATGCAACGCCTCCTCCGCCGCGTCGAAACCGCCGAGCAGACGAATGAGAGTCGCTAGGACGCGCCTCGCTTCCGTGCGATAGGCCGCGTCGAGAGCGGCGCGCGCGCTGTCAGCGCTCATCGGTTTTCGGTCAGAGCTTTGGGCGCGGCCTGCTGAAGTCGACCACGGGCCGTATCTCGATGGCGCCTAACCTGGCGAAGGGATCGCGCGCGGCGATCTGCACCGCATCGTTGAGATCGCGCGCCTCGATCAGGATGAAACCGCCTAACATCTCCTTGGTCTCCATGAACGGGCCATCGGTCGCCGACATCTTCCCGTCGCGCACCCGCACGGTCATCGCCTCGTTGGGCAACGTCAGGGCCTCGGACGCCACGTAGTGGCCGCTCGCCTTGATCGCATCGTTGTAAGGCCCAACCCCGGCGAGGACGGCATTGGACGCTGGGCTCTGATCGAAAACCTGCTGCGGGTCGAAATAGATCAGGCAGACATACTTCATGATGGGCTCCCTCTCTTTGTGCTTCGAACACCACTGGTCGTTTGGTGCGACCCGAATTCGACATGTCTGCTTTTTCTCCATCGGCGGTCGTCGAATCGGCGTGTCACGCAGCGACTAGGGTGGTCACGCATCGCCGCCTCTGCCTCGCAGCGAAGACCCCAGGCAGCGGTTTCATCCCCACAACTCGCTCCCCGACCGAGCCCAGATGTATCACTGGGATAGCGGCGCAGGACCGGAAATGCGCCGAGACAGACGAGCAATGTGATCCCACCGCCGCAACCAGGAGAACAAACTGACATGGGACAGACCAACCAACCCTCCTGCTCTTGCGGGCAGCTCCAGCTCGCCGTCACGGAAGCGCCCATCGTCAACGCCGAATGCTTCTGCAACAGCTGCCGCGCAGCTGCCACCAGATTGGCGACTCTGCACTCAGCCCCCAAAATACTCGAGCCGAGCGGAGCCACACGCTTCGTTCTCTACCGCAAAGATCGCATCGCGTTCGTCAAGGGCGCCGCACTCCTTAGGGAATTCCGCCTGACGCCCGAGTCGAAGACCCGCCGAGTCGTCGCCACCTGTTGCAACACGCCGGTCTTCCTTGAATTCTCGGGCGGCCATTGGCTTAGCCTCTACGGCTGTATGTGGCCGAAGGGCACGCTCCCCGCGCTCGAGATGCGTACGATGACGATGGACCTTCCGGCCGGCACCGCGCCGCTGGACGACATTCCGAACGCTCGGCGCCAGTCTTTCTCGTTCATGGTCAAGTTCCTGGGCGCATGGATCGCTATGGGGTTTCGCCGCCCGAAGATCCCCGTTTACGGAGAGCTCCATGTTTGAGCCCGACCGCAAGATCACGATCCGCGGCGCCTCGAACTGGCCGGGCTGACACCCGCGGCGATTGCCGATGACCTGCGTCGCTTGGCCCTGGTCGTGTCACCGCAGGCAGTGCCACGAGTCGTGGCGAGCGATCCCGACGACGATCAGGTCCTGGGCGCCGCATTCGCCGCCAACGCCGACCTGGTCGCGTCGGGCGACGAATGCGATCTGCTTCATCTCGTCAAGTACCAGGGCATCCCGATCGTTACCGCGCGGGAAGCCGTCGGCATGCTCCAGGTGGCAAGCGGACGCTGATGACTCGCTAGCGAGAGGTGGCCTCACGCAGCTGGCTTTCGATCTTCGCGACCTAGCCCGAGCGGAGGGTCACTAGGGTGCGGCGGATCTCGGGCATGAACTGCAGAAGCGTGGCGAGCCGCGCCCAGCCGAGTTCGGGAGCAGTGAGGACATCGTGGCCGGGCAGCTCGGGCTTCAGCTTGCGCGGGAGGCATTCATCGAGGAGGACTCGCACCGTTCACCGCCAGTTGCTTGAGGTGTTCGAGCAACTGGATGGCTTGTTCGCGGCGAACGGTCGGGAAGTCGTCGAGGAAATCAGCGAGGGGTTGGCCGCCTTCGAGGTAGTCGAAGAAGGTCGCGACTGGAACGCGCGTGCCAACGAACACCGGCGTGCCGCCGAGGATTTCCGGGGCGGACTCGATGACGGGGCAGCCGGGCATGACGCCCAGCATATCGCCGCCTGCTGAGCCGGTCGGAGGAGATGCGTTGCTCACGCAACGAGCGTGAAGGTTCGGACAGCCCAGCGCAGCAGAAAAGAGCGGCAAAACCCGGCGGACTGCGCGAGGTCAGGAGATCTGAACTCGTGCGTGACCAGGAGGGAGGGGTGACGCTCGCGCGGGATCGACCCGCGCTCGCGTCACTCTCTGAGTCGGGCGCGGCGGCGCGGGCAAGGATGGACTGCTCCCGTTTCGGGCCGCGCGCGAGTTGCCGGTCGGCGCGCCCTTCCCCGCTTGGGTGTGACCGTCCCTTTCGCGAGCGGCCCTCGCGGCGCGCCGGCGAGCAGACGTTCGCGGTGCCGTCAGACCAGCTCGGCGGGTTTCGTTCGGCTTCGCGCTCGCGCGGCAGGGCCGCCGGTGCGGTGTGGACGCGGGCCATCAGGTTTTACCAGCGAGGGAGAAACGCGATGACGACTTTGGAAGTGAGGCTCGACTTGCCCGACCGGCTGGCGCTCGAGGCAAAGGCCGCGGGTTTGTTGACGCCGAAGGCGCTGGCTCGATTGCTCAAGGACGCGATTCGGCGTCGGGCGGCGCACGCGCTGCTAGCCGGCGCGGCGCTCGCCACCGCCGCAGGCAGTAGGCCGCTGGCGATTAGGGAGATTCAGGCTGAAGTCGCTGCGGTGCGCCGTGCGCGGCGCGGCGCGGGAGCCCGCAAGAGCGCATGAGGCTGCCGCGGCTGGTCGTGGACACCAATGTGCTGGTGTCGGCGCTGCTGTGGCAAGGCACACCGGGTCAAGTGATCGAGCTCGCGGGCGACAGGGCCTAGCGGGTGCGCCTCCGAAGCCGAGGCCGAAGGTTTTGGGTGCCGCTCGCTCTGCGTCGTGGGTTAGGTTTCGCCTCGCGCGGGCGCAGTTCGCGCGGCAAGGCCAGCGAGGGAGCAAGGGGGTTGCGATGACGGCGATCGAGGCTCGGTTGATCGAAACGCTGAAGAAGTTGCCCCCGAGCCGACAGGCCGAGGTGGTGGACTTCGTGGAGTTCCTGGCCGCGCGAGAAGAGCGCGCGGCGGCAGCCCAGCGGCTCGGCGAGGGGCTTGCGCGAATCGATGCGCTGAACCTGCCGCCGGTATCGGAGGGCGAGGTCGAAGCCGAGGTGCAGGCCGCGCGGCGCGATCGGAGAACGCGGCAAGGCGCGTGATCGGTGCGCATCGTCCTCGACACGAACGTGCTCGTCTCGGGCGTGATCTCGGCGGGGGCACCGCGCCTGCTGCTCGAAGCGGCGCGATCTGACGCTTTCGAATTGTGCACGAGCGAGGCGTTACTGGCTGAACTGCTCGCGGTTCTCGCACGTGCCAAGTTCGCTCGGCGGCTCGACCTGGCAGGGCTGACACCCGCGGCGATTGTCGATGACCTGCGTCGCTTGGCCCTGGTCGTGTCACCGCAGGCAGTGCCACGAGTCGTGGCGAGCGATCCCGACGACGATCAGGTGTTGGCCGCCGCACTCGCCGCCAACGCCGACCTGATCGCGTCGGGCGACAAACGCGATCTGCTTCACCTCGGCAACTATCAGGGCATCCCGATCGTTACCGCGCGTGAAGCCGTCGACATGCTCCAGGTAGGAAGCGGACGTTGATGACTCGCTAGCCAGAGGTGGCCTCGCGCAGCGGGCTTTCGATCGCGGCGCCTCAGTGCAGCGTGGCGGCTCTTCGCACGTGTGTGTCGAGAAGGTCGAAGTAGATCAGCACCAGCACGTGGCGGATCTCGTCGTCGAGGTGGTCGATGAAGCGGCGGCCTTGGTTGACGTCGTCGAGGCGCAGCAGCGCGTCGATCGCGGAGTTCACTTCGGAGCTGCGGCCGACGAGGTCGTTGCGCAGGGAGTCGGCGTCTTGTTCGAAGGCGGCCTCGATTTCGTCGTTGTCGAACAGCAGGTGAATGCCGCGGGCGCCGATTTCGAGGAGCTTTTCGGTGTCCATCCTTGCCTCCGCTGCTCTCCTCTTCGGCGGCTGAGCGGCGCGGGGCAAGCGGAAAACCACGCCCGCGTGGGCACGTTGTTACCGTGCGCGCCCCATGGGACTGCGGCTTTCGAATGTGATGCGGCGCGTTGGCGCGCGCGTGCTGTTTGACGGCGTCGATCTGGAGATCGGCGCGGGCGACCGCGTCGGGCTCGTGGGGCCGAACGGCGCCGGCAAGACATCGCTGTTGCGCATTGCGGCGGGCGTCGATGCGGCGGACGGCGGCGAGCGCTCGCTCGTGCGCGGCGCACGCGTCGGGTATTTGCGCCAGGAGATCGACCCGGCGTCGGGCGGGACGGTGCGCGAGGAAGCGCTGACGGCGTTCGCGGCGATCGACGCGCTCGAGCGCGAGATGCGCGAGCTCGACGAGCGCATGGCGCAGCACGGCGACCTCCCGGCACATCTCGTCGAGCGCTACGACCAACTGCACACGCGCTTCGACCGCGCGGGCGGTTTTTCGCGCGAGGCGCGCGCGGAGCAGGTGCTGGAGGGGCTCGGTTTCAATGCTGCGGCGCGGGCGCGGCAGCTCTCGACCTTCAGCGGCGGCTGGATCATGCGCGTCGAGATCGCCAAGCTGCTGCTGGCCGAGCCCGACGTGTTGTTATTGGACGAGCCGACGAATCATCTCGACCTGCCATCCCTGGAGTGGTTCGACGAGACGCTCGCGGCGTTCGCCGGCGGCGTGATCCTGGTCTCGCACGATCGCGCGTTCTTGCGCCGGCACACCACGGGCATCGCCGAGCTGCGCAATGCCTCGTTCGCGCTCTACCCGTGCGGCTACGACACCTATCTCGAGCGCAAAGAGCTGCGGCGCCTCGAACTGGAAGCGGCGGCGCGCACGCAGCAGAAGCAGATCGAGCACACCGAGCGTTTCGTCGAGCGCTTCCGCGCCAAGGCCAGCAAGGCGAAGCAGGTGCAGAGCCGCGTGAAGGCGCTCGACAAGATCGAGCGCATCGAGGTGCCCGAGGAAAAGAAGCGGCGCATGCGCTTGCGCCTCCCGGAACCGACGCGCGCCGGCGCGGTGCCGCTCGCGCTGCGCGGCGTGCACAAGAGTTATGGCGCGCAGGCGATCTATCAGGGCGTTGATTTCGCGCTGAAGCGCGGCGAGCGGCTCGCGCTGGTGGGCCCGAACGGCGCCGGCAAATCGACGCTGCTGCGCATCCTCGCGGGCGTGCTGCCGTTCGAGCGCGGCGAGCGCGAACTCGGGAACAACGCGCAGGTCGCCTTCTACGCGCAGCATCAGCTCGAGTCTCTAACAGCCGAGCGCACGGTGCTAGCCGAGCTCGAATCGGTGGCGGCGTTCGACGACGTGCCGCGCCTGCGCGGCCACCTTGGCGCGTTCTTGTTTTCGGGCGACGACGTCAAGAAGAAAATCTCCGTGCTCTCCGGCGGCGAGAAGGCGCGGCTCGCGCTCGCGAAGATGCTGCTCCGGCCGAGCAACGTGCTGGTGCTCGACGAGCCGACGAATCACCTCGACGTGGACGCCTGCCAGGTGCTCGAGGAAGCGCTCGCCGAATACGGCGGGACGCTGGTGTTCATCTCCCACGACCGCGATTTCTTGAACGCGCTGGCGACGCGAGTGGTCGAGGTGCGCGGCGGCGTGCTGCGCGAGTTCTTAGGCAATTACGACGCGTACCTCGCGAAGCTGCGCGAGGAGGCGCAGCGCGCGGCGAGCGCTGCCGCTGCGCCTGCGACGTCGGCGCGCGCGGCGGCGACGCCCGCCAGCGCGAACGAGCCGCGCGGCGATGCCCAGCGCACGCGCGAGGAGCGCAAGGCGCGCGAGCGGCTCGAGCGAAAGCTCGCACGGCTCGAAGAGCAAATCGCCGAGAAGGAGGCGCGCGCCGAAGAGTGCGCGCACCGGCTCGGCGACCCGAGCGTGTACGGCGATCTTGCGCGCGTGCGCGAAGTCGAGACCGAACGCGACGCCACGAAGGCCGAGGTCGCGGCGCTCTACGCGCAGTGGGAAACGCTCGCGAAGGAACTCGAGGATTGAAATTGCGTAACTCGGCTTCGGGGACGCTCTTGCGTAACTCGACCGCAACCGAGTTACGCAAGAACGTCCCCGATTCTGAGTTACGCAACGCTCCTGGCGAAGCGCTTGCGCGCGGCGATGCGCGCGCGCGAGGCTGCGAGCTGCGCGGCGAACGCGGCGTCGCGCTGTGCGCGCTCGCGCAGGCTGCGCGCGGCTTCGAAGCACTCGTCAGCTTGCGCGAGCAGGTTGTTGCCGACGCACACCAGGTCGATGCCCGCGCGGAGTGCGCGCATCACAGCGTCAACGGTGCCGAGTGCGCCCTGCAGCCCCTGCATCTGGATGTCGTCCGTAATCAGCAGTGTCTCCGGCTGCGCGGCGCGGAAGCGCGCCACCGCGGCGGGCGAGATCGAGGCGGGAAGCGAAGCATCCCACTCGCGCACGAAGCCGTGAGAGAAGAGCGCGGCGCCGCCGCTGAGTTCGCCCGCGAGTTCGTAGAACAGCCGCTCCTGCTCGGCTGAAACGAGCCCTGAGAGATCCGTGAGCGCGAGGTGGCTGTCGGTGCGCGCGCCGCCGAGGCCGGGGAAATGCTTCACGCACAGGCCGAGGCCCGCGGCGCGCGCGGCCTCGTTCAGGATGCGCGCGCAGCGCCGCACTTCGCGCGCATCCGCCGAAAACGCACGCTCGATCTTGCCGATGTTCGGGTTATCAGGGTTGGTGTCTAGGTCGACCACCGGCGCGAGATCGAAGTCGATGCCGAGCGCCTTCATCTCCGCGCAGCTCTCCGCGGCGAGCCGCCGCGCCTCGGGCTCGGGCAACGCCGCGAACGCGCGCGCGCTCGGGAGTTCCTTGAAGCCCGCAGCGGGCTTGAGCCGGCGCACCTTGCCGCCCTCCTGGTCGACGAACACCAGCGGGTGCGAGGGCAGCGCGTGCACCTCGGCGCAAAGCACGCGCACTTGGGCGGGAGACTCGACGTTGCGAATGCCGCCGAGCTGCACGTCGCGGTCGAACAGAATCACGCCGCCGAGGCCGTACTCCGCCGCGAACGCGCGCAGCCAGTCCGGCAGCGACAGCCCGCGAAAACCGAGCATGAAGTGCTCGCCGACGCCAAGCCCCGCTTGAGCCAACTCAGTCACGCGCTGGGGGACCCTTCAACGACCGGCCGCGGCTCGTGAAGCCGCAAGCCGACCAGCGCCGCGCAAGCGGCGCAGTCGGCGCGCAGCGAGGCGAAGCCGAGCGGAGAGTCGTACGAGCTGGTGCCCGGGACTGGAGTCGAACCAGCACCTCATCTCTGAGACAGGCTTCTGAGACCTGCGCGTCTGCCAATTCCGCCACCCGGGCCGGGAAAACGGGAGGGCGCAAACTACCCAGGGCGGTGCGAAATCGCGAGTGGTCGCGGGCACTTTTCTTGACCCGCAACGACTCGGGCCGAGCCATGCTCGATCGCCCGAGCCGCGAGCCGAGCCCAACAAATTTCGAGGTGAATCCGTGAGCGAATCGCAGCGCATCGTCGTTGGCGGAGAAACCGTCGAGATCCCCGGCACCCTGCCCGTCCTGCCGGTGCGCGATGCGGTGGTGTTCCCGGGCATCAACGTGCCCCTCTCGGTCGGCCGCGCGCGATCGCTCGCGGCCCTTGAAGAGGCCGGTGAAGGCGGCCTGATCCTGGTGGGCACGCAGCGTGATGCGAAGGAGGAGGAGCCCGCGCTCGCGGGCTTGCACCCGGTGGCAACCGTCGCGCGTGTGCTGCGCATCGTCGATGCACGGCAAGGCGCGAAGCAGGCGCTTGTCGTGGGCATCGCGCGCGCGCGCTTCGGCTTCGCGCCGGCCAGTGGCCGCGCCCTGCGCGCCGCGATCACGCCGCTCGCGGAATCGCGCGAGCCCAGCGCCGAACTCGACACCGCGCGCGCGCGCGTGGTCGAGCTCTCGCACCGCGTGATCGACCTGCGCGACGACTACCCCGATGAGTGGAAGGGCATCGTCTCGAGCATGCCGACGCCGGGCCTGCTCGCGGACATGGTGGCGTCGAGCGTGCAGATGCCCACCGAGGCGCGCGTCGCGCTCTTGTGCGAGCCGGATCCGGTGCGGCGGCTCTGGCAGGTTGCGCGCGCGCTCGAGCGCGAGGTGACGATCGCCGAGACGCAGCGCGCGCTGCGCATCCAGGAAGGCGATGCGCCGCTCGACCCGAAGCACCGCGAGCGGCTCTTGCGCCGGCGCATGCGCGACATCCAGGACGAACTCGGCGAAGCCGCCGGCGGCGAACGCGAAGCCGACGAACTCGCGGAGAAGATCGAAGCCGCGCAGCTGCCCGAGCCCGCGCGCGCTCACGCCGAGCGCGAGCTGCGCCGTTTCCGCGCGCTCGCACAGCACGCGCCGGACCGCCACTTGTTGAGAACGTATCTCGAGTGGGTGGCCGCTCTGCCGTGGTCGGTCGAGACCACGGACCACCTCGAGATCGGCGACGCGCTGCGCGTGCTCGATGAGGATCACCACGGCCTCGCCAAGGTGAAGGACCGCATCCTCGAATACCTGGCGGTGCGCAAGCTCGCACCGAATGCCAAGGCGCCAATCCTGTGTTTCGTGGGCCCGCCCGGCGTCGGCAAGACTTCCCTCGGCAAATCGATCGCGCGCGCACTGGGACGCAAGCTCGCGCGCGCCTCGCTCGGCGGCGTGCGCGACGAGGCGGAAATCCGCGGGCATCGCCGCACTTATGTGGGCGCGATGCCGGGCCGCGTGCTCCAGAGCCTGCGGCGCGCGAAGTCGCGCAATCCGGTTTTCTTGCTCGACGAAGTCGACAAAGTCGGCGCAGATTTCCGCGGCGATCCGTCCTCGGCGCTGCTCGAAGTGCTCGACCCCGAACAGAACTCGACCTTCAGCGACCACTACCTCGAAGTGCCGTTCGATCTCTCGCGTGTGCTGTTCATCGCCACCGCGAACACGCTCTCGACGATTCCGCCCGCGCTGCTCGACCGCATGGAGGTGATCGAGCTCGCGGGCTACACCGAGCGCGAGAAGCTCGCGATCGCGGCGCAGCACCTGATCCCGAAGCAGCGCGAGGCGCACGGGCTGCGCGCGGATCAGGTGGAGGTGAAGGAGGACGCCGTCGCGCGCGTGGTGCACGAATACACGCGCGAGGCGGGCGTGCGAAACCTCGAGCGCCTGATCGCGACGCTGTTCCGCAAAGTCGCGGCCAAAGTGGCCGGCGACGCGAGCGTAGTGCCGCTGCGCGTAGACGCCGCGTTCGCGGCCGAGGCATTAGGGGCGCCGCCGCATCTGCCCGAGGTGACGGAGCGCACCGAGCAGGCCGGCGTCGTCGTCGGACTCGCCGCCACGAGCCACGGCGGCGACATCCTGTTCCTCGAAGCCAGCGTGATCCGCGGCGGCGAAGGCGTGCGCCTGCGCCTCACGGGCCAACTCGGCGACGTGATGAAGGAATCAGCCGAGGCCGCCTTGTCGTGGGTGCGCGCCAATGCCGACGCGCTCGGCATCATCTCCTCTGCGCTCGCCGGCTGCGAGATCCATCTGCACGTGCCCGCAGGCGCGGTGCCCAAGGACGGCCCCAGCGCCGGCGTCGCGCTTGTTACGGCGATCGTGTCCGCGCTCTCGGGCAAGCGCGCCCACGGTCACGTCGCGATGACCGGCGAGATCTCGCTGCGCGGCAAGGTGCTGCCGGTCGGCGGCATCAAGCAGAAGCTGCTCGCCGCACAGCGCGCGGGAGTGCAGACCGTGCTGCTGCCGCGCCGTAACACCAAGGACCTCGTGGACGTGCCGGCCGAGGTGCTGGAGAAGCTCGAAGTGGTGCCGATCGACACGATCGAGGAAGCCCTGGCGCGGGCGCTGGAGCGCTGAGGCCCGAACCGCCGGAGTCGCGGCTGAGGCTGGGGGGTGCGAGGGCCAGCGAACGGTCAGCACCAGCGACTCCTCCTCCGACCGGAACGAGTGCGGAACGCCAGGACCGAACAACACGAAGTCGCCCTCGCGCGAGAGCAAGACCTCTTCGTCGGGAAAGCGCAGCACGAACCTGCCGCGGATGAGCAGATTCATCGTCTTCACGGGGTTCGCTGGGGCCCACTCGGGGCGCGTCTCGCCCTTCGCGTGCGTGAACCACTTCATCTCGATCGCGTCGCTTCGAAGCGGTGCCGAGTCGCCCGCCATGAAGTGCCCGACGAACCAACCGCGTGTCCCGCTCGATGCCTCCGAGACGTTGCCGTGCACGGGCAACCCTGGAGCGCTCCGTGTCTTCACGCGCGGCTCGCGACATCGATCCGCCGCACGTCTGCCAGCAACTCCTCGAACTCCGCGTAGCCGAGTTGGCTCGCGCCATCACACGGCGCGTTATCAGGTTCAGGGTGCACTTCCACGAACAGCGCGTCGATGCCCACCGCGACGGCGGCGCGCGCGAGCGGAGCGACCATCGCGCGCTCGCCGCCGCTCTGCTCGCCGTCGGCGCCGGGTTGTTGGGCCGAGTGCGTCGCGTCGAAGCACACCGGCGCGAAGGCGCGCATCCGCACGAGGCCGCGCATGTCCACGACCAGGTCGTTGTACCCGAAGCTCGTGCCGCGCTCCGTAACAATCGCGCGGCCGCCCGCTGCTTCGATCTTCTCGACCGCGAGCCGGATGTCGCTCGGCGCGACGAACTGGCCCTTCTTGATGTTCACCGGCAAGCCGGTCGCGGCGCAGGCCAGCAACAAGTCGGTCTGGCGGCACAGGAATGCGGGCACTTGCAGCGCATCGACGACTTGCGCGGCCTGCTTCGCCTGCGCCGGCTCGTGCACGTCGGTCATTACGGGCGCGCCAACCTCGCGCTTCACGCGCGCGAGGATGCGCAGGCCTTCGTCGAAGCCCGGGCCGCGGTAGGAGCGCAGGCTCGAGCGGTTTGCCTTGTCGACCGAGGCCTTGAACACGAACGGGAAGCCGTTGCGGGCGGCGCTCGCAGCGATGAAGTGCGCGACGTTGAGGGCGGCTTCCTCGCTCTCGATCACGTTGAGCCCTGCGATCAGCGCGAGCCTCGCGCCGCCGCCGATCTGCACGTTCGCGATGCGAATCACCGGGCGTCCGCTTCGACCGCTTCGCGCAGCAGCTGCAGCAGGCCGGGCAGCGCCGAAGTCACGCGGTTCCAGTTCGGGATCTGCGGCGCGCCCATCGGGTCGCGCACGAAGTTGAGGCCGGCCGCACGCAGCGCACTCGCGAACGTCTCGACGGCGACTTCTTCTTCGTGGCGATCGAAGCCGATGCCGTTAAGCGCGGCAACGTCGGAGTAACGCGCCACGGCGTCCTGCGCGGTGCGCACGTACGCGTTCGAGAGCGTGTTGAGGAAACCTGCGTCGAACTCGACGCCGTACGAGGCGAGGTTGCGAATCAGCGAGGCGCCGATGTCGGCCACCATGCGGTGCAGACCGCGCGTGCCGTCGAGCGCGGAGAGCTCGCGATGCTTGTGGTCGTAGTTGTCTGCGAGCTCGACCTGGCAGATCCGCTTCAGCGAGGAATTACGGTAGACCTCCGTGAGCATGCCGATCTCGAGGCCCCAGTCGCTGGGAATGCGGATGCTGCGGGCGAGGTCGGTGGTCATCGCGCACTCGCCTGCCAGCGGGAAGCGGAACGAGTCGAGGTACTCGAGCAGCGGGTTCGGGCCGAGCACCGCCTTCATCGCGCGCAGAATCGGCGTCATGAACAGGCGCGTCACGCGGCCATACAGGCGGTCCGAGGCGCGCGCGTAATAACCCTTCGCGAACTCGTAGTTCATGTTGCGGTTCGCGATCGGGTAGGCCAGCCGCGAGACGAGCTCGCGGTCGTAGTCGCGGATGTCGCAGTCGTGCACCGCGATCACGCGCGCGCGGTCGGTCGCGAGCACGTAACCGAAGGCGAGCCACACGCCGCGGCCTTTGCCATCGGGCCCCGCGTGAAGCCCCTCCTCCGCGAGCGTCGCGTACAGGTCCTGCAGGCGCGGGCCGTCGTTCCAAAGCAGCGTCGCAGCCCGCCCGTCGGCGCAGCGCACCGCCGCGAACGCGCGCTTCATCTCCTCGAACTGCTCGCGCTCTGGTGCGCCCGCGACGCTGACGACCACGTCCGCCAGGTACGGCACGCGCTGGAGCTGCTCGATGATGCTTTTCAGCGCGACGTCGTGAAGCTCTGCGTTGAGGCAGGGCAGCACCAGCGCCACTGGCCGCGAGCGCGCCGGGTCGCCGAGTTCGCGCTCGAGCCGCGCGAGGTCGCGGCGGCCGAGGCGGTGCAGCGTGGAGATCACGCCGGTCTGGTGGAAGTCGCTCACGCGGGGACCCTGGCAGGAAGGCTCGCGCGCGGCAACCCCGTTTGATTATGCGATCAAGCGGTGCGCGCCGAGCTATTGGTCCTGGATCTCGGCCAGCAGGCGCGCCGCCTCGGGGTCGATCGACTCGAAGTTGAGCGCGATCTCAGAAGTGACCGGGTCGAGTTCCGTCGACCACACCACTTCGCCGGTCGCTTCGAGGGTTCGCGCGCCGACGTTGAAGGTCACTCGAATGCGATCGCCGGGCTCGAGCTCGCAGCCGATTGCCTGGAAGCGAATCCCGCTGGCGGAGATGTCCTTGCCGACCGCGAGCTGCTCCGAGCGATCGAGCATCGAGAAGGAGATGACCTGGTCTGTCGCGATGCGCGTGTACTTGCGGCGTTCCTTGCCCATCTCGCCCCCCGCTCACTTGGGGGTCCTTCGGAACGCGCGCGGGCGGGCTTGAGCCTGGCGATGGCCGCGCGGCGAAGCGCCGCTTGCTTCTTACCGGCTTCGCGGGAATGCCCGCAACGAGCCGCCTCCCACTCCGCTCGGCTGCGCCTCGCTGCGCGCGGCGAAGCGCCGCTTGCCTAGGACCTGCCCGCGAACAGATCGAGCTGGCGGTCGTCGCGACGCGCTCGGCCGAGCTCGCTCGCGACAAGACCGAGACCACGCACCGGCCGCGTGCCGATCTGAGTGCGATCGAGCAGCGGCGCGGCCTGCGCAAGCAAGTCGCGGGCGCTCGCCATGGCGTGCACCACGGTGCGGCTGCGCGTGGTCTGCTCGTCGTCGGCATAACGGATCTTCACCGCGACGCGCTTCGCAGCGAGTCGCTCGCGCGCGAGCGCCTCCTCCACCCGCATGGCCAAACCCGCGAGCCGCTCCTCGAGCACGAGACGGTCGACCTCCGGCTCGGCGAAGGTGGCCTCCTGACTCACGCTGCGCGGATGAGGCGCGGCTCGCAGCCCGGCGGGATCGTGACCCTGCGCGTAGGACAAGATCGTGAGGCCGTGGTTTCCGAGCCGTTCTTCCAACCAGCGGCGATCGACCCGCGCGAGATCCCCGGCGGTTCGCACGCCGAGCTCGGCAAGCGTCGCTTCGGTCTTCGGGCCGACCCCCGGCAGGCGTCCCACCGCGAGCGGGTCGAGGAACGCGTGCACCCCACTCGCCAAGATCTGCAGCACGCCCTCGGACTCGAGGGATTCGGCCGCCAGCTTGGCCAGGAACTTGATGCTCGAAACCCCGACCCGCAGCGGCAGGGAGAGCGCCGCGCCGACTTCCTCGCGCAGCTGTTCCGCGACGCGCTGCGGCGCCTCGGGGCGCGCTGAAACGTCGAGGTATGCGGCCGCGACGCCCGCCGGTTCGAGGCGGTCCGTGGCGCGCCGGAACTGCGAGCGCAGCTCCGCGCCCGCCTCGCGGTAGCGGCGCATGTTCGTGGTCACCGCGCGCGCGTGCGGGCAGCGCTCGAGCGCTTCGAGCATCGGCATGCCCACGCTTACGCCGAGTGCGCGCGCGTCCGCCGTCGCGGCCTGCACCGCGCCGCGCTTGCGCGGGTTGCCGCCGACGATCACCGCGCGGTGCGCGAGCGCTGGATCCGCCACGCGCTCGACCTCGGCGTAGAAGCCCGGCACCTCGGCGAATAACAACATCAGGGCGCCGGCTCGAGCCGCAGCGACTGCACGGCGCCGTCCTCGATCACCGGGTCGCTCGTCGATAACAAGTTGGGCTTGCCGAGCCGCCAGCGTTCGAGCGCGTCGGTCGCGTGGGGATGGCCCGCGTGCTCGCTCTGACCCGGCGCGAACGCCGTGAGCGCTTGGTCGAGATTGCCGGCGTCCACCAGCAGCCGATAGCCCGCAACCACCTCGGCGTCGAAGCCGTCTCCCAGCGTGGCGTACTCCGAGACCGCGATCGTGTCGCCGGCGCCAGCCTGTTCGAACGGGCCGAGTGCGCCTGCCTCGCCGCGCCAGGCGCCCGGCCAGAGCGGCGCGAAACGTACGCGGTGAAGCCGGCCCCACGTCCAGCGCTCGCGGCTCGCGCCGAGTTCGGCGGAGAGGAAAAGCGAGGTTTCGCGCAGGCTGCGAGCCAGGTTCGCGCGCACGAGTGCCGGCTCCGCCCAGGGCGCCTCGGGGTCGCCTCCACGCGCAGCGAGCGCGAGCGTTTCACTGAGCAGCGCCGAAGCCGGCAGACGCGGGAGCGCCAGATAGGCGCCCGCAAGTTCCTCGCCCAGCGCCGGGCCGAGCAGCATCGGGAGCAGGCGCTTCGAGAGCACGTGGAAGGCAGCGGCGCCGCGGCTGTCCGTGCCGCTGACGCCGTCCCAGTCGTGGAGCAGCTTGAGCACTTCGCGTTCTTCGCGCCCGAGCGTCGGCTCGTCGGCCATCAGCGTGAGCAGCGAGGCCACGCTGCGCCGCGTTAGCTGCGAGCCGGTGTCGGCTTGCAGCGCGACCAGCTGCGCGAGATCGGGGCGACCGTTCGCAGCCGCGGCGCGCAAACGCTCGCGCAGCTGCTCGGCGCGCGCCCCGGGCTGCCACAAGGTTTCGATCCGACTCGCACCCTCGCCAGGGAGCGAGGAGTCCGCCGCAATCAGCCAGGGCGTGCCAGCTCCCAGCATTTGTGCAGGCAGCTCTTCCAGCGCAAGCCGCGTACTCCACTCATATGCTGCGTTCGAGGACGGCACCGGCTGGAGTCCGCTCGGGTACTCGCGGCGTGGCACCGCACCTGCGAGCTGCAAGAGCCCCGCACCGCGCGCGTCCACCAGCAGCGCGGCCTCGACGGGTTCGACGTGGGTGCGCAGCGCCTCCCGCGCGCCGCCGACGTCGCGCGCGTGCGCGAGGGCGACCAAGCCATCGATCCCGCCGCCGAGCAGGCCGGTCCAGCGCAGCGCGAGCGGCCGGCCGGCTTCGGGGAAGAGCGTGTCGATCAGCGGCCCACGAGAAGTCGCGCGCACCCCGATCACTTCATCGGGGGCACCGGCGATCTGAATGCGCTCCTCACGCAGCGAGAGCGAGCGCCACTTTCCGCCGTCGAAATAACGGCTTGGATCCTGCGCGTAGAGCGTTTCCTCGAACAGGTCCGCCACCACCACGGGCGTCTGCACGAGCGCCCAGGCCAGATCGGGATTGAAGCCAGCCCAGAACGCGGGAATCCCCGGCAGCGTCGCGCCCGCGACTTCGAGCGCGCCGCCCCGGATGTGCGCCTCGTACACGCGCCCGGGCATGCGCGGCGGGAAGTGCAGATCCGCAGCTAGGAGCGCGCGCCCGCGGCGGGTGCCCTCGCCCGCGACGATCCAGCCTGCGCTGCCCACCGAGCCGCCTTCGAGCCCGAGCACGCGGCGAGCGATCGCGAGGCGGCCGACCGCGCTCGCGTCGAGTGCGCTAGCGGCGGCTGGCACTCGCTGTTCGCGCGTCTCGCCTGCGAATCCGCCCGGGAACAGTGCGCGCGCGGGCCCAGCGCCGAGCGACCGAACGACGCGCTCGAGCACCAGGATCTCCGCGATCGGGTCGGCCAGCGCGAAGGCCTGATGCTTCGCGAGTGCGAGGGAATCGACGGGAGTCCAGGCCGCGATTCCCGCGACAGGTTCGAGCAAGCCCAGCGGCGGCGCCGTCTCCCCGAGGCGCAGCTGCGAGATCCACGCGTTCACGCCGGCGGCGTAAGCGTCGAGCACGATTCGCGATGCCCGGCCCGACCGAGCGAGGTCGCGCTCAGCGAGGCCGGCGAAATCGAGTGTGCGGGAGAGCCGGTCCGACGCGAGACCGTCGCCGCCAATCAGTTCCGCGCTGCGACCTTGCGCGAGCCGGCGCAGCCAGACCAATTGCGCGAGCCGGTCCTGCGCGTGCACGAAGCCGAGCGCGAACCAGGCATCGCGCTCGGACTGCGCGCGCGCGTGGGGCACCCCGCGCCGATCGCGCACGAGCAGCAGCGGTGCCTCGAGGCCCGCGACTTCGAGCCGGCCCTCGGCGGGCGGGAATGCGCTGCGGCGCTCGCGCCGATCCTCTCTCAAGAACGCGAGACCCGTGAGCGTGGCCGCTACCGCCACGATCAACAGCACGAAGCGCGAGCGTGTCGACCACGATCCTGCGTGCGCCTGTGCGTGCGGCTCGCTCAATCCCAATCCCCTCGATGGACCCGCAGTATCGGAGCCGCAGAGCGCTAGGAGAAGTGGGGATCGCTGCGATCTGCCGATGCAGGAGCGAAAGCCGGTGGGTAGAGTGCGCGCGCCTTTTTGCGCCGGCCCGGCTCGATGGTTGGGGTGAGCGCGGCTGGGCACCGGCGCGCGCGGCGGCATTCGGCGGCAGTTTTCGAGTCGCGAACCGCGCCCTCCAGGCACTCACCGGGACCCATTTTTCAGAGGAGCAAGCGAGCGATGACGGTCAAGGTCGGGATCAACGGCTTCGGGCGAATTGGACGCAACGCATTCCGCGCGATGCAAACGCGCGACGTCGAAGTGACCGGCGTGAACGATCTGGTGGACGCGAAGACGCTCGCGCATCTGCTCAAGTACGACTCGGTCCATGGGAAATTCAAGGGCGAGGTGACGGCCGACGGCAACGCGCTGGTCGTGAACGGCAAGAAGATCCCGGTCTTCAGCGAACGCGACCCGGCGAAGATTCCGTGGGGCAGCGTCGGCGCGAAGATCGTGGTCGAATCGACGGGCCTGTTCACCGCGCGCGAGAAGGCGCAGCTGCACCTCGATGGCGGCGCCGAGCGCGTGATCATCAGCGCGCCGGCCAGCGGCGACGACGCGACCTTCGTGATTGGCGTGAACGACAAAACGTACGACCCGGCCAAGCACCGCGTCGTCTCGAACGCTTCGTGCACGACGAACTGCCTCGCGCCGGTCGCGAAGGTGATCAACGACGTGTTCGGCATCGAGCGCGGGCTGATGGTGACGATCCACTCGTACACCTCGGACCAGGCGCTGGTCGACACGCCGCACAAGGATCTGCGCCGCGCGCGCGCCGGCGCGATGTCGATGATTCCCACCAGCACGGGCGCGGCGAAGGCAATCGGCCTCGTGCTGCCCGAGCTCAAGGGCAAGCTCGACGGCTACGCGATGCGGGTGCCGACGCCGGACGTGTCGTGCGTCGACCTAACACTCGTGCTGAAGAAGCCCGCGACGGACAAGGAAATCAACGCGGCGATCCAGAGCGCCGCGAACGGCGCGCTGAAGGGCATCCTCGAGTACTGCGACGAGCCGCTCGTTTCGGCGGACTTCATCGGCAACCAGCACTCCTCGATCTTCGACGCGCTCTCGACCAAGGTGATCGACGGCACCTTCGCGAAGATCCTCGCCTGGTACGACAACGAGATGGGCTACGCGACGCGCGTCGCCGATCTCTGCGTGCTGATGGGCCGTTAGGGCGAGCCCGCGCGCAATGACGATCGCAACGCTCGATGATCTGCTCGCCGCGCCGGGCGGCGTGCGCGGGCGCCGTGTGTTCGTGCGGGCCGATCTGAACGTCCCGCTGAAGAACGGCGTGATCCGCGACGACACGCGCATCCGCGCCTCGCTCGGCACGCTGCGGCGGCTGCTCGCGGGCGGCGCGCGCGTGCTGCTCGCCTCGCATCTCGGGCGCCCGAAGGGCGGCCCGAGCGCGGAGCTCTCGCTCGCGCCGGTGGCGGCGAGGCTCGCGGAGTTGTTGGGGCGCGCCGTGGCGTTCTGCCCGTCGACGATCGGCGCAGAGGCCGAAGCAGCCGTCGCACGGCTCGGCGATGGCGAGCTGGTGCTGCTCGAAAACCTGCGCTTCGACCCGCGCGAAGAGCAGAACGACGCCGGCTTCGCGCGAGCGCTGGCCGCCCTCGCCAATGATTACGTGAACGACGCCTTCGGCACGGCCCACCGCGCCCACGCCTCGACCGCAGGCATCGTGCCGTTCGTGAAGCGCGCAGCCGCGGGCGACTTGTTGCGGGCGGAACTGAAGCACCTGCGAGCCGTGCGCGAACCCGCGCGGCCCCTGCTCTGCCTGCTCGGCGGCGCGAAAGTGTCCGACAAACTCGCGGTGCTCGAAGCGCTCGCTCCCCACGCGGACGTGCTCGCGATCGGCGGCGCCATGGCATACACGTTCTTGCGCGCGCTCGGTCAACCGACGGGCGCCTCGCTGGTGGAGGCGGATCGCGTCGAAGACGCGCGCCGTGTAGTTACGGCGGCCGAGAAAGCTGGCCGGAAGCTGTTGCTGCCGGTCGATCATGTGGTTGCGCAAAAGTTCGAGGCGAACGCAGCGACCGCGATCGTCGAGACGATTCCCGACGGCTGGCTGGCTCTCGACATCGGCCCCGTCACCGCGAAGCGTTACGCCGAGGAAGCCTCCCGCGCGCGCACGATCTTTTGGAACGGCCCGATGGGCGTATTCGAGATGGACGCGTTCGCGAAGGGAACCGAAGCCGTCGCGAATGCGGTCGCGGCGTCAGCGGCGCACAGCGTCGTCGGCGGCGGCGACTCGCTCGCGGCCATCAACAAGCTCGCGCTCGGAAAAAAAATCGGGCACCTCTCCACGGGCGGCGGCGCATCCCTCGAGTTCGTGCAGGGGCTCGCGCTGCCTGGCGTCACCGCGCTCGAAGGCCGATCCCAATGACTCGCAGACCGCTGATCGCCGCGAACTGGAAGATGCACAAGACGCTCGCCGAGACCGAGAGCTTCGCGCGCGAGTTTCTGCCGCTGGTTGCGGGCGCGAGCGCAGAGATCGCGCTGGCGCCGAGCTTCGTCGCGCTCGCCGCGCTCGGGCGAGCGCTCGCTGGCAGCGCGGTAGCTCTGGCCGCGCAGAACGTGAACCCCAACGAGCAAGGCGCGTTCACCGGCGAAACATCGCCCGCGATGCTCGTCGACGCGGGCTGTCGTTATGGAATCGTCGGCCACAGCGAGCGGCGCGCGCTCTACGGGGAATCGAGCGCGCTCGTCGCGCAAAAGGCCGCCGCCCTGCTCGCGAAGAACGTGCGCCCGATCGTGTGCGTGGGGGAATCGCTCGCGGAGCGCGAAGCGGGGCGGACCCTCGAGATCGTGGGTTCGCAGCTCCGCGAGAGCCTCGCGAGCGTTGCGTTGGAGCGAGCCGCCGAGGTGGTCGTCGCTTATGAGCCCGTCTGGGCGATCGGCACGGGCCGGACGGCCACGCCGGAGATGGCCCAACAGGTACATGCCGCGCTGCGGGCCGAGCTGGCCGCGCTCTACGGCGAAGCGAGCGGGCGGATTCGGATTCTTTATGGTGGCTCGGTGAAACCGGATAACACCGCGGACCTGATGGGTCAGGCCGACATCGATGGGGCCTTGGTCGGCGGCGCGAGCCTCGACCCCAAGAGTTTTGCTGCGATCGTCCAAGCAGCTGGAGGGAAGCAATGACTTGGTTCTTCACGGTTCTGCACTGGGCGGTCTGCATTCTGCTCGTGTTCGTCGTGCTGCTTCAGCGCGGCAAGGGCGCCGAGATCGGCGCGGTATTCAGCGGCGGGGGCTCTAACACGCTCTTCGGCAGCCGCGGTGCGGGCACCTTCCTGACGAAGCTCACCACCGGCGCTGCCGTCGTGTTCATGTGCACGAGCTTCTACCTGGCTTATGTCGCCCTCTCCGCCGAGAAGAGCGGCGTCTACGACGCAGAAGTAACACCCCCGGCCGGCGCGACCGCGCCCGCCGCAGCGAACCAAGGCGCGGGCGAGAGCGACTTCGTGGAAGTGATGAGCGAGGCCGCGGCGGCGGCGGCTCCGGAATCCGCAACACCTGAGGGATCGGCCGCGGCGGAGCCAGCGGCACAATAATTCCGCTTTTCCCGCGCAGTTAGGTTGGGTAGAATGCGCATCGCGCGTGCGGCAGTGGCGGAACTGGCAGACGCACCAGCTTGAGGGGCTGGCGGGAGCAATCTCGTGAAGGTTCGAACCCTTTCTGCCGCACCAACCAATCGCATAGACCATAATTCATCGCGCTTCGGACTCAGGGTGGATGCGCCGCCCGCAGCCGAAGCCCACTAGCGCGGAAACCGTAACAAGGGCCATCGCCGAACAGGCAGTCAGACCAACGGCGCCGCGCGTAAGGAACGAGATGCAAAACCTGCCCAACGTTTATTGGATCGAGACGAGCGACACCCGCGGCTGGTACGTGAACATCCAGCGCAACGGCAAGAAGCACCAGAAGTTCTTCGCGATTCGGCTGCACGGCGGTAAGGGCCAAGCCCGCATCGCGGCCGCGCGCTGGCGCGACACCGTGCTCGCGAAGTTCAAGCCGAAGAAGGCCGCCGGCAAGAAGTAGATCTCTGGCTGCAGTCCGCGCACCACGCGGACCGGCAGCTAGACGATCGTCCAGCCTCCGTCGACGACATCGGAGGCGAGGAATAGGAGGGGGCCGGCGAGCTCGCGGAGCTCGCCCCCCCGTCCCGTCGGTGTCCGGCCCTTCGTCCAGCGCACTCCGCGCTCGGCTTGGAACATGCCGCCGGTCACCTCCGTCGGGAACTACGCGCGCGCCCGCGCTCGCGAGCGTCTCCGCGAAGACCGCGCCCATACCGGACGACGCGTCGGTAACAACCGCGATGCGCCCATCCAGCTGGAATTACTGAGCGGGTCCGTCAGGCCTCTTCTGCTGCCCGCGCCCGCAGCTTCAGGGCCCAGCGGCGGTAGACCTCGAGCGGCTGCGCCCCCATGACGAACGCCTCGCTGCCGGGCACCCGCACCGCGGGCACGCCCGTAATGCCCAGTTCCACCGCTTGGTTGTGGTCGTCGATCGTCTCGCGCAACAACTCGGGCGCCGAGCACGCTTCGAAGCCGGCTTCTGGCAGGCCGGCTTCATTCCAGAGCGCGCGCAGCGTGGGTTCGCGGCTGATGTCGCGGTTCTCCTCGAAGTACGCGCGCAGCAAGCGCTCGTGCATCGCGCGCCCGGCTGCGGCGCTGTGCCTGCGCGCGGCGCGCGCCACGACGTGCGCCGGAATACTGTGCGTCGGCGGGCCCTCGCCGCTCTCCCAGACTTGGAAGCGCGGCGCGTCCGGCTCCGCCGCGGGGCGCAGCCACGACTGCGTGTAACGCACGAACTTCAGCAGATCGCGCTCCGGCTCGGGACGCGGCCGTAACAAGTAGCTCTTCCATTCGAGTTCGATCGCACCTTCGCTCTCCGTTTCGAGCCGCACGAGCCGGTGCGCGGCGAGATGGCACCAGGGGCACAAGTAATCCGAGAACACTTCGAGCCGGAGCGGAGTCACGCGCGCTCCGCGAGCGCGCGGTAGGCGCCGCCGAAGAACAGCAGCGGCTCGCCGGCGCTGCGCTGCGTCGCCTCGATCAGGCCGACCACGATGATGTGGTCGCCGGCATCGTGCTGCGCGACCACCGTGCAATCGAGGCTCGCGAGCGCGCCGGGAATCAACGGTGCGCCGGTGACTGCGCGCCCGCAGTCGAGGCCCTCGAAGCGCGTCCACTCATCTTTCTTCGAGGCGAACTTGTTGGAGAGCGCGTCCTGCCCGCGCGCGAGCACGTTGATCGCGAAGTTGCCGCCCTTCTCGATGACTCTCAGCGTGTTCGCCGTCTTGTCGGCGCAGATCAGCACCAGCGGCGGCGAGAGCGAGACGCCCGCGAAGTCCGACATCGTCATGCCGTGAATCTCGTCGCCCGCGCGCGCGGTCACGATCGCGACGCCGCTCGCGCGGAGCCCCATTACCGCTTTGAACTCGTCAGCGCTGATCGGCATGCGGCCTCCGTGAAAACGCGCGGCAGTCTATCGGCTCGAAACGCCGGCCGCGCCGGCGCGCGTGGGCGGCGCGCCCAAGAAGCGGATCACGTAAGGCCCGACGATGTCCATCGGCCGAATGCCCGGCGCGAGTTCGGAGGCGAGCCCCAACAACAAGCCGAAGGCGCGGCCCCAGAGCACGAGCCCGTCAGGAATCTGGAAGCTCTTCACGCGCTTCATCTGCGTGCGCATGCGCGAGACGTAAACGCCCAGGTCGATCTGCGCGAGTTCCTTGGGCGTGAGATTGAAATACTTCGGGTCGAACGAGATGCGGCCGATTTCTTCGACCGTCGCGAGATCCTCGGGGCGAATCATCTCGGCGACGAGGAACGCGCGCGCGTAGCGGATCGGGTCGCGCGAGACCGTCGCGAGCAGGCTCTCGCGCAGCAGCGTCAACACGCGCGGTTCGAGCCGTTTGTGCATGCCGAAATCGAGGATGCCGATGCGGCCGGCCTCGTCGACCAGCAGGTTGCCGGGGTGCGGATCGCAGTGGAAGAAACCGTCGCGAAACATCTGGTGGAGGAACGCGCGCGCGGCCCAGGTCGCGACCTCGCGCGGGTCGATGCCGCGCGCCGCGAGTGCGGCGTGGTCGTTGATCTTCACACCCTCGATGAACTCCATCGTGAGCACGCGCGTGCGCGTCGCGCCCCAATAGATTGCCGGCACGCGCGTGCGGCGCGCGAGTTCGGGATCGGCGGCGAGGTTGCGCGCGATCTCCTCCGCCGCGTGCCCCTCGGCGACGTAGTCCATCTCGCCGCGAATCGAGTCGCGCACTTGCGCGTAGACGGAGTCGAGATCCGCGACGGTGACGAAATCGAACAGCCAGAGCCCGACGCGCGCGGCGGCGAGATCGACCGCGACAGATCGCTCGACGCGCGGGTACAGCACCTTCACGGCGACGCGCTCGCCAGTCAGCAGCCGCGCTTCGTGCACCTGGCCGAGGCTGGCGGCCGCGATCGCTTCGTTCGAAAACGCGGCGAAGTGATCTTCGAGCCGCCCGCCTAGTTCGTGCTCGATCTGCGCGCGCATCTCGCCCAGCGGATGCGCGTCGACGCGATCCTGGAGCTTCGCGAGTTCGGCGCTCACTTCGGCCGGCAGCACGTCGACGCGCAGGCTCGCGACCTGGCCGAGCTTGATCAGTCCGCCCTTGTAGCGCCCCGCGATGCCGACGAAGCGCACCGCGAAGCGCTGCATGCTGGCAGCGAGCGCGCCCTCGGCCGCGCGCAGAGTGCCGCGCTCATCGAGCCAGTACCGCAGGTAGATCCAGGCGGCCTGCGCCACGAGCCCGAGCAGCACGGCGAAGCGAACAACGAGCAGATGGAGCGAGGGGCCGCGTTCGGGCATGGGAAGGCGCGCAGTCTAGGTACGTCGCCCGACCAGAACCAGCGCGACGTCGAGTGTGTTCGTGCCGGTCGGGCCCGTGCGGATCAGTCCGCCCGCTCGCGCAAAAAATCCGTAGGAGTCATTACGGGTGAGAGCATCTTCGGCTCCAACGCCGAGCGCATTGCCGCGCGAAACGGTGTCGCCATCCGCGAACGCGCCCGCTGCGTCGGTCGGGCCATCGCTGCCGTCCGTGCCCGCCGCGATCAGCATGACGTTTTTCTCGCCCGCGAGCGCGAGCGCCGCGGCGAGCGCGAGTTCCTGGCAACGCCCGCCGCGCCCGTCACCGCGAACAGTGACTGTCGTCTCGCCGCCAGCGATCAGCAGCTGAGCACGCCCGCAACGAAGCCCGAGCGCGCGCCGCGCGAACTCCGCGCCCACCGCGCGCGCTTCACCGCGTAGCGGTTCGGCAAGCCGCGTGACCGCGAGGCCGCGCTGCTGCGCTGCAGCCTCGAGTGCCGCCAGCGCAGTTTCGTTGTTCGCGATTACGGCGTGCCGCACGCGCTCGAAACAAGCAGCACCCGGCTTGGGCGATTCCGGAACTTCGCCCGCGGCCCCGCGCGCGAGATGCGCTTGCACGCGAGCGGGCGTGTCTTCCCAGACGCAGCGCGCCCGTAACACCTCGATCGCATCTCCGAAGGTCGTCGGGTCTGGCGCGCAGGGCCCGGAGCCGATCGTCGCGAGGTCGTCGCCGATCACGTCCGAGAGCGCGAGCACCACCACGCGGTGCGCCGGCGTCGCGGCGGCGAGCCGTCCCCCGCTCGCAACCGTCAGGTGCTTGCGCACGCAGTTGAGTTCGCCGATCTCGGCGCCGGCGCGCAGTAACAGCTGCGTCGTCTCGCGCAGATCGGCGAGCGTCACGCCGGCGAGCGGCGCGCTGAGCAGCGCGGAGGCGCCGCCAGAGAGCAGCACCACGAGCGCGTCTTCGCAGGGCACGTTCGCCGCGAACTCGAGCGCAGCGCGGCCGGCGGCTTCGCTCGCGGCGTTCGGCAGCGGATGCCCGCCAACCAGCGCGCGCCACGGCGCCGGAAGCGCACCCGGCTCGCGCGAGACCGCGAGCCCCGTGCGCGGCGCGCCGACGTGCGCGTGCCATGCGCGCGCCATCGCCAGCGCGCCTTTACCGGCAGCGATTACGGCGCAGCGCTCGGGTGCGAGCGTCTCGCCTGTTACGCGAACCGTGTCGCCCCCGCGCTCGATCGCGCGCGCGACCGCCGCGCCAGGCTCGACCGCGGCGAGCGCGGCGTCGAACAGCTCCCTGAGAAGCGCGCGCGGGTCGGCCGGCGCGCGGCTCACGCGCCCGGAGCTGCGTCCGCCTGAGCGGGCGCGGGAGCGCCCGGTGTTGGCGGCACGAGGCGAATATCGATGCGTCGATTGCGCGCGCGACCCTCGGCCGTGTCGTTCGAGCCCACCGGCTTCGTCTCGCCGAACGACGCCGCCACCAGCCGGTTCTCCGGCACGCCCTTCTTCGCGAGCAGCCGCACCACCACGGCAGCGCGCGCGCCAGCAAGCTCCCAGTTCGAGGGATACCGCGCCGCCAGCGCGCCGCTGATGCGCACGTCGTCGGTATGGCCAGCGACTTCGATCTGGTGCTCCACCTCGGTCAGACGGCTCGCAACTTTGCCAAGCACGGTCTGCCCCTCGCCAGAGAGTTCCGCCGAGCCGGACGCGAACAAGATCTCCTGGGCGAGCTTCACGTGCAGTCCGTCGCGCAGCTGCTCGATTTGCACGCGGCCGGCGGAGACCTCGCTCTGGAGGTCCTGCACGAGCCCATCATAAGTGGAGCGCAGGCTGTCGACTTCTTGGTTGCGGGCCGCGAGTTGTTGGGACGTCTTCGAGAGATCGATCTCAAGCTGCTCCTTGCGCTCCGAGAGTTCCGCAACGCTCGTGTCGAGGCTCTCCTTCGCGACGCGCAAATCCTCGAGCTGGGCGATCAACGCGACGCGCTCGTTGTCGAGGCTCTCGTTGCTCTGCTCGAGGCGCTCCGCCTTCTGTTTCAGCAGGTCGCGCTCTTCCACCACGGCGCCGTGCTTGTCGCTCGAGACGCAGCCGAGCGCGAGCGCTCCCGCGGCAAGAGCAATTAGGAGAACCCGCGAGCTAACTGCGCGCCGGATCGAGAATGTGCTGAAGGGCTTCATCGATGCGCGCAACGTAGTGGAACTCGAGACCCGCAACGAGAGGCGCCGCGATCTCCTCGATGTCGCGCCGGTTCTGCGCCGGCAGGACGACCCGCCGAATTCCAGCGCGCTTCGCAGCGAGCACCTTCTCCTTGATCCCGCCCACGGGCAGCACCTTGCCGCGCAGCGTGATCTCGCCGGTCATCGCGATGTCGGCGGGAGCGGCGCGGCCCGTCAGCAGCGACGCGAGCGAAATCACCATCGCGACGCCAGCCGAAGGCCCATCCTTAGGCACCGCACCCTGCGGCACGTGCACGTGGATGTCGCGCTTCTCGAACAGCGCGGGCGCGATGCCGTAATCAGCCGCGTGGCCCCGCAGCCAGGTGCGCGCCGCTTCGGTGGATTCGCGCATCACGTCGCCGAGCGATCCCGTGAGTTTGAGCTCGCCCTTGCCGGGCATGTGGGTGCTTTCGACGAACAGGATGTCGCCGCCGGCAGGCGTGTAGGCGAGCCCGACCGCCACGCCGGGGCGCCCCGCCCGCTCGGCCAACTCGGGTTCGAAGCGCACCGGCCCCAACAAGTCGGCGAGCTGCTCGTCGGCGATGCGCGCCGGCTCGTCGCAGAAGCCGCCCTCCGCGACGCGGCGCGCGATCTTGCGGCAGACCGCGCCAATTTCGCGTTCGAGGTTGCGCACGCCGGCCTCGCGCGTGTAGCGCCGGATCAGCCCGCGCAGCGCCGAATCGTCGATCTCGAAGTTCGCGGTCGTAAGGCCGTTCGCTTCGAGTTGGCGCGGCACCAGGAAACGCCGCGCGATCTCGAGCTTGTCTTCCTCCGTGTACCCGGGCAGCTCGATGATCTCCATGCGATCGCGCAGCGCGGGATGAATCGGATCCGCGACGTTGGCGGTCGCGATGAAGAGCACCCCCGAAAGATCGAACGGCACTTCGAGGTAGTGGTCGCTGAACGTGCTGTTCTGTTCCGGGTCGAGCACTTCGAGCAGCGCGGAGGACGGATCGCCGCGGAAATCCGCGCCGACCTTGTCGATCTCGTCGAGCAGGAACACCGGGTTGCGCGTGGCCGCGCGCCGCATGCCCTGCACGATCCGGCCGGGCAGCGCGCCCACATAAGTGCGGCGATGCCCGCGGATCTCGGCCTCGTCGCGCACGCCGCCCAGCGAGAGCCGCTCGAACTTGCGCCCGAGCGCGCGCGCGATCGAGCGCCCGAGGGAGGTCTTGCCCGTGCCCGGCGGACCCATGAAGCACAGGATCGGCCCGCGCAGATCGCGCTTCAACGACAGCACCGCGATGTACTCGACGATGCGGTCCTTCACTTTCTCGAGCCCGAAGTGGTCCTCGTCGAGCACTTTGCGCGCGGCGGCGACGTCGAGCAGATCCTCCGTCGCGGAGCTCCAGGGCAAGTCCGCCATCCAGTCGAGGTAATTACGGATCACGCCGTGTTCAGCGGACGCCGTCGGCGTCTGCTCGAGGCGCTCGAGTTCGCGCTCCGCCTGCGCGCTCGCTTCCTCGGGCAAGTGCGCGTCCTCGATGCGGCGGCGCAGTTGGTCCGCTTCCGCCTCCTCGTCCTCCGCCTCGCCTAATTCCTTGCGGATCTGATCGAGCTGCTGGCGCAGCATGTACTCGCGCTGCGTGCGACCCATCTCGGTCTGCACCTTCTCGCGAATCTCGCTCTCGATCTTCACCGCCTCGCCCGCGCGGTTCACTTCCTGCCGCGCGCGCCGCAGCCGCGCGATCACATCGAGTTCCTCGAGAAAGTCCTGCTTCGCGGCGATGTCGAGCTCGAGGTTCGAGGCGACGAGATCCGCGAGCCGGCCCGGCTCCTCGACGTTCATCGCCAACACTTGCAACTCGTCCGACAGCTTCGGGTGCTCGGCAACCAGCGAGACGAAGCCGTCGCGTACGTCGCGCGCGAGCGCGAGCGCCTCGACCGCGGCGGCGTCGCCAACGTCCGCGAGCAGCGAGACGCGGCCGCGGAAGAACTCGCTGCCGGGTAAGAACTCCTCGATGCGCGCGCGGGCAATGCCCTGCACGAGCAGCCGATAGGAACCGTCCGGGAAGCGCAGCATCTTCGCGACGCGCAGCACCGTGCCGACGCGATGCAGGTCGCTCTCAGCAGGGCTGCCTTCGAGCGGCCCGCGCACCGAGACCGATAACAAGTACCGATCGGGGCTCGTCATCACCGCGTCGATCAGCTTGCGGCTTCGATCCGTGTTCACCAAGAGCGGCGCGAGCAGGTGCGGAAAGATCACCGTGTTCTTGAGCGGCAGCACCGGCAGCGTCTCGGGCAGTGCGCCCTCCGCGAGCGCAGGCGCCTCCGCCGGCGTCGCCAGCTCAGACTCTTCAGATTCATCGCTCGGTTCTTGCTCGCTCACAGTTCCCCGATCCTCAACCAAAGTGTGCAAGCGGCTCAGCTGCGGCCGCGCAGCAGCTGTCAGCCGCAGCAGCGGCCAGCTGCCCGCGTTCACCGCGCCTTAAAAACTCCCTCACGAATCCCGCTTCTCCTCCGTGTACTCCGCATCAATCACATCGTCCCCATCTTTCTTCTTGGGCTGCTCCCCGGCCGCGCCCGCACTCGGCTCCGCGCCCGGCGTCGCGCCGGCGCTCTCCGCCTGCTTGTAGAGCACCTCCGCAACCTTGTGCATCGCCTGCTCCACGCGCTGTTTCGCGGCCTCCATCTTCGAAGCCTCCCCGCTCTCGAGATCCGCGCGCCCCCCCGTGATCGCCTCCTCCGCCGCCCCCTTCACGTCCTCCGGCAGCTTCTCCCCGTTCTCGCGCAGCGTCTTCTCCGCCTGATAGATCAACGAGTCGAGCTGGTTCTTCGCCTCGATGCCCTCGCGGCGCTTCTGGTCTTCGCTGGCGTGCGCCTCGGCGTCCTTCACCAGCCGCTCGATCTCGCCCTTGGCGAGCCCGCCCGAGCCCTCGATCTTGATCGACTGCTCCTTGTTGCTGGCCTTGTCCTTCGCCGATACCGCCAGGATGCCGTTCACGTCGATGTCGAAACTGACTTCGATCTGCGGCATGCCGCGCGGCGCCGAGGGGATGCCGTCCAGCAGGAAGCGCCCGATCTCGCGGTTGTCGGTGGCCATGTCGCGCTCGCCCTGGAGCACGCGGATCTCCACCTGCGGCTGGTTGTCAGCCGCGGTCGAGAACACCTGGCTGCG
>JANNRF010000353.1:0-2835 GCA_031401135.1 Deltaproteobacteria bacterium | reverse complement strand
AAAAAACGGGGCTCGGTGATTGCTCACCGAGCCCCGCAGTGCTGGCGCGCCCAGCAAGACTCGAACTTGCGACCTCCAGGTCCGCAACCTGGCGCTCTATCCAACTGAGCTATGGGCGCGTGATTTCCTCGTCGCGAAGGCGCGGCAATCTAGCCAACCCTTTCGCCTCCGCCGCCTCGCAATTGCGCCGAACTGCCACCGCGATCGAACGCCCTCGATGCCGAAGCGCCTCGACGCCACTCGCGCGAGAAGCAAGCGCAGCGCGCAGCGAGCCGGAGTCTTCGGAGGCGAGCGAAGTAAACAAGAATGACTCGCCGACGCGCCTCGAAGTTCGTGCCGACCGCGAAAACCGAGGGCGCGTCGGCGAGAGCCAGCGAGCGAAGCTCGCTGGCGGAGAGGGAGGGATTCGAACCCTCGGTACCGTTTCCGGTACACGCGATTTCCAGTCGCGTACCTTCAGCCGCTCGGCCACCTCTCCGCGGGCTCTCTTTATATGGGACCGGACGCAGCGCCGCCGCGGCCTCCCTCAACGAAGTGTCTTGGCACCCCGCGTTGACCCGGCTGCCGAAGCGCCTCCGCGGCACTCGCGCGAGAAGCAAGCGAAGCGCGCAGCGAGCCGGAGTCTTCGGAGGCGAGCGGAGTCAACCGGGAAGACCGACCGACGCGCCGCGAAGGTCGTGATGTGCTCGAAGCCGGAGACGCGTCGGTCGAACGCCACGCGCAAAGCGCGTGGCGGAGAGGGAGGGATTCGAACCCTCGATAGGGTTTCCCCTATGCAGATTTAGCAAACCTGTGCCTTCAGCCTCTCGGCCACCTCTCCACGAAGGCGCGGCAAGATACCGGCTTCGCTTCAGTGAGAAAGCCCGAATTCGACGCAACGCCACCTGGCGCGGGAAGCTGTGCGGCCGGGAGCCGGCGCCAGCGAAGCGCGCGGCACGCCGCCGACAAGCGCTTCCTCTGCCCGCCGGATCCTGGGCACGCTCGCCGCGGACGACCGGCTGGTGGTGCTGAGCGCCGGCGACGCCGGGCGCGCGGCCTAATGACTGCGTTGGCGGAGAGAGAGGGATTCGAACCCTCGAGGCACTTTCGCGCCTAGCGGTTTTCAAGACCGCCGCCTTCAACCGCTCGGCCATCTCTCCGAGCGAAAAGGCTAGCGGGTTCGCGAGTTTGGGTTTTCGGCGCGTAAACGTTGAGAAGTGCTCGGGCGTTCGGTCAAATGCGAGAGACGGGATCGGTTTCGCGCGGTGATCGCTCCGGCGGCTGAAACACGCCGCGCGCTCGCCACAGCACCCACGACACCCAGCCGAACACGACGCCGCCGACGCCCGCGAACCCGTACCGGCTCTCGCCTTCCTTGTAGAGCAAGTTCCACACCACCACCGCGATCGATGCACCCATGGGCGCCGCCCACACTTCCTCGTCGATCGCGACCGGCTTCAAGAACAGATCCCTTGGCACATAGATCAGCACCATGTACGCGCAGAACAGCAGCAGCAGGTTCAGCCACCACGGCCGGCGGTCGAGTTGGTGCTGGATCCATTCGCGCATGTCGGCGGACCCGTCCTCGATCCCGACACCCGATGGGAGCGCGCGCTTTCGTCGCTCCTCACGCCTGCGTCAGCAGGATCATCCTCTCGCAGCGCTCCAGCAGGTCGACGCTGCCGCTCTTGATGCGCGTGGTGCGCGCTTCGAGGTCGACCATGCGGCGCTCGATCCACGAGGCGGCGACGTCGAAGCGGCGCGGGTCGTGCTTGGATTGCCGTAACAGCTCGGTCGCGACGATCACGCTGATCACGACCTCGGCGAGCGATTGCGAGGAGAGCAGCGCGTAGCGCGCGTCCTTCGCCAATGCGGGCGCGGCTTCGAGGATGCGCGCAATGCCCTGGCGCACGCGCTCGGCGTGAGCGCCGAAGGGCGGGCTGGTGAGATCGGCGAGTTCGCGCAGCGCTTCGTCGAACACCACGCCGAGCGCGCCCTTGCCGATTTCCTTGAGCGCGAACGAAACCTGGATCTCTGAGGTGCCTTCGTAGATGGTCGTGATGATCGCGTCGTTGTGGAGCTTGCCGACTTCGGACTCGGCCATGAAGCCGATGCCGCCGTGAATCTGGATCGCGTAGCGCGTGATCTCGACGCAGGCCTCGGTCGCGAGGTATTTCGCGAGCGGCGTGAGCAGGCGAATGCGCACGTCGTTGCGCTCCCAGATGCCGTCCCAGCTCGCGCGCTCCTCGGCGCTCACGTTCTCGCGCCCGAGGTACGCCTTGATCGAGCGATTACGGTCGATCAGCGCGCATGTGCGATAGAGCAGCGCGCGACTGCCTTCGAGCGAGAGCATCATGCGGGCGAGAATGTTTTTCATCAGCGGCTGCTCGCCAATCGGCATGCCGAACTGTTTGCGCTCGCGCGAGTAGCTGATCGCCGCGCTGAGGGCGGCCTCGGCGATGCCGATGCCCTGCGCCGCGATGCCGAGGCGAGCATTATTCATTAGGGAGAGCATCGCCTTGAAGCCCTCCCCTTTGGTTCCGATCAGGAACGCCTCGGCGCGCTCGAACTGCATGGCCGCGGTGGGCGAACCGTGGATCCCGAGTTTTTCTTCGAGCCGCACAACGCGCACGCCATTCACGCGGCCGTCGGGCAGCGTCCGTGGGCAGAGGTAGAGCGAGAGCCCGCGCGTGGTTCCGCGCGAGGCCTCGAAGTTCTCGCCGTCGCGCGCGAGCACGAGGTGCACCTGGCTGCCGCCGTTCGTGATGAAGATCTTGTTGCCGTCGAGGAAGACTTTGCCGCCGTCTTCGGTCGCGCGCGTCGTGATGCCGCCGAGATCCGAGCCGGCCTGCGGCT
>JANNRF010000352.1:0-7160 GCA_031401135.1 Deltaproteobacteria bacterium | reverse complement strand
TCGGTGCTCATGCCTTTGTAACTGAATACGGGCATTGGGTGGACCTAATAACGGGGCATCGATGCCACTGTTCGACTTCGCTCGGCTCCGAAGACTGCGCCTCGCTGCGCGCTTCGCTTGCTGTTCGATCTCCGCTCGGCTTCGCCTCGCTGCGCGCTTCGCTTGCTCAACTGCGCGCGGCTAGGCGCCGCTTGCCTCAGATCTGCGCCAGCACGCCTTCTTCTTCCGTCGCGCGCAGCACTTCCTCGATCGAGGTGACGCCGTCGATCACTTTGCGGGCGCCGTCGACGCGCAGCGGTTGCATGCCGTTCTCGACGGCTGCCTTCTTGATCGTCTTGGAATCCGTGGTCTGTGTGATGTGCGCACGAACCGCGTCGTCCACGACCATCAATTCGAAGATTCCGACGCGGCCGTGGTAGCCGGTCTGGTGGCAGTGAGCGCAGCCCTTGGCCTTGTAGACGGTGACGGGGCGGCTCGCGCGCACGCCTATCTCTAACAGCGCCTCAGCGGTGGGCGTGTAGCCGTCGCGGCATTCCTTGCAGAGCACGCGCACGAGCCGCTGCGCCAGCACGGCGACCAGCGAAGACGCGACCAGGTACGGCTCGACGCCCATGTCGACGAGCCGCGTGATGGCGCTCGGCGCGTCGTTGGTGTGCAGCGTCGAGAACACCAGGTGGCCGGTGAGCGAGGCCTGAATCGCGATCTCGGCGGTCTCGAGATCGCGGATCTCGCCCACCAGGATGATGTTCGGGTTCTGGCGCAAAACCGAGCGCAGCGCGTTCGCGAAGGTGAGGCCGACCTTGTTATTGACCTCGATCTGGCCAACGCCCGCGAGCTGGATCTCGACCGGGTCGTCGATCGTAATGATCGCGCGGTCGTCCGTGTTCACGCGCGAGAGCGCGCCGTAGAGCGTGGTGGTCTTGCCGGAGCCCGTGGGCCCCGTCACGAGCACGATGCCGTTCGGGCGCTTGATCAGGCGCTCCCACGCCGCGAGCTGCTTCTCGCTGAAGCCGAGCCGCGTGAGATCGAGCATCTCGGAGGTGCGCGGCAAGAGCCGCAGCACGACGCGCTCGCCGTGCGTGACGGGCACGGTCGAGAGGCGCACGTCGTAATCGCGGCCGGCGATCTTCAGGCGGATGCGGCCGTCCTGCGGAATGCGTTTCTCCGCGATGTCGACGCCGCCGAGAATCTTGATGCGCGACACGATCGAGGGCATCAGCGCCTTGGGCAGCGGCGCGACCGGCTCATACAGCACGTTGTCGCAGCGGAAGCGCACACGCAGTTCGCGCTCGAAAGGCTCGAGGTGGATGTCGCTGGCACGTTCTTTAACAGCTTGCTGAAAGAGCGAATCGACCAGGCGCACGATCGGCGCGTCGTCCTGGGAATCGAGCAGATCCGCCGGCTCGCCGGCAAGCTCGCTCGCAACCGAGGCGAAGTCCTCGTGCGCCTCGTCGACGATCGAGTCGATCGAGCCGGTCCCGCGGTCGTAGACCTGATTGATCGCGGCGAGCACTTTGCTGCGGCCCGTGAGTTCGATCTCGATCTCGGCGCCGTCGAAGAGCAGCCGCAAGTCGTCGAGCGAGGCGGTGTCGAACGGGTCGGAGATGGCGACGCGCACGCCGGTCTCGCTGCGCGCGATCGGGAGCAGGCCATGCGTCTTCGCGAACGTGATCGGCACGCGCGCCGTCAGCTCGGTGTCCACCTCGCTCGCGCTCAGGTCTGCGTGCACCGGCATGCCGAACTGAGTGCCTATTGCCTGGAGCAACTCCTCTTCTTTGAGCAGACCGAGTTCGAGGATCGCGTCGGTCAGCCGTCCGCCTTTTTCCTGCTGGCGGCGCAGTGCCTCTTCGAGCTGCTCGAGGCGCAGCCGCGTCGTGCGCAGGAGGACCTCGCGCAGCGCGAGCCGCTCGCTGCCGAGCGCCGCGCTCATTCGCGCGCCTCGTGCAGGATCATCACTTTGGGCGCGAGCCCGAACGCCTCTGCGATCGACGCGGCCTTCGCCTCTGCGGCTTCGGCGCTCTCGAACGGTCCGAGGTTCACCTCGTAGAGCACGGTGCCCGAGCGCTCTTCGCTGCTGAGCGTGCCGTCGTGGCCGGCGTCGATCAGTTGCTGCAGCGTCGCCATCGCGGCGCCCTCATCGCCGAAGGTGGCGGCGAGCACGCCATAACGAGTCGAGGTTGTCTCGAGCCCCGCGTCGGAAGTCTGCGCGGCCTCGCGCTCGGCGCGCGCGGCATCCTCGAGCTTGGTCAACGCCGCGACCGGATAGCGCTCGCGATGATCTTTGAGCGCGAGTCGAACGGGATTGCTGCCGCTGTAATCGGGAACCGACTGCCCGGCGGCGGTTGCTTCCTCTGCGAGCCGGTCCGCCTCCTTCCGCTCGCTCCGCGAGAGTTGCAGGTTGTCCTCCGAGCTCTGCCAGAACTCCTCGCGCTTTCGAATCGTCTGGGCTGCGTGATCCGAGCGGCTTCGAATGATGTGCGGCGTCAGGAAGATCAACAAGTTTGTCTTGTTGACGTCGTCGCTTGTTTTTTTGAACAGCCAGCCGAGCACGGGGATGTCCCCGAGCCAAGGAACCTTGGTGTCAGACCCGGAGTTGATCTCGCTGATCAGGCCGCCGATCACCACGGTTTCGTGATCGGAGACGATCACGGTGTTCTCGACTTTGCGGCTCGTGAGAGTCGGCCCGACCTCGTCGATGTTGCCGGTGCCGATGATCTCCGTCGTCACGCCCGTGACTTCCTGAAAGATCTTTAGACGCAGGCTGTCGCCTTCGGAGATCTGCGGTGTCACGCGCAGCGTGACGCCGACGTCCTGCCGCTCGACGTTCACGCTCGAGGAGAGGCCGGTCGTTGTCTGGCCCTGCGCGGATTCCACGCGGCTCGTGATGATCGGGATGTTGGCGCCGACTTTGATTTCGGCTTGCTCGTTGTCGAGCGTCAGTAGGTTGGGCGCGGAGAGCACGTTGGTGCCGGTCGCGGTCGCGCTCGCTGTGATGAGCGCCTGGATCAGCGTCTTGCCGGCCTGAATGTTCCCACCCGCTGCAAAGCTCGCTGGGCCCGCTGCGGCGAGCAGGTTCTGTAACAACGTCGGTGTGACCTGCGACGAAGTCACCGTGCCGCCCGCCAGATCCTCGCCCAGCGTGCCGATCGTGAAGTTGCTGTCGGAGCCGTTGAAGATGCGCGCGAGGCCGCTGAAGCCGAGGTCTTGCCCGTCGGAGACCACGACCTCCATGATCAGCGCTTCCACGAGCACCTGCGGCCGCGGCGTGTCGAGCTTCGCGATCACTTCGGAGAGCGCGTTGAAGCCCTCGACGCTCGACTGAATCACCAGCGAGTTGGTCGGCGCATCCGCGATGACGGAGACGTCTCCCCCTGATAACTCGGTGACCGCACCGCGCAGCGCGCCGCCGCCCGGTACACCGCCCGAGATCGAGACGTTGCCCCCGCCCCCAGCCGGCTGCCCGCTGATCAGGGAGGTGAGCGTGCTCGCGAGCTCCTCCGCGTCCGCATGCTTCAGGCGGTAGACGTGAATGCGCCCGCCGCCCTCCGCCTTCACGTCGAGCCGCGCGATGGCTTCCTTGATGTCCGCGGTGCGCGTGCGCGAGGAGAGAACCAACAGCGAATTGGTGCGCTCGTCCGTAATAATTCGCACGCGCGCGCCCGGACCGGCTTCGCTGCCGGGCTGCGGCACGCCGCCGGGGACAGGCTGCAGCGCGCGGCGCTGGCGCGCGCTCGGCGCCATGCCGGGAATGCCTGCGCCACCGGAAACCTCCGCGCCATAAATATCCGAGAGCTGCTGCGCGAGCGTCGCGGCGTCGGCGTGCTTCAGCTTCACGATCGAGAGTTCTTCCTTGTACGTCTCGACGTCGATGTCGCGCAGGATGTCGAGAATGCGCGTGATGTTGGTGCCGCTGTCAGTGAGAATGATCGTGTTGGTCGGCGGGTAGCTGACCATCGACGCGTCCTTCGAGACCAGCGGCTTCAGCGTGTTCGCGATCTGCTCGGCGTCGATGAAGCGCAGCGGAATCAGGCGCGTGATGAAGCGGTCGCTCTTTGGCGTCGGCCCGCGCACGGTCTCGACGTTCGTCTCCTTGGCCTCGCGCAGCGGGATGATCTTGATCGATCCGCCCGGCCCCATCACGGTGGTGAAGCCCTTCACTTGCAGCACCGACTCGAAGACCAGGTAAGCCTCCGCGATCGTGACTTCTGCCGGCGACACGATCGTGACGCGGCCGCGCACGCGGTCGTCGTAGATGAAGTTCTTGCCGGTGAGCCGCGCCATCGTGTCGATCACGACGTTCAGCTCGACGTCGTTGAAGTCGAGGTTCACCTTGCCGCTCGCGTTGGGCTGAGTCTCCTGGGCATGCGCTGGCAGCGTGGCCGCGAACGCCAGCAGCAGGCAGAGCGCGGCAAGGGCGCGCGCGAGCTTGCCGATTCTCGGATTCGTTGCGTTCAGCATGGCCCCTCTTCGAAAAGTTCGCGGCAGCGAGATCATTGAGCGACATACTCGAGTTCGCGCACCTGGCCGTCGCGGCCCGTCACGGTGACGCTGAGCGCGCCGCCCGCCGCGAACTGCTCGAGCACGCGCTGGCTGTCTTCGGGTGTCGCGACGGTCACGCCGTTCACCTGGGTGACGGTGTCGCCGTCCTGGATCCCGACTTGCGCAAACAAGCTGCCGGGACGAATCGCGTTGAGCTGCACGCCCACCATTTTGCCCTGGTCATAGCGCGGCAGGATGCGCGCTTGGGAGAAGAGGGCGGCCGGGTTCGCCGCAGCGTTCTCGACGGCCGCGCGCGGCACCGCAAAGCGATTCTCGCCGAGCCGCTGGACGGCGGCTTGCACTCCGCCTCGCCCGCGCGCAACCGCGAGCGGCGCCGTGGCGCCGGAGCTGCGCGGTGCGCCGTCGAAGCAGCCAGCCGGCGTTTCGAGGCTCAGTTCTTCGCGGCGTCCCGCGTTCTGCAGCACGATTCGGCAGCGGTCGATGCGCAGCACGGTCGCGCCCTTGAGCGGCCCGCCGACTCGCGCCACCAGGTGCTTGCGCGTTTCGAGATCCTCCACCGCGGCCCACGAGGCCTCACCCGCGGAAGCCGTACCGAGCAAGCGCAGCGGCAAGCGGCTCTTCTCGTAGGACTCGGCCTTCTCGACGTCTTCGCTCGGCGCGAGGGTCGACACGTTGAACAAGTTGCGGTCGATGATGCGCGCGCGATTCGCCCAGTCGCGCGCCGAAGCGGGGGGCGCGGGGGGCTGTGCAATCGCCGCCGCCTCCTGCTCCGTGAGGAAGCCCTCGGCCAGGTTTGCAATCGAGAACCCGAGCAAAAGCACGGCGCCGGCGCCGAGCACCACGTTCAGCGCTGTGATCCACGGTCGCTTCATGAACACTCTCGGCGGAGAACGGTGCGGGTGGCCGCGCTGTTACGGACAACGGGCGTCGAGAAGGCGCGCAGCATACCAAGCGAGGCTCGCGGAAAGCTGTGAGTTCGCCCGCAGTTTCGCGGAGTTCCTGCATCGCGCGCGGCGCCCATGACCCCCTCGATCTCAGTTCTCGCGGAACCGCGGACCCCTAGGCTGCGAACCCGCCTCGCTCCGCGTTGTTTCATCAGGCGCGGCCCAGCGTTGGGGGATCGCTTGCCGCGCGCTGTCCGTTTCGGCCGCCCGACTCGGCGATTGGAGCCCTGATCACCCCGAGCGCCCGAGTTTCTGCGGGCTTTTTCTTTGACACTCGCGCCGCTCAGCCAAGGCTTCACGCCGTTTTCAACTGGAGGGGCGCTGGCAATGGCGGAAGGCAAGATCATCGGCATCGACCTGGGCACCACGAACTCCGTGGTCGCGGTGATGGAAGGCGGCCAGCCGGTCGTCATCACCAACGAGGAAGGCGGGCGCACGACGCCCTCCGTGGTGGCGTTCACGGATGACAACGAGCGCCTGGTCGGCGCTGTCGCCAAGCGCCAGTCGATTACCAACCCGAAGCGCACCGTCTACTCGATCAAGCGCTTCATGGGCCGCCGCATTGCGGAGGTGCCCGAAGAGATCCGGCTGGTCCCGTACCACGTGACCCAGAGCAAGGAAGGCACCGCCGCGATCGACATCGACGGCCGCTCGTTCAGCCCGCCGGAGATCTCGGCAATGATTCTCCAAAAGCTGAAGAAGGCGGCGGAGGATTACCTCGGGACGGCGGTGACGGCGGCGGTGATCACGGTGCCGGCCTACTTCAACGATGCCCAGCGCCAGGCCACCAAGGACGCCGGCAAGATCGCCGGGCTCGACGTGAAGCGGATCATCAACGAGCCGACGGCGGCGGCGCTCGCCTACGGCATGGACAAGAAGAAGGACGAGAAGATCGCCGTTTACGACTTTGGCGGCGGCACCTTCGACATCTCGATCCTCGAAGTGGGCGAGAACGTCGTGGAGGTGAAATCCACCAACGGCGACACGCACCTCGGCGGCGACAACCTCGACCAGCGCGTGATCGAGTGGCTCGTTGCCGAGTTCCGGCGCGAGCAGGGCATCGACCTCACCAAGGACCCGATGGCGATGCAGCGCCTGCGCGAGGCTGCGGAGAAGGCGAAGATCGAGCTCTCCACTTCGCAGACGACCGACGTGAACCTGCCCTACGTGACGGCGGACCAGTCCGGTCCGAAGCACATGAACCTGAAGCTCACGCGCGCGAAGTTCGAGCAGCTGATCGAGGACCTGGTCGAGAAGAGCCTCGGTCCATGCAGGCAGGCGCTCGCGGACGCCGGCCTTACCGCGGCGCAGATCGACGAGGTCGTGCTCGTGGGCGGCTCGACGCGCGTGCCGCTGGTTGCGAAGCGCGTGAAGGAGCTGTTCGGGCGGGAGCCGAACCGCACGGTCAACCCCGACGAAGTGGTCGCGCTCGGCGCGGCCGTGCAGGGCGGCGTGCTGGCAGGCGACGTGAAGGACGTGCTGCTGCTCGACGTGACGCCGCTCTCGCTCGGCATCGAGACGCTCGGCGGCGTGATGACGAAGCTGATCGAGCGCAACACCACGATCCCGACCCGGCGCAGCCAGGTGTTCTCGACCGCGGCTGACAACCAGCCGCAGGTGGAGATCCGCGTGCTCCAGGGCGAGCGCGACATGGCCACCGACAACCGCGAGATCGGGCGCTTCCTGCTGGACGGCATCCCCTCGGCGCCGCGCGGC
>JANNRF010000351.1:0-1814 GCA_031401135.1 Deltaproteobacteria bacterium | reverse complement strand
TGGGAATCGCAGGGGCTGTTCCTTCCGAACGCGGCGGTGCGCGACGCGATTCGGCGCGACGAGTTCGATTCCACGGATCAAACCTTCACGGTCGGCGAGTTGCAGTGGAACCACGGCGCAAACCAGCAGTTATTGAAGGAGCTGCGCGAGCTCTACATCGATCTCGAGACGGCGCAGCGGCGGCTCTGGCTGCGCGTGGGCAGGCAGACGATCGTTTGGGGCAAGACGGAGCTGTTCCGCAATCAGGACCAGTGGAACCCGACGGACGTGGCGCTCGGGCCGCTCACTTCGCTCGAGGAATCGCGCATCCCGGGGTTTGCGCTGCGCGGGATCTACTCGTTCTACGACGTGGGGCCGTTCTCGGACGTGCGCGTCGAGGTCGCGACGATCTTCGACAAGTTCGAGCCGCAGGATCTCGGGATTTGCGGCGAGCCGTTCACCGCGCGGCCGGCGTGCGACAAGGGGCTTGGGCTCTGGCAGCACGGGCTCACTGGCGCTGGCGTTGCGGGAGAGCAGCGCCCGCCGAATCCGTGGCAGGACGCGAGCGGGCTCGAATACGGCGCGCGCGTCGAGTGGCGTTGGGACAAGTTCAGCTTCTCGCTCAGCGATTATTACGGGTACGAGGACGTGCCGTACCCGAAGATTCTGTTCGAGTACTCGCGCAACGTGGATCCGCGCACGGGGCGGCCGCGGCGAGCAAGCGAGCTTGGCGAGTGTGTGACGGGCGTCGAGCCCGCTTGCCTCACGCCGAGCAACTCGCTCGCAGAGCACAGCGTGAATCAGCAGCTGTTCGCGCTGGCATGCGCGAGCACGGTGGGCGCGCTCTCGCAGTTCGATCCCGCCGCGTGCGGCGTCAACTTCTGGAACAGCACGATCGAGCCTTCGGGCAACGTGCCGGGCGGGCCGCCCACCTACGTCGCGGTCTGGAATAACATCCTCGCGGGCTCGGACACGGGCGTCGAGGCGTTCAACGGGCTGATCTCCAGCGATCCATTGGTGCAGGCCAGTTATCAGGCGCAGCTGGTCGCGCTGAGCCCGAGCATTCGGCGCGGCGGCTTCGGGCAGAACATCGCGACGCCGCTCGTGAACCTGAACTCCGATGTGAACGACGGCGCGATCGCGTCGCCGTATCCGCCCGGCACGGGCGTGATTCAGGGCGCGCTCTGGTACGGCGACGCGCTTCAGCCGAATCTCACACACGCGCAGCAGGCCCTGCTCGGCTGCGGCGCGTACTTCAGCACACAGTGCGATCTGCACGGCATCGATCTGCTGAACGCCGAGGCGAGCGCGCTGTTCCAGGCGTTTCCGTGGATCGAGGGCACCGCGGGCAATCCGCATTGGAACACGACGGACGCCGCGGTCGCGCAGCCGGGCACCGCCGGCTTCTCAGGCGGCGCGCTCTGCACGCGCTTCGAGGGCGGGCAAGTATTCGTGCTGCCCGGGTGCTTAGGGCCGGGCATGCCCGGCTACTCCGTCACGGTGGACGGCGGCGTCGTGCGCACGGAGGACGGCTCGAACGCGCTGCTCGTCCACCCGTTCACGGGCCAGCCGTTCCGCAGCGAGACGGCCGCGCTCTCGTGGAACCTGTTAATGCTGGCGACCGCGCTCGGCTGCGAAACGAACACGCAGGATCTCTCGAAGTGCGACCCGCTGCGCGCCTTTGCGACTGGGCGCTGCTCGTTCGCGCAGCCGCAGTACTGCAAGCTGGTGGACCGCTTCGCGTCGCTGACGACCGTTGCGCGCAAACACCCGCGCGCGGGCGGCAACGGCAGTTATGGGCGGCGGCAGTTCGTGTGGGGCGGGCTCGGCTCCAC
>JANNRF010000350.1:0-2472 GCA_031401135.1 Deltaproteobacteria bacterium | reverse complement strand
GCGCGCGCGGTCGTCGTCGGCAGCGCGATAGATCGCTTCCTTGGCGCGGGCGAGCTGCGCGGGCGTGAGCGCATCGGGGATTACGCACACGCCGAACTCGCGCAGGTTGCGAAGTGCCGACTCGGTGTCGCGCGTTGGCGCAGGTAGCGGCAGGGAGCTGAGCTCAGTCGCCATGGGCGCTGCCGCCGATCGGAGTGGGCCGCTCGCCGATGACCCCTCCCCCGATGCGTGTGTTCGCTTCGGGTCCGAGGCCCAGCAGCGCGAACAGTTCGGGCGAGAGCCGCGCTCGGGTCGCCTCGGACAGCGTCGCGTTGTGGTTCACCTGCGGGCGCAGAAAGTCTGCGCAGTAATAACCGAAGAGCAGGGCGCGCTCGGAGTCGGCGCTGACGTTGGCGCCCGACGTGTGCCAGACGCGGCCGTCCATCGCGACGATCGCACCGCGTGGCGCCGTGAACGCCTGCATCCGCGCCAGCGGATTCGCGGGGAGCTCCTCGCGGCGGGTGATGCGCTGGCTGCCGGGCAAGTAGAGCGTGCCGCCGTTCGCGACGGTGACGTCGTCGAGGCACCAGATGATGTTCATGCTCCACGCCGCGAGCCACGGCTCCGGGGCGACCAGCGCCTGGTCGGAGTGCAGCGACATCGAGCGGCTGCCCGGTAGCGCGATGTTGGCGGTGAAGTTCGAGATGCTGATGTGCTCGCCGAGCACGCCGCGCACCAGCGCAAGCGCCAGCGGATGCACGATCAGCTCGCGGAACACGGGGTGCATGTCCAGCAGGTTGAACACGCGGACGTTCGCGGGATTCGGGTCGAGCGCGGGCATGAAGGTCGAAGCGCCGCGCCGCTCGCTCTCCGCGGCCGCCTCGAGCAGCGCCCCGCGTACGCGCAACGCCTCGTCGGCAGAGAGCACGCGCGGGACCACGGCGACGCCGCGAGTCCGCATCTCCTCGAGGACTCGCTCCACGCTGCCGTCTCCCAGGTGCTCGGGAATCACGCGTTGAAGTTGAGTTTCAGGCCGGGGCGAGGCCAGCGGCATTTGTAGAGCTTGCCGGTGCTCGAGGCGGTGATCCAGGCATCGCGCATGTCGGCGCCGCCGAAGCACAGGTTCGTGGTGATCGGATCCGGCACAGCGAAGTGCTCGGTGCCGCCGTTCGGATCGAACGCGGTGATGCCGCCCGTAACAAGCGTCGCCACGCACACTTTGCCGCCGGCTTCGACGGCGAGGCTGTCGAGCAGCTGATAGCCCGGCAGGGGGCCGAGCACCTTGCCCGCGCTGAACAGATCCGTCGCCGGCGCGATCACGCCGGGGCTCTCGACCGCGAACGCCCAGACGCGGCTGGTGTGCGTTTCCGCGACATAGAGCGTGCGCTCGTCGGGAGATGGCGGTGAGCGTGTCGAAGTGCTTGACCTGCTCGTAGTCCTCAACGGTGCCGCCGTCGATGGATTCGATGTTGATCAGCCGCGGCCCCTGGCCGCGTGCGCCCGCGCCGACCTCGCCGCGAACCTTGATTCCCTCGCGGAGCTTGTGCTTTTCGACCAGCGAACTGGAAACGAACGGATCCGTTTCGCGGGCGCCGTAGTCGTTCGCGCCATCGCGGACGAAGCCGTACCCCTTGGGATGCAGTTCCAGCACGCCTTCGATCGTGCCGCTGGTGACGGCCGTCTCGGTGGACTGGGGAGCGTTCTGCATGAACTTGGCGCGGCGGACCCGGCCCCGATTCTGCGGGCGGGCGCCCGGGCCTCCCTGCTGCTGCTGCTGATACGGTGGCCGACTGGGTCGGCGTTCCTGGAACCGCTGCGGCGGTCTCTGTTGACTCACTTCACCTCCACTGCTGCTGCCATTGCCTTTGGATTTCCGGCGGCGGCGCCGTTTGCGCCGGGGACCGGAAGGGGATTCGTCGGCCGCGCCGCTGTCGGCGGAGCCGGACTCGGCGGGACCGGATTGCGAACTGTCATCGAGCCCCGCTCCGAATTCGTCATCCTGAGGCACGGATTCGGTTTCGCCTTCAAAATCAAACGTCGCGAGGTCGTCGTCACGATGCCTGTCGTTCGCCACTCGGAGCTTCCTTTGTGCGAAGGTCGAACAATTCGCGGCCCCAGTGCAGTGCGGCGTTACGTTGCCCGAGGCATCGCAGCCACCCGCACAAAACGGGGTTGCACCGGCGCGCAGCACGACCGTGCCGCGTGTCCCACGCTGGTGCTGGTACAGATCCTGTGACGCCCGCGGCGCCAAGCCGCAAGGCCCCCGGATCGACTCTCGCCTGCCGCGGCGTTGACAGATCAACCCAACAGCAGGACGGCGGACCGCACAGCGGCAGTCTCGCCAACGCCCTGGCTCATTCGCCGCTGTCCGCATCACCGATGCGGATCGCTCACGGCGAACACTCCGCTGCCCTCCGGCCCACACGAGCCTGCAACAGCGTCTGACTGAGCCTGCCGACGGTTCCCTCGGCCGCAAACCAAGTGCCGAAAGCG
>JANNRF010000349.1:0-9764 GCA_031401135.1 Deltaproteobacteria bacterium | reverse complement strand
GCGCACCAGGAAATGCGCGGGGAAGGGCACGCCGAGCAGCGGCACGCCGCAGCGCGCGCCTACTTCGATGGCCACGACTGCGAGCGTGATCGGGATGCCGGTGCGGCGCGCGATCACCTGAGAGATGTCGCTGTTGCGCGGGTCGCCGTACTCGCTGCGGTTACCGTAATAACCGCAGTCGCGCTGGAGGTGCAGCAGCAACGCTTCGAGGCGCGCGCTGGCGGTGCCGTCGGGAATTTTCTTGCGCGCGCTCTCGCCGAGGCGGTCGAGTTCGGCGAACGCCTTGGCGGGATCGACGTGCGCGAACTCGGCGGCGAGCAGCAGCGCCGCCTCCGCGAGCCCGACGTTCTCGTCCGCGCGCAATTTCGTGGCTAGTGCGCGGAAGCGCTCGCTCGGCGGTTTGGCTTCTTGCATGCGCGGAGTAAACGCGCGCCGCGCGCGCTGCGCAATGTGAACCGCGTTCCTCTTCGTTGACTTCGCTCGGCTCCGCCTCGCTGCGCGCTTTGCTTGCGAGCGAGTTACGCAAGAACGTCCCGAATTCCGAGTTACGCAATCTGGCGCCTGCAGACGCTGGTGCTGCTGCGGTGCGCGTCGGATCTGAATAGACTGCGCGCCCTATGACCTCCCTGATTCGTCACGAGATTGCGGGCGTCCCGGTCGCGGAGATCGCGCGGGATTTCGGAACTCCTACCTACGTTTACGACGCCGCCACGATCGAGGCGCGGGTCGCCGAGCTAAGCGCGTTCGACGTGGTTCGCTACGCGCAGAAGGCGAACTCGAACCTCGCGGTGCTCGATCTCGTGCGCCGCGGCGGTGCGCTGGTCGATGCGGTCTCCGCGGGCGAGATCCACCGCGCGATCGCCGCGGGCTACCCGACGAGCGGCGATCCCGCGCCGATCGTCTACACGGCCGACGTGTTCGACCGCGAATCGCTCGATGTCATCAGCGAGTACGGCATTCCGGTGAACTGCGGCTCGACGGACATGCTCGGGCAATACGCCGAACGCGTGCCGGGCGGCGAGGTGACGCTGCGCGTGAACCCCGGCTTCGGGCACGGGCACAGCAAGAAGACGAACACCGGCGGCGAGCACTCGAAGCACGGCATCTGGCACGAGGAGCTGCCGCGCGCACTCGAACTCGCGGCGACGCACGGGCTGCGCGTCACGGGCCTGCACCTTCACATCGGCTCGGGCGCCGATCTCGAGCACCTCGCGCTGGTTGCGGGCGCGGCGGAGAAGTTCGCGGCAGTTGTTGGGTCTTCGCTGCACACTCTCAGCGCTGGCGGCGGGCTGCCGGTGCCGTACCGCGTCGGGGACGTGCGGCCGAGCATCGGCGCGTACTTCCAGATCTGGGACGCGGCGCGCAAACGCCTCGAAGCGAAGCTCGGCCACGCATTACGGCTCGAGCTCGAGCCGGGCCGCTACATCGTCGCGGAGTCGGGTTTCCTGATCGCCGAGGTGCGCGCGGTGAAGCAGATTGCGTCGCGCACGTTCGTGCTGCTCGACGCCGGCTTCAACGCGCTCGCGCGGCCGGTGATGTACGGCGCGTATCACCCGATGTCGCTTGCGCCGAGCGACGACGCGCCGCGCCTGGAGCGCGAGGTGGTGGTCGGCGGCCCGCTCTGCGAAAGCGGCGACATCTTCACGCAAGACGAAGGCGGCGTGGTGCGTACGCAGCGCCTGCCTGAAGCGCGCGTCGGCGATTTCGTGGTGATCGAGTGCGCCGGCGCTTACGGCTTCGCGATGAGCTCGAACTACAACAGCAAGCCGCGGCCCGCCGAGGTGCTGGTGCGCGGCGGCAAGGCACTACTGGCGCGGGCGCGCGAGACGAGCGCCGACATGCTGCGCGGCGAGGTGATTCCGCGCTAGACCGCTCATTAATCATTGGGAGTGTTTCATGAAGCCGCTCGTGCTGTTGCTCATCATCCTGCTTTCCGGATGTATGGCGATTACTCCGAACGAGATGCGGGGCCCGAATGGCAAGACTGCCTACGCAATGAAGTGCAGCGGGTTCGGTCGCACACTCGGGGCTTGCTACGAGAAAGCTGGTGAGATTTGTCCGAGCGGGTACACCGTCGTTGACCGAGCGTCGTCAGTTGTTGGGGTTCCCTCGAATGGGGGAACCATCATGGCTCCCCAGCACTCGCTCGTAATCGAGTGCAAGTAGCTCTCCATAATCCTTAGTATCTCGGCAGCCACAACGCGTCGGTCTGTACTGGTCGCTGTCGCGCCGCTTGCTAACGCCCCCGGTGCTTGTCGTCCGGCGGCGCCTTCGCGAGGCGATGTGCCAGCGCGCGGATGAAGCGCAGGCCGATTGCGGGGTTCGCGGTGACGAAGCGCTCGAGTTCCGCTGCGTTCAGCACCACCGCCCAGACCGCGCCCGAGGCCGTCATGCTCGCGGTGCGCGGCATGCTGGTGAGCGTGGCGACTTCGCCGAGGAAACTGCCCTCGCGCGAAACCCGTGTGATCTCGCGGCCCGCGCGCGAGACGGCCACCGTGCCCTTGAGCAGCAGAAAGGCATAATAAGAGTGCTCGCCCTCGGCGCACATCGTCTCGCCGTCCTCGAACTTCACGAAGTAGCTGCGTAGGCCGGGGCGCTTGCACAAGTCGATCAGCAGCGGGTCGACCAGCGATTCGATCAGCTGCGTGAGTGCGGTGTCGTCGATGTTGCTGCGGCGGCCCGCGGCGAAGGTGGTGGATTCGAAGGCCCAGCCTGAGACGGCGGCGTTCACGCGCGCGAGCACTTCGGCCACGCTCCCCGGCCTCCGCGCCGGGTCGAGGAACAGCATGCTCATGATCACTTCTTCGAGTTCGGGCGAGCAGCTGAGGCGGCGCTCGCTGAGCGCGGGCACGCCGTAGATCGCGTCGGCGCCGTCGTTGCGGATCAGGTCGCCACGCTCGGCGAGGTTGAGGCCGGCGGCGAATGCCCAGGCGGTCGCGCCGATGCCCCACAAATCGGTGCGCAGGTCGTACTGGTCGAAGCGTTCGTTGCGTTGCTCAGGCGCCTGATAACCGCGCGTGCCCACGCTGAAAGGCAACAGGCCGCGGCTGATGCGCGAGGCCTGCGAGACGCCGAAGTCGGTCAGCACGAAGCCGCCGCGCCCGTCGAGCAGCACGTTGGCGGGCTTGATGTCGAGGTGCAGCAGCGAGACGCGGTGGGCGGCGTCGAGCGCCGAGAGCAGGTCGCCGAGCAGGCGCCACACCTGATCCTCTTCCGCGGGCCCCGCGAGCTGCATGTGATCGCGCAGGCTGCCGTCAGTGAAATATTCCATCACCACGAACGCGGGGCTGGCGTCGAGGCGCCAGTCGTAGACGCGCGGGATGCGGTCGTGCTCCATGGCCAGCAGGGCCGAGAGTTCGCGGCGCGCGAGATCGGTGGAGGCGCCCTTGGTGTCGGCGAGAATCTTGATCGCGACGCGTTCGGGCGGGCTATCGTCGCGGCGGCGGTCGTGGTCGAGGCAGCGCGCGAAGAAGACCGAGCCGAACGAGCCGCGGCCGAGGCGCTTGATCAGGCGGTAGCGGAAGCGGCCGCGCAGCTCGCTGCCGAAGCTCGGCGCGGCTGCGCGTTCCGGCGCCGGCTCCTCGGCGGTCGCTTCGCTGCTGCTGCCGTCCGAAATCACAGAGGCCCCCACCGGCTTCGTTGCGGAGGAACTCCGGGGTGGCTTGAGGCGCGCTTCACAGCGCCGTCCCCGATCTTGCGGTTCTCCTGCACGCGCGGCCTTGCTCCGTCGCAGCGCCGCCGGTACCAAGCCCCGACTCGGAGGACCCCGTGCCCGTCGATTCCGCCCTGCTGCGCGAGTTGTGCTCGCGAACTCTCGCTACCACGAACTTCACCGGTCTCGGCACGCGCATCGAAGGCAAGGTGCGCGACAGCTACGTCGAGGAGAAGCGCCGCACGATCGTGGTCTCGGACCGCGTCAGCTGCTTCGACGTGGTGGTCGGGACGATCCCGCTGAAGGGCCAGGTGCTGAACCAGATGGCGGCGTTCTGGTTCGAGAAGACGCGGGAACTCGCGCCAAATCACATGATCGCGGTGCCCGATCCGAACGTGTCGGTGGTGCGCGAAGTGAAGATCCAGCCCGTCGAGTTCGTGACGCGCGCCTACCTAACAGGCGTGACCTCCACCTCGATCTGGACGACGTATGCGCGTGGCGAGCGCGAGTACTGCGGGCACCGTTTGCCCGAGGGCCTGCGCAAGCACGAGCAACTGCCCCACGCGATCGTCACGCCCACCACGAAGGCAGAGCAGGGCGCCCACGACGAGCTGACGTCGCGCGCCGAGATCGTGCGCAGCGGTGCGATGAGCGCGGAGCTGTACGAGCGCGCCGAGGCGCTCGCGCTGCGGTTGTTCGCGGCGGGCAGCGCCTGGGCCGCGAGCCACGGGCTGATTCTCGTCGACACGAAGTACGAGTTCGGGCTCGACGAAGCGGGCAATCTCGTGGTGGCCGACGAGATCCACACGCCGGATTCGTCGCGCTACTGGTACGCCGATGCCTACGCCGCGAGCATGTCCGCGGGCGCGGATCCGAAAGCGCTCGACAAGGAATACGTGCGGCGCTGGCTCGTCTCGGAGCGCGGTTATCAGGGCAATGGCCCGCCTCCGCAGCTGCCCGACGACGTGCGCATCGAAGCCGCGCGCCGCTACATCGAGGCGTTCGAGCAGTTGTCAGGGTGCGCCTTCGCGCCCGATACGAGCGAGCCGCTCGCGCGCATCCGCCGCAACCTCGGGCTGTAAGCCGGGCCCATGAACGAGTCGCAGCAGCGCGCGAGCGACGCGAAAATCACGCCCGCGTACGCGAACTACGTGCTTGGCCTCTTGTTCGTCGCCTACGTGTTCAACTTCATCGACCGCCAGATCCTCGGGATGCTGCTCGAGTCGATCAAGCGCGATCTCGCCGTCTCGGACTTCGTGATGGGCCTCCTCACCGGCCCCGCGTTCGCGGTGTTCTACGCAACGCTCGGTATCCCGATCGCGCGCCTCGCCGACGTCTGGGTGCGCCGCTCGATCATCGCGATCGGGCTCGCGCTCTGGAGCGCGATGACCGCCGCCTCCGGCATGGCGCAGAACCTGTTGCAGCTCTCGCTCGCGCGGATCGGCGTCGGCGTGGGCGAGGCCGCGCTCTCGCCGCCCGCGCACGCACTGCTCTCGGATTACTTCCCGCCGGAGAAGCGCTCGACTGCGCTCGGCCTCTACGCGGTGGGCATCCACGTCGGCACGCTGTTCGGTTTCAAGGCCGGCGGCGTGCTCGACGACGCGTTCGGCTGGCGCGAGACGTTCCTGATCGTCGGCTTACCAGGCTTGTTACTGGCGCTGCTCGTGCGCTTCACGGTGCGTGAGCCAACCCGTGGGCGGACTGACCTGGCGCATGTCGCGGTGCCCGCGCCGCCGGTCCTCGAGGTGTTCAGGCACCTCTGGAAGCTGCACGCGTTCCGCTACCTGAGCGTCGCGATGGGCCTGATGGCGTTCGCGGGCTACGCGTTCTCGGTCTGGGCGCCGACGTTCCTGAAGCGCGTGCACGGCTGGAACTCGAGCGAGGCGGGCGATCTCGGCTGGTCGATCGGCATCGGCGGCGCGCTTGGCTCGATCTTCGCGGGCTGGCTCGCCGACCGTCTCGGCCGCCGCGATCCGCGCTGGTGGATGTGGATGCCCGCGATCGCCGGAATCGGCCCGCTGCCGTTCACGCTGATGTTTCTCTTCCACGGGAATCCGCTCGCCGCGCTGCTGATCGCAACGCCGGGCATGGCGATCGCGGCGTTCTATCAAGGCCCCTCGTTCGCCACCGTGCAGAACCTCGCGCCGCCGCCGATGCGCGCAGTGGCGAGCGGCATCATGCTCTTCATCACCACGATGATCGGCTACGCGCTCGGCCCGCCGACGATCGGCCTGCTGAACGATTATGTGTTCGCAGCACACGGCGACGAGGCCGTTCGCTACTCGCTCGCGGTCGTGCTCAGCGCAGCCGGCGCGGGCGGCACGCTTTGTTACGTGCTCGCCGCGCGCTCGCTGCGCGCGGACTTGCAGCGCAGCCTCTCGCAGGCGTGAGCGGCACTCCGGAGCGCGCAGGTCCGGAGCGCGCAGGCTCGCTGTTCGCGCTCTCGCCGTTGCGCGCGCATGAACTGCGCGCGGCTGCGGCGCTGCTCGGACGCGCGTTCTGTGAGAACGCGATGAATCGCGCCGTGGTGGGTGGCACGCCCCAGCGTCGCGAGCGCACCAACGAAGCGGGCATGCGCGCGGTGCTGCCGGGCGCGCGTGTAGCGGGCGCCGTAATGGCTGCGCGCGCAGGCGAGCGTCTCGCGGGCGTGCTCGTCGCGCTGCCGCCCGGCGTGATCTCGTTGCCCCGCGCGAGCTGGCCGGCGCTGCTGCGGCTGATCGTGACGCAAGGCCCCGCGGTCGCGGGGCGATGGTCCTCGGTGGCGGAGGCATTGCAACTGCATCGCCCGCTCGCGCCCCACGCCTATCTCGCGACGCTCGGTGTCGAGCCCGCGCTCCAGCGCTGCGGCGCCGGCCGCGCACTCGTCGCAGACTGGCTCGCCGCGATTGACGCTGCGCGGCAGCGCGCCTACTTGGAGACGGATTCGACGCTGAACGTGGCCTGGTACGAGCGCTTCGGTTTCGCGGTGCGGGCGGAGCTGACGCTGCTCGGTGTCAGCGTCTACCTGATGGAGCGCAGCCCGCGAGATGCCTGAGCGAAAGAAAGATCTCTACGAACTGCTCGGCGTCGCGCGCGAGGCGGACGCCGACGTCATGCGGAAGGCGTATCGCAAGCTCGCGAAGAAGAATCACCCCGACGCGAACCCCGGCGACAAGAAGGCCGAGGATCGTTTCAAGGACATCTCGCGCGCGTACGACGTGCTCTCGGACCCTGATAAGCGCAAGGCCTACGACGAATTCGGCGAGCTCTCGCTGCAAGCCGGCTTCGATGCGGAGGCAGCGCGCCGCGCCCAGGGCGGCTTTGGCCAGCGCTTCGGGGGCGGCCCGGGCCGCGGCACACCCTTCGAGTTCGGCGACGTCGGCGATTCGGAGGAGTTGCTCGGCCGCCTCTTCGGCGGGCGCAGCGGCGCGGGCTTCGGCGGCCGCATGCGCGGCGCCGATGTCGAGGCCGAACTCGAACTCGAGTTCCTCGAAGCCGTGCGCGGCGGCGAGAAGAAGCTGACGCTCGCCCTAACACAAGCGCGCGGCGCGGTGCACAGCGAAACCGTGACGGTGCGCATTCCGCCAGGCGTCGCGGACGGCGGGCGCATCCGCCTGGCGGGCAAAGGCGGCGCCGGCCACGGCAGCGGCCCGCGCGGCGATCTCTACGCGACGATTCGCGTGCGTCCCCACGCCGTCTTCCGGCGCGACGGCCGCGACGTGCTGCTCGACGTACCTATTACGGTGAGCGAGGCGATCCGCGGCGCGCAGATCGAAGTGCCCACGCTCGAGGGCCGCGCCACTGTCGCGATTCCGCCGGGCAGCGACAGCGGGCGCAAGCTGCGCCTGCGCGGCAAGGGCGTGCCCGACCCGAGCAGCGGCGCGCGCGGCGATCTCTACGTGATCGTGCAGATCCGCGTGCCAAAGCAGCTCGACGCCGAGAGCCTCGCGCACGTCGAAGCGCTGGCAGCGAGCGAGGCGAAGGATTTGCGGGAAGAGCTCTTCAAGTAGACGCACGCGGCGTGCATATGCGAATCTGGCGCGTCGCATGGAAACGCAGCCCCCCGTCGCACTGAAGCCGCGCTCGCGCGTGCCGCGCCGCGTCGACGACGGGCGGCTCGTTCGCGGCCGCAAGAGCCGCGCGAAGATCCGCGCCGCGTTTCGCTCGCTGTTCCGCGAGCACGGCTTCGACGCCACCACGCTGCGCGCGATCGGCGAGCGCGCGGGCATGGGCGCGAGCTCGATCTATCGCCACATCCGCAGCAAGGAAGAGCTGCTCGTGGAGGAACTCACCGAGCTGCAAGACCAGGCGTGGAAGCGTTTCCGCGCGGGCGAGCGCCGCGACCGTCCCGCGCGCGAGCGGCTGCGCCGCTTCCTCGATGTCGAGCACAAGCTGCTCGCGCAGGACCGCGACTTCACCGTAATCATGCTGCGCGCGACGACGCACCCCGAGGCGCGCGTCGCCAAGCGCGTGCTCGCGCTGCAAGACCGCACGATCGGCCTGGTCGCCGAGATCCTGCAATCCGGCCGCTCGCGCAAAGAACTGCGTCGCGACGCCGACGTGCTCGCCGCCGCGCGCACCATCACGCACATGACGAACGGCGCGCGCGTCGCCTGGGCCAACGGGCAGCTCGACGCAGAAGAGTGTCGCGGGGCGATCGCCGCCGCGGTCGAGCTGCTGTTCGAAGGAATTGCCGCCAAGCCTGAGAAGTGAGGGAAGGGCGCCCGCCCAGCGGAACTCGATTCGGTGACCAGCGGGCGCTCCAGACGCGAGGGTCACGGGACCCGGCGCGTTACGTCGCGCCGCGCGGGGCCTGACCGGCGCTCGGCCCTCCGAGCAATTCCTTCGCGGCGCCCACCGCTTCTCGCGTTCCCGCCAGCGCGACGAGATCGCCGGCCCTGAGCACCTCGCGTGCGGACGGCAACGTGATCGACACACCGTCTCGAGAGATCGCGAGCACCGTCGCCCCGGTGAGCCCGCGCAGGTTCAGCTCGGAGAGGCTGCGGTTGCAGGCAGAACTTTGCGCAGCGAGGCGCATGACCTCGGGCTCGCCGAGCCCGGGAAACAGCTCGCGCACTACATCGCGCGCCCCTGTCTTCGAGCTGAGCGAGTCGCCGCGCGCCTGCGGAATCAGGGCTTCCAGGACCGCGCTGGTGCCCGCGCGGACGTGACCCTGGAGGTCCGCCGTGCTGCGCCAGAAACCGAACGCGGCGCCTAACAACGTGAGCGCGAGCGCGACCGCGCCGGCGCCGAGCGGCAGGAACGGCTGCAGCACCGCGAGCAGCGGCAACCCCACGAGCAGGACGCTCGCGAGCTGAAGGGTCACCACGAGCACGTGGCGTGGCGCGACCGAGAGGTCGAGCTGGCCGGCTCCAATAATGGGCAGTGCGCTGCGAGCGAGCGTGACGCCGATTCTCTGCGAGACACGCAGGATTCCCAGCACGAACGGTGCGGCGAGCACGCAGGCGCCGACGACCACAAGCGCGCCCGCAATGCGGGGGCTGGCGCCCAGCACCTCGCCGAGCCAACCCGAGAGCTCGCGCTGCCAGATCGACGCGGAGACCGCGATCGCTGCAAGCAATGCGGCATCCAGCGCCAGCAGCTTGCCGAGCCGTCGCAGGCCGGCGCCGACCGAGTCGCCGCGCCCAGCGCCGCCGAGCTCCTCGATCCAGCTGCCGTACAAGGCCGCGAACGTCTGGAGTCGGCGCGGCAGCTTGCGGTCGAGCAGCGCGGCAGCGCGCGGCCCGAGCCGCATCAGCCACGGGGTCGTCACCATCGTGATCGCCGAGACCGCGACGGTGACGGGGAACAAGAACTCGCCCGCGGCGCCCGTTGCGATGCCGATGCTCGCGATGATGAACGAGAACTCGCCGATCTGGGCGAGGCTCATGCCGGACTCGACGGCGGTGCGCGTCCCGCCGCCGGTCAGGAACACGCCGAGCGAGACGCTCGTGATCTTGCTGAGCACGACCGTGAAGGCCAGTACGGCGACGGCGTCCCAGTGCTCAACTACGAGCCGCGGATCGAGCAGCATTCCGACCGAGACGAAGAAGATCGCCGCGAACAGGTCGCGGACCGGGTGAACGAGTCGCTCGACGGCACGGACGTCACCGGCTTCGGCGATCAACGAACC
>JANNRF010000348.1:0-2971 GCA_031401135.1 Deltaproteobacteria bacterium | reverse complement strand
CGGCTCGCTGTCCTTGAAGGCCGTGGCCAGGTTGATCGAGTCGAAGCGACTTTGGGCGCCTAGCTGCTGGGCCATGTAGCGGTCGAACGACAGCCCGCCCGCCACTTCGCGCCACAGGAGGGCCACTGATGCGCCGTTTCCGAGCTTGCCTTGCGTTCGCGATTCCGTTCGCCGCCATTGCGGCATTCGGCCAGGAGACAACGCCTCCGCCGGCGGAAGTCGCACAGCAGGGCGGGATCGAAGAGATCACGATCACCGCCGAGAAACGCGAGTCGAACGTTCAAGACACGCCGATCGCGGTCACCGCGATCACGAGCGACGCGATCGAACAGCAGGGCCTCGAAGACTTCAACGACGTGCAGTTCATCACGCCCGCGCTCGTCTACGGCGAGATCGCCGACATGGCGCAGATCACGATGCGCGGCATCGGCGTGGATACCTCCACAATCGACGCGGAGCCGGGCGTCGGGCTGTACCAGGACGGCGTCTACCGCGGCGGTCTCACTTCCTCCGCGGGCTTGTTCTTCGACATCGAGCGCATTGAAGTCTTGCGCGGCCCGCAGGGCACCTTGTACGGCCGCAACACGACCGGTGGCGCGCTCAACGTGCTCACCAAGCTGCCAGGCGAGACGTACGCGGTGGACGCGGAAGCGCTTTACGGCGCCTACGACCGCAGGCGCGTGTTCGGCGCGCTGGACGCGCCGCTCATCGACGGCGTGCTGGGCGTGCGCGGCGCATTCTCCTACGACGCGCGCGGTGGGTACACGGACAACCTGCTCACCGGCAACGAGGAAGACGACGCGAAGGCGAAACAGGCGAAGCTCGCGGCGGTGTTCACGCCGACCGAGACGCTCGACATCGCGCTGCGCTTCAACTGGATCAACAGTGATTATGGCGGCCCGCCGTTCATCAAGACCTTCGACTACCCGGCGTACCCGCTCTTCATCAGCGCGACCGACCCGGGAGGTGTGCTTCCGGCGTTGCCGGGCATCGCAGCTCCGGTCCCCTTCACGAAGCCCGATCCGCGCAACGTGTTCTACGACCGCGATCAGGAGTACACGCGCGACAGCTGGGACATCAACGCGACCGTCACGTGGGACGCGACGGAAAACGTCCAGCTCAAGTGGGTCTCAGGCTATCTCGACCTCGACCAAGACCTGAACCCCGGCAACAACGACGGCGTGCCGATTCGGCTGCTCGAAGGCGACTACGAACAGTTCAACAATGAGTGGCAGCAGGAGCTGACGGCGACGGGTTCGATCTTCGACGAGCGCGTCGACTGGATCGCTGGCTTCTTCTGGTACGAGTCCGACATCGCGGAGGAGTACCGCTATCAGCTCCCGGATCTTCAGATCACCTTCGAGTGGCTGTTCTCCGGAGCGCCGGGGCTCGGATTCTGCGCTCCCACTCCGACGGGTCCGACGACCGCCACGCCTTCGAATTGTCTCGCCCTGTTCGGAACGAAGCTCGACGGCACCGCGACTCCCGTGCCCTTCCTCGAGTTCTCGCTCGATCAGCAGCTCACGAGCTGGGCGATCTTCACGCAGGAGACGTTCCACATCAGCGAGCGCTTCCGCGTGACCGCGGGCTTCCGCTGGTCGAAGGACCACAAGGACATCCTGCACTCTCAGGTGCTGAACCTCGGCGCCGCCGGATGCCGCGACCAGCGCTCGGTCGAGCAATGGAGCGAGCCGACGGGCAAGATCGGCGCCGACTTCAACGTGAGCGAGGACGCACTGCTCTACGCGTCCTTCTCGCGTGGATTCAAGTCGGGCGGATACAACGTCGGCCAGTGCGGGAACACCTACGATCCCGAGTACGTGAACGCCTACGAGGCCGGCTTCAAGTCGAGTTGGCTCGACAACACCATCCGCCTGAACGTCGCCGCCTTCTACAACGACTACACGGACTACCAGGCGCGCCAGTTCATCAACAACGCCTCGATCATCCGCAACGCGGCGGATGCGGAGACCTATGGCGTCGAGTTCGAGACCACCTGGGCGCCGATCGAACCGCTGCGCTTCGACTTCAACCTCGCCTACCTAACAGCGGTGTACAAGACTTTCATTGTCGACGACCCGATGAACACCCAGCTCGGCACCATCCAGTGTCCGGCACCGGCCCTGACGGGCGTTCTGTGCCAGGACGCACAGGGGAACAATCTCCCGCGCGCTCCGAAATGGAAGATCGGCGCCGCGGCGCAGTACGACTTCGAACTCGGCGGCGCAGGCAGCCTCACGTTGCGCGGTGAGTACGCATTCACCGACACGCAATATCACGACGTGTTCGAGAGCTTCTTCGCGAGGCAGAAGGGCTACTCGATCGGCAACCTGCGCGCGATCTGGCGCGCGCCCGACAGCGTGATGCCCGGTCTCAGCCTTCAGGCCTACGTCGAGAACATCGGAGACCAGGACTACGTGACGGTGCATGCGCCCAACGCGACGACCGGCAGCACGGTTTCCAACTTCGGTCCGCCGCGGACGTGGGGCGTGCAAGTCAACTACAAGTGGGCAGCGGAGTAGCGCGTTGCTGACGAACGGGGCTGTGCAGCACGGCTCACATCTTGAAGTGCGCCCTAATCAACGCCAGCACACCCCACTCGGGCAATAATCGCTTGCCGAGCGGCACGAGGATCGAGTCCGGCCCCACCGGGTAGCGCGAGCTTGGCCAACGTGCGCGCATCGCGTGCAGAATCGCGCGCGCCACCCACTTCGGGCCGGGCGCCTTCGGCAGCGCTTCGCGAATCACGCGCTCGGTGTTCGCGATCGGCGCGCCGTAGAGGCTGGCCGCCGCGGCGTCGCCCCAATCGGTCGCTGCGTTGAAGCCGGTGTTGATGTCGCCGGGCTCGATCAGCGCGACGTGGACGCCGTGCGCGCGCACTTCGTTGTGCAGCGCGAGCGCGAGCGCGTCGATGGCGCCCTTGCTCGCGGAGTAGTGCGCCTGAAACGGAATCGGCGCGCGGCCTGCGAGC
>JANNRF010000347.1:0-10717 GCA_031401135.1 Deltaproteobacteria bacterium | reverse complement strand
AATGGCGAAAACATCTAAGCGGCGCATGTGATGCCTCCATGTGGGGACTTTCCGTAATAATGTTAAGCAAACCCGCTCTCGAGAAAATTAACTTTCTTACGTAACGTCCCCGCTATTTCTTGTTCTCTGCGCGATAGCCTGGGCGCGATGCACAAGAGGCTGCTTCGAGTCGCCGCGCTGCTGCTATTGGCAGTAATCGCGCACGTCGCGACGCGCGGCGGCGATGGTGATGGCGATGGCGGCGGCGAACGCGCCGAGGCACCGCGCCGGGAGAGCGCGACCACCGCGCCGCGTCTCGGCCCCTGCGAAGTCACCCACGTGACGGATGGCGACACGCTGAACGTGCGCTGCGGCGGGCGCAAAGAGCGCGTGCGCATGCTGCAAATCGACACGCCCGAGCGCGATGAACCTCTTTACCAGGAAGCGGGCGACGCTCTAGAAGCCCTGATCGCGGGGCGAAGCGTCGATCTCGAGCGCGGGGCTGAAGAGCGGGACGCGCATGGCCGCGTGCTGGCCTACGTGTTCGCGGGCGGCGAGAACCTGAACCTCGCGATGATTCGCGACGGCTGGTCGCCGTACTTCGATCGTTATGGCGCAGGCGCTTACCCGCGCGAGTTTCGGGACGCAGAGCGCGCGGCGCGCGAGGCGCGCATGGGGATCTGGTTGAGCGCGCCAGGCACGGGGCGCCGCGTCAGGCAGGAGCAGTAAGCGGCTTCGAGCACACACGCCGCGCCGCTCACGCGCCGGAGAACAGCGCCTCGAAGTTCTTGCAGTAGAAACGCTCGATCGCTGCGGGTGGCGCCTCGAGCAGCGTCGCGTCGAAGCGCCGGATCGGGTCGTCAGTGCCCTCGTGGTGCGGATAGTCGGACGAGAACAGGAACAGCTCCTCGCCGCACTGTTCGATCAACCAGCCGACGTTCTCGCCCGCGAACGGAGTGAACTTCACCTGACGCCGAATGGTGTCGGAGGGCGCCTCGCCTAGTCGTTGCAACTCGGGCTGAAGCCGGCGGAACGAACGCTGCGAGTGGTCCAGTTGGCGCAGAAACGACGGCACCCAGCTCGCGCCGAGTTCGGTGACGCCGCAGCGCAGCGCAGGAAAGCGCGCGAACACGCCGTCGAAGACGAGCGCCGCCAGAAACAAGCTCGGTGCGAAGCCGATCGCCATCAGGGCGTGCGCGTCGCGTGGGGCGTCGTCCGTGCGCGCTGGGCGCACGAGGCCGTTGTTATTAAAGCCGGGCGGGACGGGGCGGTACGCGCCCTCCGCGCCGACGTGCAGCACGAACGGCGTGCGGCGCTCCGCGAAACGCGCCCAGATCGGGTCGTAGTCGCGGTGCGAGAACGAGCGGGCGCCATCGGGCGCGACCATCTCCACCAGCACGCTCTTGCAGCCGAGCGCGAACGCCTCGTCGATCAGCGCGCCGGCGCGCTCGGGGCCAAGCCGCAACGGCGCAAAACCCACAGGCATTAGGCGCGCGTCCGCCTGGCCGTATTCCGCCATGCCACGATTCAGCGCGCGCGTGCCGGCGACGAGGATCTCCTCGTCGTTCGTGAATGCGAACTGGGTGAAGGCGAACGTGGGAAAGAGCACCTGGGACTCGAAGCCGAGCAGATCGAGGGCGCGCACGCGTTCGCTCGCGTCGAAGGCGCCGAGGCCGTGCCAGCCCTTGCGCGGCATCGCCATGAACTCGGCCTCGGCGCGCGCGCGTTCGCTCGTGTCCGAGCGCCGCCGCGCGTGCGCCTTCATCGCCTCGGCGAGCACCTGCTGCCCCGCCACGTCGCCCGCGAGATACGGCGGGATGCGATCGCGCACGTTCGGATCCGCGTACGCGGCGAGCCAATCGGCTCGCTCCATGATGTGGCTATCCGCGTCGTGCATTCGGCGCGTGCCGGCGTACGTCATGGCGGCACGATACGCCGAATCGCGCTGAGCGCGTCGAGTAAACTGCACGCTCGTGGGGCTGGAACTGGAGGACGCATCGTGGCGCTGAAACTCGTAATCGGTTCGAAGAACTTCTCCTCGTGGTCGCTGCGCGCGTGGCTCGCGCTCGATCACACCAGCGCGCCCTACGAGGAGATCTTCATCTCGTTCGGCGATCCGGACTGGCGCGAGCAGATCAAGCGCCACTCGCCGAGCGGAAAGGTGCCGTACCTAATCGACGGTGCGCACGGCATCTGGGACTCGCTGGCGATCGTCGAGTACCTCGCGGAGAAGTTCCCGGCGGCGAAGCTCTGGCCGGCCGACTCCGCTGCCCGAGCGTTCGCGCGCTCGGTCGTGGCCGAAATGCACTCCGGCTTCGGCGCGCTGCGCGAAAACATGGGCATGGACTTGCAGGCGAACGCGCCCGGCAAAGGCCACACGCCGGCCGCCCTCGCCGATGCCGCGCGCGTGCAGGAGATCTGGCGCGAGTGCCGCGCACGCCACGGCGCTGGCGGCCCCTACTTGTTCGGCGCCTACAGCGCCGCCGACTGCTTCTACGCGCCCGTGGTGTTCCGCTTCCTCAGCTACGGCGTCCCGCTCGACGCGACCGCCAAGGCCTACTGCGACGCGATGCTCGCGCACCCCGCCCTCGCGAAGTGGCGCCAAGCCGGCCTACGCGAACCCCACGTCGACCACTGAAGCGCGAGCGCAAGTAACCAGAACGGGGACGTTCATACCTACTGGTTACTTGTGGGGACACTCTTGACCGAGCCGAGCCTGGCTCGCCGAGTCAACACTGTCCCCGCAAGTAACCAACCAGTATGAACGTCCCCGGGTTGGATACTTACGCGGGGGGGTCGCCTTCGATGTCGACTTGGCCGGTGAGGCGGCGGCGGAAGTGGGACCAGCAGAGGCCGATGCCGAGTATTAGGCCGAGGCCCATGAGCGCGATCCAGGTCAGCGCGCCGGTGTCAGCGAGTTCGAGCCAGCCTTGGTCGATGGCGAGCCACACGAAAGCGCCGATTACGGCGGCGATCAGGGCGACGCCGACCAGGCCGAGCGAATGCAGCGCGGCGCGCACGTAGAGGATCCACGCCGCTAGTAACAACAGGCCGATGATCGCCTTCAGCGGCGTGAACTCCTCGATGCCCGCGAACGCCCAGCGCAGGTAGCTCCACTCGCTCGGGTTGAAGGTGGCGAGCACCAGCGCGATGGCGGCGGCGATGCGGAGCGCGACGCCTTGGAAGGAGATGCTCGCGGCGGGCATGGGCGCGGCTACTTCGCGAGGTTCTGCTGCACGCGGCTGTGGCGGACGCCGTAGAGCGCGTAGATCGCAAGGCCGACCAGCATCCAGAGGCCGAGCCGCACCCAGGTCTCGAGGCCGAGCCCGGACATCAGGTACAGGCAAGCCGCGATCGTCGCGAGCGGGAGCCACGGCACCCACGGGCAGCGGAACGGGCGGTGCAAGTCCGGCTGGGTGCGGCGCAACACGATGATCGCGGCGGCGACGAGCACGAACGCAGAGAGCGTGCCGATGCTCACGAAGCGCGCGAGGCCGTCGAGCGGAAACAATCCCGCAGCCAGCGCGACGAAGCCGCCGACGAGCATCGTCGAGAGGTGCGGCGTTGCGAAGCGCGGATGCAGCCGGCTGAAGAGCGGCGGCAGCAGGCCGTCGCGCGACATCGCGAAGAAGATGCGCGACTGGCCGTAAAGCAGCACGAGCAACACCGAGGTGAGCCCGACGATCGCGCCCGCTGCGATCAGGCTCGCACCGAAGTTCTCGCCGACCGCGCTGAACGCGCGCGCCAACGGCGCCTGCACGTCGATCGCCTCGATCGGCACCATCCCCGTAATCACTGCGGACACGATGATGTAGAGCACCGTGCAGAACAGCAGCGAGCCGATGATGCCGATCGGCATGTCGCGTTCCGGGTTCTTCGATTCCTCAGCCGCCGTCGTCACGCCGTCGAAGCCGATGTACGCGAAGAACACGAGGCCCGCGCCGGAAACGACGCCCGTCCAGCCGAACGGCATGAACGGCTCCCAGTTCGCGGCCTGCACGTGGCCCGTGCCGGCTGCGATCACGTAGAGAATCACCGCCGTCTTGAGCACCACGATCACCGAGTTCGTCAGCGCGCTCTCGCGCACGCCCACGACGAGCAGCGCCGAGATCAGCAGAATGATGATCAGCGCAGGCACGTTGAGAAAGCCGCCGGGGCCCGCGAGCGCGCCGACCGTGAGCGCCGTGGGCAGTTCGAGCCCGAGCTGGCCCGCGATCAAGTTGAAATATCCGGACCAGCCGCTCGCGACCGTGGCCGAGGCGATCGCATACTCGATCACCAGATCCCAGCCGATGATCCACGCGAAGAGTTCGCCGAGCGTCGCGTAGGAGTAGCTGTACGCGCTCCCCGAAATCGGGAAGATCGTGGCGAACTCGGCATAACAAAGCGCCGCAAGGGCGCTCACCAAACCAGCCAGCGCGAACGAGAGCACCACCGCGGGGCCGGCATCTTGTTTGGCGGCGACTCCCGTCAGCACGAAGATGCCGGTGCCGATGATCCCGCCGATGCCGAGCATCACGAGATTGAGCGGACCCAGCGCGCGCTTCAGTGCGGTCTTCTGATTACTGAGGTCGGCTTTGAACGCCTCGACCGACTTGGTGGCGAAGAGATCGGCCATGGTGCCCCCTAGTGCGCGTTCGCGGAGGGGGCCGCGGAACTCGTGCGCGAGCGCATCCTATCAGGCGCATTTGGGTGTGGAAGGGGATGCGCGCCCCTCAGCCGCGTTTCTTCGCGCGCTCGAACCGCCACAGCGGCGCGAACGCCGCGAGCGCGAGCGCGATCACCGAGGCGCCCGCCACCACGAACGCGGCCTGATAGCCCGCGCGTGCGCCGTGCTCCGCCGCGACTGCGGCGCTCACTGCCGCGCCTACCAGCGGCCCCGCGATGAAGCCGAGGCTGCCCGCGGCGTTGAACGCTCCGAGCGAGGTGGTGCGAATGCGCTCGGGTGTGGTCTCGGTGGTCATCAGCATCGACGGCATGAACATCACTGCGGCCGAGATGCCGGTGATGGGCATCAGCAGCGTGAACGCCTCGCGCGGCCAGAAGCCGAGGCTCGCGACGAGCGCGCCGTAGATCAGGCTGCCGCCGATCAGGAACGCGACGCGCGAAGTGCGCTGCGCTGCGAGACCGAACGGGAACGAGAGCAGCGCGAAGGGCAGCATGAAGATGCCGATCAGCATGCCAAGGCTCTTCGGCGCAAACGCGTGTTCGTTGCGCGCAAGGAACACGAAGGTGGAGGTGAAGAAGCCGACCGTGAAGCGGTCGATGAAGGAGAACGCGAGCGGGAGCGCGACGAGTGGGTGCGCACGCACGAGCCCGGCGATTTCGCCGAAGCCGGGGCGGCGCTCGCTTGCGCGGCCGGTTTCGCGCACGACGAGCAGCGCGAGCACGGCGGCGATCGCCACCACGCCAGCGCCGACTTGGAAGGGAAGCAGCGTTGCGCGCTCGCCTAGCCAGCCGCCGAGCGGGGCGCCGCTGGCAACACCCAATAACAAGCCCGAGCCCACGACGCCGAGCGCGAGGCTGCGCTCGGTCTCGGGCCGCGCGCTCGAGGCGATGCCCATCAGCAGCGAGAGCGCGCTGATGTGCGCGCAGCCTTCGACGAAGCGAATCGCCATGAACGCGGCGAAGGGGACGCTCGCGGTGAGTGCGAGGAAGCAGAGCGCGTCGAGGGCGAGCGCCGCGATGAGGATTTCTTTGCGGCGCCCGAAGCGATCCGCGAGCGCGCCCATGAACGGCGCGACCAGGAACGCGCCGAGCATGTTGATCGACATGAAGGCGGAGGTCGCGAACTCGGAGACGCCGAAGCGCTGCTGCACGAGTTCGCGCAGCACGGGTACCGGTAGCGTGACGGGCAGCAGCACGAGCACCGCGAGCAGCCCGAGCGCCGCGATGCGCGCCGCGCTGTAACGCACCCCGCCCTGCTCGTTCGCGCTGCTCAAGTTGCGTTGCTCCTCGTTCGCGTGCGGTTCGCTGCGTACCACGTGGCGCTCATTCGCGTCCGCGCCCCCGACTTTGCGAGGATGTGCCCGCGTGGCCCGCGCTCGCAAGTGCGTAACTCGGAGCGCTTCCCCGTTTTGTAGAGGTGAACTCGATGTCGTTCGATGCCGTGCTGATCGCCAACCGCGGGGAGATCGCGATTCGCATCGCGCGCGCCGCTGCCGAACTCGGGCTGCGCACGGTCGCGGTTTACTCCGAGGACGACGCGCGCTCGCTGCATGTGCGACGCGCGGATCGCGCGGTCGCGCTCAGAGGAACTGGCGCGGCGGCTTATCTCGATATGGCGCAGCTCGTCGCCGCGGCGCGCGAGGCCGGCTGCGGCGCAATTCATCCCGGCTACGGGTTTCTCTCGGAGAGCGCGGCGTTCGCGGCGAAGTGCGCGGAGGCGGGCGTCGTGTTCGTTGGCCCGAGCGTCGCGGCGCTCGACGCGTTCGGCGACAAGGGCAAGGCGCGCGCGCTGGCGGCGCAGTGCGGGGTGCCGGTGCTGCTCGGCACGAACGGCGCGGCGTCGCTCGGGGAAGTGCGCGCGTTCTTCGCGGAAACCGGCGCCGCAATGATCAAGGCGATCGCAGGCGGCGGCGGGCGCGGCATGCGCGCGGTCGCGCGCGCCGAGGAACTCGAGGAGGCGTACGCGCGCTGCCGCTCCGAGGCCGAGAAGGCGTTCGGCGTTGCGGACGTGTACGCCGAGGAGTGGTTGCCGCACGCGCGTCACGTCGAGGTGCAAGTTGTTGGGGACGGCACGGGCGCGGTCTCCCACGTCTGGGAGCGCGAGTGCAGCGTGCAGCGGCGGCACCAGAAGATCGTGGAGATTGCGCCGAGCCCGATGCTGGCTGCGGGCGTGCGCGCGCAGCTGCTCGAGGCGGCGCTGAAGCTCGCGCGGGCGGTGAAGTATCGCGGCGTCGGCACGATCGAGTTTCTGCTGGATGCGAACGATGGCCGACGCTTCGCGTTCATCGAGGCGAACGCGCGCCTCCAGGTGGAGCACACCGTGACGGAAGCTGTTACTGGAATCGACCTCGTGCGCGCGCAGCTCGAGATCGCGCGCGGGCGCACGCTCGCTCAGCTCGGGCTCACGCAAGCCGAGATCCCCGCGCCGCGCGGGCACGCGATTCAGCTGCGCATCAACACCGAGCAGATGGCGGCAGACGGCAGCGTGCGGCCGACGGGCGGCACGCTCAGCGCGTTCGATCCGCCCAGCGGCCCGGGCGTGCGCGTCGATCATTATGGCTATGCGGGCTACACGACCAACCCGCGCTTCGATTCGCTGCTGGCGAAGGTGATCGTGCACGCGCCGAGCGCGCGCTTCGAGGACGCGATCGCGCGCGCGCAGCGGGCGCTCGCGGAGCTGCGCGTGGAAGGCGTCGCAACGAACGCGGCGTTCCTGCAAGCCGTGCTGCGCCACCCTGAGTTCGCGGCGAGCCGCGTCACGACGCGCTTCGTCGACGAGAACGCGGCGGCGCTCGTGGCGGTGGCGAACGAGGCGGCACCGCAGCGCAACTTCGAGGGCGCGAGCGCGGCGCCCTCGCAAGGCCGCGCAGCGGCCCCACAGCGAGCCGCAGGCGAGCGAAGCCACAGCGGGCCTGGCGCGCGGCTCGCTAGCGCCGACCCGCTCGCGGTACTCGACTACGGCAAGGGCGCGAGGGACGCCGCCGCAGACGCATCAGCTGTTACGGATTCCGCGCTCGCCGCGCAGCCTCCGCCCGATCTCGACGCGCCCGAAGGCAGCGTCGCCATCCGTGCACCGCTGCAAGGCACGATCGTCTCGGTCGACGTAATCGTTGGCGCGCACGTCCACGCCGGCCAACAACTGCTCGTGATGGAAGCCATGAAGATGGAGCACGTACTCGCCGCGCCCGCGAGCGGCATCGTGCGCGGCGTCGCGGTCGCGAGAGGCGACACCGTGTTCGAGGGCCACGCGCTGCTGTTCCTCGAAGAGGCGGACGTCGCGGTTGCGGCCAGCGCCGAGCAAGCCGCGGTCGGCCTCGACCACATCCGCCCCGATCTGGCGGAGGTCCTCGAGCGCCACGCCATAACACTCGACGAGAACCGCCCCGACGCGATCGCGCGCCGCAGGAAGACCAGCCAGCGCACCGCGCGCGAGAACGTGAACGAGCTGCTCGACCCGGGCTCCTACATCGAGTACGCGCCGCTCACCGTCGCGGCGCAGCGCCGCCGCCGCACGATCGAGGATCTGATCGCGCGCACGCCCGCCGACGGCATGGTCGCCGGCATCGGCAGCGTGAACGGCGATGCGTTCCCGCCTGATAAGTCGCGCTGCGTCGTGATGTCCTACGACTACACCGTGCTCGCCGGCACGCAGGGCCAGCAGAACCACCGCAAGAAAGACCGCCTGTTCGAACTCGCCGAGCGCATGCGGCTGCCGGTCGTGTTCTTTGCCGAAGGCGGTGGCGGGCGGCCCGGTGACACCGATGGCATCGGCGTCGCCGGCCTCGACTGCCTCGCGTTCCAGTATTGGGGCCAGCTCTCCGGCCTCGTGCCGCTGGTGGGGATCACCAGCGGCTTCTGCTTCGCGGGCAACGCCGCGATCCTCGGTTGTTGCGACGTGGTGATCGCCACGAAGGGCTCGAACATAGGAATGGGCGGCCCGGCGATGATCGAGGGCGGCGGGCTCGGCATCTTCCGGCCCGAGGAAGTCGGCCCGCTCGAGGTGCAGGCGCGCAACGGCGTCGTCGACATCGCGGTCGAGGACGAACGCGAAGCTGTCGCTGTCGCGAAGCAATACCTCTCCTACTTCCAGGGCCCGCTCGCGAGCTGGGAGTGCGCCGACCAGCGCTTGTTACGGCGCGCGATCCCCGAGAACCGGCTGCGCATCTACGACGTGCGCAGCCTGATCGCGCAGCTCGCCGACAGCGGCAGCGTGCTCGAACTGCGGCGCGGCTTCGGCCACGGCATGGTCACCGCGCTCGCGCGCATCGAGGGCAAACCGATCGGCATCGTCGCGAACCCTCCGGCGCACCTGGCCGGCGCCATCGACAGCGACGCCGCCGACAAAGCCGCGCGCTTCCTCCAGCTCTGCGACGCCTACGACATCCCGGTGCTGTTCCTGTGCGACACGCCGGGCATCATGGTCGGCCCCGAGGTCGAGAAGACCGCGCTCGTGCGCCACGCCTCGCGCCTGTTCGTGGTGGGCGCGTCCATAACAGTTCCGTTCATGACGATCGTGCTGCGCAAGGGCTACGGCCTCGGCGCCCAGGCTATGGCCGGCGGCAGCTTCAAGGCGCCGATCTTCACGATCGCCTGGCCGACGGGTGAGTTCGGCGGCATGGGCCTCGAGGGCGCGGTGAAGCTCGGCTACCGGAACGAGCTCGCCGCCGAGACCGACCCTGATAAGCGCAAGGCGCTCTTCGACACGATGGTGAAGCGCATGTACGACCACGGCAAAGCCGTCAGCACCGCCACGCACTTCGAGATCGACGACGTGATCGACCCCGCGGACTCGCGCCGCTGGATCGCGCGCGCCGTCGCCGCCTCGCCCGCGCCGCTGCCGCGAGCAGGGAAGAAGCGCCCGTGCGTGGATACGTGGTGAGAATAGAGGGATGACCAAACGCAAGCCGAGTTGCGTTTGGTCGTACTAAACGCAACTGGTGGCGGTTCGGGGAGGGTCGCTTCGCCTCGCGCTCCCGAAAACACGACGCGCCCGGAGCAGTCTCCCGCTCCGGGCGCGTGTGCTGTTACGGAGCTTCGGCTAGTACGCGATGCGCGTGTTGAAGCCGAAGGTGCGCGGCTGGTTGGTCAGAAAGCCGACGCGGGCGCGGCCGCCGCGCTCGCGGTCGAGGCCGAGCTCGGCGCGCTCGTCCGTCAGGTTGTTGATGTAGAAGGCCAGCTCCCACTTCTCGTTGCGCACGCCGACGCGCGTGTTCACCAGATCGTAGGCGCCCAGCTTCGGGTCGAGCACGAGGGTTGAAATGGTCGGATTACCGACGGACGTGATCAGAGGGATCGGGTTCAAGAACGCCGGGTCCTGGTCGGCGAGCTGGGTCCAGCGCGAACCGACGTGCTGGTACGAGAGCGTCGCGAAGCCGTCCATGTCGTTCACCAGGCCGGGCGCGGTGTAGGTGCCTGCCGCCGAGAACTGGAACTTCGGCACGGTCGGCAGGCGATTGCCCTTCTCGATGCCGCCGACGACAACCGGCGGCCCGCCGACCGGAGTCGACGTGACGGTCGAGCGCAGCTCGGCGCTCGTGTAATTCATCGAGGCCGATAGATCGATGTTCTCGACCGGCGACGCTGCCAGTTCGAACTCGACTCCGATCGCGCGCGCCTTCGGCACATTGAAGATGATGCGCGAGGAGCAGGTGCCGGCCTCGACGGTGGCCTGCAGATCCTTGATGTCGGCGTAGAACACCGCGCCGCTCGCCGTGATACGCCCGTCCGCGATGCGCGCCTTGGCGCCGGCCTCGTAGTTCCACACCTCCTCGTCCTTCCAGCTGCCGAAACCGCCGAAGGTCGCGAGGTCGGCCGGGCTGCAGATCGGCACGTTGAGCGGATCGTTCACGCCGGCGAGCCGGAAGCCCTTCGCGGCCTGCACGGACATTTCGAGGTCGTCCGTCGGCGTGTACGAGAAGATGAAGCGCGGGTTCACGCCGTCCGAAGACGAGTTGCCGGGCTGATCGATCGTGAGCGCCGCAAAGACGCCGCCGAAGTTCAGCCTGCGGCTCTCTTTGAAGTCGAAGTAGCGGAGCCCCACTGAGGCGTGCAGCTGTTCCGTAATCGACCA
>JANNRF010000346.1:0-4728 GCA_031401135.1 Deltaproteobacteria bacterium | reverse complement strand
CTCGCGAACGCTTTGTGCCGGTACACGGAGCTGGCGCAGATCGTCGACGCGTAAACCGACCCGCTGCTGTTGGGCGCTACGTGTGGTTGAAGACGAGCGCCCAAATCCGCAGGGCTTCCTGAACTCGACCCTTCGATTCTGCCGCGAGAGCGCGCGATGCGCGCTCCGCCGACTGCGCGAGCGCTACGCGAACCCCCTCGCGCTGCGTCCTGGTCGCCGCGACCGCGACCGGTGTCCGCGAGACCCCGCTGGGATCAGTTAGGTCCGGCGAGTTCGCGCGATGGAGCTGACCAAACACGGTGGCGAGGGATTCGGCGTACGTCATGCCAACGCTGACTCCGCACAGCGGCACGGCTGCTTCGAAGTACATGGAGCGCGCGCCGCAAGTACTCGCGCGTGATGCCGCCCACCACTTCAGCAGCCGGATGATCGGCACGGCTTTCCCCCCCCGATTTCGCGTCGGCTTCAGCGAGGAGCTTCAACTGCGCGGCGGGTGACGTTTCCGTCCAAGCCCCGCCTCCATCCGGAATCCAGTAGGTCGGCGCAGCGCCAAAGCGGGCAAAAATCGCCGGTACGACATCCACCGCGAATTCCCCCTGCTGGAATCTGACGACAATTGCCTGGCCGTCGCGGCGCACGCTGGTGAGAGGGAACCGCAGGCGCAAGTCGTTCCCCACCCGATTTATCAGGGTCCGCGAGCTGTCGTCGCGCGCCCACTTTCGCGCCTCTTCCCGAGTCATGACGGCAAGCAGGTCGAGATCGCTTGAGCCCCTGATGGCCGTGCCCTTCGCATGACTCCCGATCAGGTCGATTCGCTTGACTTCAAAGCTCGTCTCGAGCCGTCTTCGAATCTGTTGCGCGTGTACCCGGGCGCGCGCGAGCGCTGCCTCCGACGGTTGGACGCGTACTGCCTTCTGTTGGAAGTACGCGCTGACGAGCAAATGGGCCACCGCATCTCACCTCGCGTCCACGACGTAGCTGGCTTCGCCCGCGGCGATTCCCTTGCGTGCGCGTACGAACGCCCAACGCGGAATCTGGGGGCTGGATTCGTTCAAGGAGTCGCGGAGATTGGCCAGCTCGCGGAGCTTCTCGATGTTCGACTCGCCAGCGGCCTGCGCGTCTAAGTCGATCTGCTGGAAGAATCGAGCGCGGCTCCTTAGCGAGTTGAATCGCGCGCCCGCCTGGTGGTGCGTCGCAGCCTTGCTGCTCGGATCGAGGAAGGTCGAGACGGCGGTCAGCCCGGCTACAACGGCTGACAACGCGACTGCCGCTTCGGTCCAGTCTTTGAACGCCGAGGCTCCTGCCACGGCCGCAAGCAGCGCGACAGGAACTCCGAAGGCGTGGTGGACGGCACCCCAACGGCGGGCGGCCTCGAAGTGGCCCTTCGCCGAATGCAGGGCGTCTTCTTCGATTCGCGCGGCCTCTCGGACCAATGCGTCCATGACCACCCCCCGGCGTCAAGACAAGCGGGCCGACCGTAGGTGGCGGAGCCCGAGACGCCAGGGCGAGGGGTAGCCGTGCCCAGAGGGCCGCTGTTCGTCGAGAGGGCGCCGCTTGCTTGCCCCCTGCTTACCCGGCTTGGAGGACCGGACCCGGATGTCGCGTAACCCCTTGATTTCACTGGAGGCGCCGCCCGGATTCGAACCGGGGATCAGGGTTTTGCAGACCCATGCCTTACCACTTGGCTACGGCGCCGTGTGCCTCGCTCGGAACGCGAACGTGCCGGCGCAGCGGGCGGCGGAGAATGCCGGAAGCGCACGGGGGCGTCGATGGCGAAAGGGCGAGCGGCTCACCCGAAACGCGCCCTCACCTCTCGCATACGAAAACCCGCAGCGGAGCGCGCCTTGCGCGCGCCCCGCTACGGGTCCTCATCCGCTCTACGGCTTCGATCACGTTTTGCGCGGGCCGGCTCGATTCGACGAGGCAGGCGATCGCGCCGCGAGAGGCCGGAGCGGCGAGGTGGAAAGCGTCAGTCGTCGACCTCCTGATCGTGAATCTGCGAATGATGGTGCGGGACGTACTTCTTCCCGATCCACAGGCTCGTGAGTCCACCGAGGGCCCCGAGCACGATCGGTCCGAGTACGACCGTAACAACTGCCAGCACTACGAATAGTTCGACCATGCGACCCCCGAGAGGGCCGCCGCTTCGGCGCGCGCAACGCGCGCGTGCGCGAATCGGCGGCGGCCGCGCCGCAGCGCGGCGGGAAGGGGCGCGGCGACTTCGGCCGCGCCCCGCTTACTGGCCCGGCGGCGTGTCTTCCATGAGCTTTCCTCCCGTTGTGGTCGGCGTTGCTCTGGCGGCGGCGATTCAGCGATGAAGTGCTGCTCTATCTCAGCGTCTTCGCAACATACACCCATCTGCGGCGGGTGGAGAATGATTCTCGTCACGCACTAGGCTGCGCACGATGCAGTGGGCGTTGGTTTTCGTGTTCGGCGGGCTGGGTGCGCTCGCGCGCGTCGGGATCGCGGCGCTCTTGCCGGTCCGCCCTCTGCCGTGGGCAACTCTGCTCGTGAACGTGGCGGGCTGCCTCGCGATCGGCGCGTTGTTCGCAGGGTTCGAGACGCGCTGGCCGCTGCACGCGCACTGGCGGCTTGCGCTCACGGGCGGCTTCCTCGGCGGCTTCACCACCTTCTCGGCCTTCGGTCTCGAGACGTGGCAGCTGCTTCAGTCCGGGCGCGCATCAGCCGCTCTCTTGTACGCGTTCGGCAGCGTCGTTCTCGGCGTCGCGGCGGTGGCAGCGGGCATCGCGCTCGCGCGCTCCGCTGCATAGTCTGGCCTCGCCGCGCGCCTGCCGGAGAAGCTCGTGACGCTGTCCTTCAATCCGCTGCGCGACGTCGGCCGCGACGATCCCTACCCGCTCTACCGCGCACTTCGCGACGCAGCGCCCGTTCATCACTCGCGCGAATCCGGGATGTACGTTGTGTCGCGCTTCGACGACGTGCAGCAGGTGCTGCGCTCGCACGATCTCTTTTCATCGCGCGCGATGCTCACGGTCCTACAGCCCAAGGGCCTCGAGAACGGGATGCCGTTCACGCCGCGAATGCTTTGGTACAGCGCGCGGCTGATGTGGAAGGCTCGGCTGAATCCGTTCCTGTTGCTCATGACGCCGAGCCTAATTGCTTCGGACGGAGCGCGGCACGACGCGCTGCGAGCGATCGTGAACCGCGGCTTCACGCCGCGCCGAATCGCGGCCTGGGAAGCGCGAGCGCGCGAAGTGGTCGCGGAGTGCGTCGCGAAGCTCGATCGCAGCGAGAGCTTCGACCTGGTCGCGGATCTGTCGGTGCCGCTGCCGGTCACCGTGATCGCGGAGATGCTCGGCATCCCCCACGAACGCAGGCACGATTTCAAGCGCTGGTCGGACATGGTGATCCAGACCGCGACCGGCGCCGGCCGCGAGGATGCGTTCAATCCGCGGGTGCTGGACACGATGGAGGAACTACTCACGTACCTCTCGCGCTTCGCACGCGAGCGGCGGCGCGCGCCAGGGGACGACCTAATCAGCGCGATCGTGTCGGGCCGCGATGGCGACGCGCTGCATCCGCAAGACGCGATGATGTTCGTGCTGTTGCTGCTCGTTGCGGGCAATGAGACGACGACGAACTTGATCGGCAACGCGGTGAACGCGCTGCTCGATCACCCGGATCAGCTCGCGCGCCTCGCCGCAAACCCCGCGCAGATTCCCGACGCGATCGAGGAGACGCTGCGCTTCGACGCGCCGGTGCAGGCGGTGTTCCGCCTCGCAACGGCGGACAGCGAGATCGCGGGCGTGCGCATCCCGAAGGGCGCGACGGTGGCGGCGCTGATCGGCTCGGCGAATCGCGACGAGCGACGCTTCCCGGCGGCGGACCGCTTCGACATCGTGCGCCAGGCGCAGGGTCACATCGCGTTCGGGTTCGGCAAGCACTTCTGCCTCGGCGCCGCGCTCGCGCGGCTCGAGGCGCGAGTTGCGCTCGAAGCGCTGGTGCCGCGCCTCGTCGCGCTGCAAAAGCGCGACGCGGTGCCGCCGCGCCTCGAGTCGTTCCTCGTGCGCGGGCCCACGCAGCTCGCGCTCGTGAAGGCTCCGCGCGCGGCGTGAGCGCCGAGATGCTGTCTGCGACGCAACCGGTCGCTCACTCGAGTTCAGGCACTCGCTCGCGCCGGCCGCCGATTGCGAGCACAAAGCCCGCGCCGTCAGGCTCGATCGCCCCTAACAGCTCCGCCTGCGCGCCATGGCCGAAGCGCGCAAGCAGGCCCTCGGGCGCGAGCTCGCGCTTCACGCGGCAAAGCAGTGCGCCGTCGCGCGGCGAGGCGTGCAGGCTCGCCACCGCGAGCCGCTCGCGCGTGCGATCCGAGAGCGCGATCTCGCCGCTCGCGAGGTCGATGCTGCGCACGAAGAACGCAGCCTCCTCGACCCCGATCTCGCCGCGGAAGTGCCGCAGCGTCACGACGAACTTCCGCTCGTCCGCGAGGTACCGGATGCTGCGATCGAAGTGCTCGCGCATGCGGCGGTGCAGGATCGGCTGCCCGTCGTGCGACCAACGCCCGTCGTGGTGAAGCACCAGCCCGAACGGAGCGAGCGGGGGCGGGCCGAGTTTGGGCGACGAGTCGTTCACGGAAGGTTCCTGCGCGATGCCGGTAGCGCACGCAAGGCAGGAGTGTCCCCGTAAGTAACCAGCAAGCGGCGCTTCGCCGCGCGCAGCGAGGCGAAGCTGAGCGGAGTCGAACAGTGGCCTCCGCGAGTGCTGCGC
>JANNRF010000345.1:0-64731 GCA_031401135.1 Deltaproteobacteria bacterium | reverse complement strand
AGGATGTAGTGGAGCTGCATGTCGGCGATGGTGATTAGGGAGAAGTTTCCGACCGGGCCGTTCGGGCCGTTCAGCATGAACAAATTCGGGAAGCGCGGAATCGAGACCGAGAGGTACGCGTTCGGCCGCTCGGCCCAGACCTCGTTGAGCTTCACGCCGTCGCGCCCGGTCACCGCGATCGGGCGGATGAAGCGGTCCACGCGAAAGCCCGTCGCGAGCACGAGCACGTCGAGCTGGTGGAGGCGTCCGTCTTGCGTTCGCACGCCGCCGGGCTCTATGCGCTCGATCGCTTCGGTCACGAGCTCGGCGTTCGGCTTCTGGATCGCCGGATAGAAATCGCCCGAGATCACCAACCGCTTGCACGCGGCTCTGTAATTAGGTCGCAGCTTCTCGCGCAGCGCCGGATCCGCGACAGCTCCCTCGAGATGCGCGCGGCAGACCGCCTCGAGCCCCTTCATCTGCTCGGAGTTCGCGTCGACCACGCCGTTCGAGAACGTCTCGTGGAAGGTCTTCGTCATCTCGACGTGGAGGGTTTGCAGCGCACTGCGATCCCCGCGCAGCGTCGCCTTCTCGTCCTCGCTGTATGCGGGGTTCTCTTGCGGCGCGACCCACTGCGCGGTGCGCTGAAACAAGGAGTACTTCGCTGCGCGCGGCACGAGCGCGCCGGTCATCTGGATCGCGGTTGAGCCGGTGCCAATCACGCCGATGCGCTTGCCATCGAGCGGGACCGAGTGGTCCCAACGCGCGCTGTGGAAGCACGCGCCCGCGAAGGAATCGACGCCCGCGATCTTCGGGAGGTTCGGGTGATGCAGCACGCCGGTCGCGGCGATCACGACGTCCGCTTCGTCGCGCTCGCCCGTCTTCGTTTCGATGCGCCAGCGGCCGCCCGAGAACTCGAGCCGCGCAATCTCGGTGTTGAAGCGGATGCGCGGCAGCACTTCATACTTGCGCGCGACGCCCTCGAAGTATTCGCGGATCTCGGCGCCGGGCGAGAAGCGGTGGCTCCATTCGGGGTTCGGCTCGAACGCGTAGCTGTAGATGTGCGAGGGCACGTCGCAGGAGAGCCCCGGATAGGTGTTCTCGCGCCAGGTGCCGCCGACCGAAGCGCCCTTCTCGTAGACCGCGAAATCGTCGTAGCCGGCCTCGCGCAGCTTGATGGCCGCGAGCACGCCAGCCATGCCGGCGCCGATGATTGCGAAACGAAGTGGGCGCGGGTCGGGCATTTGGCAGTTCTCCTGGGGCGAACGCAAGCGGCGGCTTCGCCGCGCGCAGCGAGAAAGGGGGCGAGTCTCGCTAACAGCACGGCGCCGAGGCAAGCTTCGACGCTCTGGAGGACAAAGAAATGGAACGCTTCGACGGAAAAATCGCGGTGATCACGGGCGGCGGCACGGGCATGGGGCGCGAGCTCGCGCGTCAGCTGGCTGCGGAGGGTTGCCACATCGCGATCTGCGACGTGAGCGCCGAGAACATGGAGCAGACGAAGGCGCTGTGCGCACGCGAGAACCGCGGCGTGCGCGTGACGACGTTCGTCGCGGATGTCTCGGACGAGGCGCGCGTGCTCGCGTTTCGCGATGCCGTCGCGAAGGAGCACGCCACCGAGTGCGTGCACCTCGTCTTCAACAACGCCGGCATCGGCGGCGGCGGCAGCTTCGTCTGCGACGCGCGCGACGAGTGGGACAAGACCTTCGCGGTGTGCTGGAACGGCGTGTACTTCGTCGCGCGCGCGTTCGTGCCGATGCTCGTCGCCGCGCCCGAAGGCCACCTAATCAACACCAGCAGCGTGAACGGCTTCTGGGCCTCGCTCGGGCCGCGCAGCGCGCACAGCGCCTACAGCGCGGCGAAGTTCGCGGTGAAGGGTTTCAGCGAAGCGCTGATCAATGATTTCCGCGTCAACGCGCCACACGTAAAAGTGTCGGTGGTGATGCCGGGGCACATCGGGACATCGATCGTGATCAACTCGGCCAAAGTGCTCGGGCGCGATCCGAAGGAGTTGCCCGAGGAGAAGCTCGCGGAGGCGCGCGACCGCATGACGCGCATGGGGCTGCCGGTGGCGGGGCTCTCACCCGAACAGATCCGCCTCGCCCTAATCGCTGGCGGCGACAGCTTCCGCGACGACGCGCCCATGACCGCCGCTGAAGCCGCGAGCGTGATCCTCGACGGCGTGCGCCAGGAACGCTGGCGGATCCTCGTTGGCAACGACGCGCAGGTGCTCGACCGCCTCGTGCGCGCCGCGCCCGAGGACGCCTACGGCGAAGCGTTCATGCAGAAGCTCGTGGCGGAGGCGAACTGGAAGCTGGGCGCGTAGAGCTGCGACGATCACCCTCCCTTCGCACTCGGAGCACACGATGGATCTCTCGCGCCCGGCGCAGCGCATTACGGAAACGAACGACGAGATCGCGCGCGCGCTGGCGGAGGCGCACCTGCCCTCGCTGTTGCCCGCGCTCGCGCACATCACGGGCGATCTCGGCGTGCTGCGCGCCGACTTGCGCCCTGATACTTCGTCGATGGTCGGCGATCCGAGCGGCTTCGAGGGCGGCGAAGCGGCGGCGCAAGCAGCGCGCGCGCACGCTCTCGCGGTGCTCGCGAAGTACCGCGACGCCGGCTGCCCCGCGCCGCCGATGCCGAGCGACGATTTCCTGCGCGGCATCCTGCGCTGGATTTCGCCCGAGGCGGAGATCGAGCCGTATCTGCCGCTCGTGAAGGAGGAGCTCTCAGTCGGCGACAACGATTTGCGCGCGCCGAACTGGAACGCGCAGGCGCTCGCGCCGGGCCGCGATTTCCGCGTGGTGATTATTGGCGCCGGCATGTCGGGGCTGCTCGCGGCGCATCGTCTCACGCAAGCCGGCGTGCCCTGCGTGATGCTCGAGAAGAACGACGAAGTGGGCGGAACTTGGTACGAGAACACCTACCCCGGCTGCCGCGTCGACGTCGCGAACTCGTTCTTCTCGTATTCGTTCGCGCAAAAGTCCGACTGGCCGAATCATTATTCCACCCAGCCCGCGCTGCTCGCCTACTTCCGCGAGTGCGCCGAGCGCTTCGAGTTGCGCAAGCTGATCCGTTTCAAGACGGAGGTGCTCTCGGCCGCGTGGCAAGAGGACCGCTCGCTTTGGCGCATTCGTGTGCGCAAGCCCGATGGCGCGGAGGAGTTCATCGAAGCGAGCGCGCTGATCAGCGCTGTCGGCCAGCTCAATCAGCCGAAGCTGCCCGAGATCGCGGGGCGAGATCGCTTCCGTGGGCCGTCGTTTCATTCGGCGCGCTGGGACCACAGCGTCGACCTCAAGGGCAAGCGCGTCGCAGTGATTGGGACTGGCGCGACCGCTGCGCAGTTCGTGCCTGTAATTGCCGAGCAGGTGGCGCAGCTCGACATCTACCAGCGCACGCCGAACTGGCTGTTGCCCGCGCCCGATTACCACGCCGAGATTCCAGCGGGCCAGCGCTGGCTGTTCGCGCACGTGCCGCACGCGGGGCACTGGCACCGTTTCTGGCTGTTCTGGCGCACCGGCGACGGCATGTTTCTGCCGCGCGTGCGCGTCGACCGCGCCTGGACCGGGCACGAGGACAGCGTGAGCGCGGGCAACGAGGAGTTGCGCGCGCTGCTCGCCGAGGCGCTGCGCGCGCAGCTCGCCGACCGCCCCGACCTAATCCCGAAGGTCGTGCCGAACTATCCGCCCGCGAGCAAGCGCATCCTGGTCGACAACGGCGTCTGGTGTGCGGCGTTGAAGCGACCCAACGTGAACCTGATAACCGAAGGCATTCGCGAGATCACCGCGAACGGGGTCGTCAGCCAGGACTGCGTCGAGCGCCCCGCGGACGTGATCGTCTTCGCCACCGGCTTCCAAGCCTCGAAGTTCTTGACGCCGATGCAGGTGCTCGGCCGCGGCGGCGCGGATTTGCACAAGCAGTGGGACGGAAACGCGCGGGCTTACCTGGGCCTCACCGCGCCGAACTTCCCGAACTTCTTCTTCATGTACGGCCCGAACACCAACATCGTGGTGAACGGCAGCATCATCTACTTCTCGGAGTGCGAGACGCGCTACATCGTCAACGCGATCCGTCTGCTCCTCGAAAGCGGCAAGCGCTCGCTCGAGTGCAAGCAGGACGTGCACGACGCCTACAACGAACGCATCGACGAGGGCAACCGGAATATGGTGTGGGGAGTCTCGAAAGTGAGCAGCTGGTACAAGAGCGCGAGCGGGCGCGTCGCGCAGAACTGGCCCTTCACGCTGCTCGAGTACTGGCAAGAAACCCGCAGCGTTGACGCTGCGGACTACGTGCTCTCGTGACGGCGAGCAGCGCGGGAACGCGCATCGACGACGCAATGCGCGCCACCTTCCGGCGTGATGGGGTGGTGTGCCTGCGTGGGCTGCTAGGCGAGCGCGAGCTCGCCGACGCGCGCGTCGCCTACGAGTGGAGCCTCGCGAACCCGAGCCCGAGCGCGAACACCTATGCGGGCGGCGATGGCCGCTTCTATCAGGATCTCGCGAACCGCAGCGCACAGCCCGTCTACCGCGATCTCGTGCACGCGACGCCAGCCGCCGAACGCCGTCGCCGCGCTCTGGAACGCGCCCGACGTGTGGTTCATGTACGAGCAGGTATTCCTGAAAGAAGGCGGCGATACGCGCCGCACGCCATGGCACCAGGATTCGTCGTACCTGCCCGTGGACGGCGAGCAGATCGCGGTGGTGTGGATCTCGTTCGACGCCGTGGCGCGCGAGCACTCGCTCGAGTTCGTGCGCGGCTCGCACAACGGCCCGATGTACGACGGCTCGGCGTTCGATCCGGCTGACGACACGACGCCGATCTACGGCGATGGCTCGCTGCCGCGGCTCCCGAACATCGAGGCCGAGCGCCAGCGAGACCCAACAAGTTGGGACGTCGTGGCGTTCGGCGTCGAGCCGGGCGACGCGGTCGTGTTTCATCCCGGGCTCCTGCACGGCGGCGCTGCCACCCATGCGGGCGCGCGGCGGCGCACGTTGTCACTACGGTTCTTCGGGGCCGATGCGCGCTACGCGCAGCGCCCGTTCCTGACCGACAAGACGATTCCCGAATCCAAGGCCACGAGCGTGTTCCAGCTGCTCTCCGGCCGCCTGAAGCCAGGCGACGCATTCCGGCACCCCGAGTTTCCGAGAGTGCGGCCGAGGCCGGTGGCGTGAGCGGCGCGGGCTGGCCGGTCGTCTCCGGCGCAAAGCCCGGCAGCGGGCATTACGAAGAGTTCGTCGCGCACCCCGCGCACTTCATGCTGCGCGCCTACCGCGAGTGCGGCGAGTTCGCCGAGTTCGAGCTGGGCGGGGCGTGCCACGTGTTATTGAGCAGCCCCGAGGCATCGGAGGCCGTCTTCCGCGCCCCGGACGATCAGCTCTCGGCGTCCGAGCCGTACCGGTTCATGGTGCCCGTGTTCGGCGAGGGCATTCAGTTCGGCGCGCCGCTCGAACTCGAGCGCCAGCAAGTGAAGATGCAGGCGAACGCGCTGCGCCTCGATCGCATGAAGGCCTACGCGAGCGTGATCGCGCGCGAAGTCGAGGAGTGGGTCGCGCGTTGGGACGATGCCGGCGAGAAGGACTTCTACGACGAGCTGAAGGAGCTCGTGCTGCGCACCTCGACGCACTGCCTAATGGGCAGCGAGTTCCGCGCGAAGCTGACGGACGAGTTCGGCGCGCTTTATCAGGATCTCGAACACGCAGTCTCGGCAGAGTCGATCCTCGATCCGTACGGCCAGCAGGAAGCGTTTGCGCGTCGCGACCGCTCGCGAGCGCGGCTCGTCGAACTGATTACGGCCGTGATCGAGGAGCGGCGCCGCACCGGCGCGCAGTCGCCCGACATGTTGCAGTCGTTCATGGAAGCGGCCTATCTCGACGGGCGGCGGCTCAGAGACGACGAGATCGTGGGCATGGTCATCTGGATCATGTTCGCGGGCTTTCACACCAGCTCGAACACCGCGACCTGGACGATCGTCGAGCTCGCGCGTCACCCGCAGCACGCCGCGCGCCTCGTCCGCGAAGTGGATTCCGTCTACGCGCCGGGCGGCGAGCTCGGGCACGCAGCGCTGCGCGAGTTGCCCGCGCTCGAGCGCTTCGTGTTCGAGGTGCTGCGCATCCACCCGCCGCTCGTCACGCTGATGCGGCTCGTGAAGCGCGATTTCACGTTCAAGGGCGCCGTAATCCCGAGTGGCGCGACGATCGTGGTCTCGCCCTACGTCGCACACCGCATTCCCGAGCACTACCCCGACCCTGAGCGCTTCGACCCCGAGCGCGCGTTCCCTGAGAACGTCTTCGCGTACATCCCGTTCGGCGCTGGCAGGCGCAAGTGCGTGGGCAACGCGTTCGCGCTGCTACAAGTGAAGGCGATCTTCACGGCGCTGCTCGCGCGCTACGAGTTCGCATTGGTGGACGCGCCCGAGAGTTACCGCGACGAGATGCCGTCGTTGATTCTGCGTACCAGCGAGCCGTGCCGGCTCAGCTACAGGAGACGCGTGCGATGAAGCTGCGCGTGCTGATCGACCGCGATCTCTGCCAGGGTCACGGCGTGTGCATGGGCGAGGCGCCAGACGTGTTTCTCGTAGTCGAACGCGCGGGTGATTATGGGCAGGCGCAGCTGTTGCTCGATCCGTTCCCCGAAGCGACGCGCGCGCAGGTGGAAGCGGCGGTGCGCTACTGCCCGAATCGGGCGCTGAAGATCGTCGAAGAGGCGTGAAGTTCCGCGATCCGTCGAGCCGCTACTCGCGCGCGGCTTCCGCTCCCCGCCAGGTCTCCTCGCGCTCGTCGAACGCGGGCAGCTGCGGTTCGCGGCCGCGCGCGGCGTCGAGCTGCCAGCTCCACAGCAGCGACCACTTCGTGTACGTCGCGAATGCCTGACACATGCAGAACGTGATGCCGACGCCACCGTCGAGGAAGCCGAGCTGGAGCACGTAGCTGCGGAAGAAGCGCCAGACGGGGCGGAACCAGACATCGGCGAAGGAGTGCGCGCGCGTGCCGTCGCGCCACGCCTGCGCTGCGCCCCAATAACCGTACTTGAGCATGCGCTGCGAGTACTCGTGAAAGTCCTCGATCATGTAGTGGAGGATCGGGCTCGCGAGCAGCGGCGCTGCGCCTTGCACGAGCACTTTGGGGTGCACGCGTGCGTTCGCGTGGCGGGCGGCGCCGGCTTGGATGAGGCGTACCACGCGGTCGCGCTGCCAACCTGAGAAGCGAATCTCGCGGCCGAGGAAGAAGCAGCGGCGCTTCACGGTGTAGGCCCCGTGCGCCGGCCCCCTGCCCAGCAGTGCCTCGATCTCGCGCTGCAACTCGGGGGTGCAGCGCTCATCGGAATCGAGGATGAAGCGCCAGGCGTGGCGCGCCTGGTCGAGCGCGAAGTTCTTGGCGGCGGCGGCGCCGTAATAGGTGCGCTCGAAGAAGCGCACGTTCGGGAAGCTCTTCGCGATCTCGGCCGAGTGGTCGGTCGAGAACGAATCGAGCACCACGATCTCGTCGCACCAAGCGAGGCTCTCGAGGCAGGCGTGCAGGTGCCGCTCCTCGTTGAAGCAAGTGACAATTCCGCTCACGAGCGGACGCGGTTGCGACATGCCGCGCAATCTATCGCGAGAGCGCGCCCGAAGAGTGCAAGTAACGGCGCAGGCCCGCGCAGACCTCTTCCTGCGCCTCTCGCGCACGCCGCGACAGAAGCGGAGGCGGAGGCGGACGCAACCGCACAGCGCAGAGAGGCAGCGGGGTCAGACCCCGCTGCCTCTCTGCGCTGTCGGCTCGCGACCGCTTGCGACCGAGCGCCAGCGCGCTCAGCTCGCGTTCAGCAGCAGCGCAATGCCAACCGCTAGCAGCAGCGCGCCCGCGAGTTCGCGTGGCGCGGGGGTCTCGCGAAACACGATGCGGCCGATCGCGAACGTGAACAGCAACTCCACCAGCCCGAGCGTGCGCACGTAGGCCGCCACTGTGAGCGTCATCGCGGTGAACCAGCCCGCGCTGGCGAGCGTGCCGGTGAGCCCCGCGAGGCTCGCGACGCGCCAGTTCGCGCGCACGGCTGCGAGTTGCCCGGGCTCGCGCCATAACAGCCAGCCGCCCAGCAGCACAGTTTGCAGGGTCTGCGCGAAGAGCAACACGGTGGCCGCACTCATCAGGTACGACGGGTGCGCGAGCGCGAGCGACGCCGAGCGGAAGCCCACTGCCGAGATCGCGTAGAGCCCGCCCGACGCGACGCCGAGCCAGAGCGCGGAATCGCGCAGGCCCGTCTCGCCCGGACGCGCGAGCGAGATCAGCAGCACGCCCGCGGTGGCGACCGCGATCGCGAGCGCGCCCCCCTCAGAGAGCGCGGCTCCCAGTACGAACACCTCGAAGAGCGCGGCCTGCACCGCCTCGGTCTTCGAGAACGCGATGCCCGCGGCGAAGTTGCGGCGCGCCATTGCCTCGAGCAGCGCCGAGGTGCCGAGGATCTGCGCGATGCCGCCGAGCGTCACCGAGACGAGGAAGCGTGCGTTGGGCCGTGCGAGCTCGATATCGCCTAACAACGCAAGCGCCGCCAGATAGCTCGCCGCGAGCGGCACGCCGAACACGAAGCGCGTGTAGTTCGCGCCATTCGTGGAGAGCACGCCCTTCAGTTTGCGCTGCACCGCAGTGCGCAGGTTCTGCGCGAGCGCGGCCGCGATCGTGATCGGGATCCACAGCCAGCCCGGCGCGGCGAGCGCGGCTGCGGCTTCGGGCAACGCGGATGCCATTAGGCCGCGCTCGTCACTAAGGCAGCGGGCCGGTGAGCGAGGCGCGCTGCGAAATCTCGATCCAGTTGCCGTCGGGATCGCGCACGAACGAAAAGCGCGCCGTCTCACCGAGTGTGATCGCCGGCGCGCCCTCCGCGCCGCCGCGGGCGAGCACGCCAGCGTGCTCGGCGTTGCAGTCCCACACTTGGATGGTCGTGTAGCGGTAGCCGAGCCCGTCGCGCGAAGCGTCGCCGCGCGCGCTGGCATCCTCGCGCACGAAGAACAGCGAAGTGCCGCAGCAAAACGCGCCGGGCGCGGTTTCCGCGAGCCCGAGTGTGTGCGTGTAGAAGCGACGATGCGCAGCCGCATCGCGCACCGTGAGCACGACGCCGATGCCCGTAATGCCCTGATGCCCCGGCGGCACGAGCACGACGCGGTTCCCGTCCGAATCCTCGAGCGCGCGCGGTGCAGCGACTCCTTCGCGCGCGATCCACAGTTCGCGGTACCCCGCGCGCGGGTTATCAGGCACCGGCTCCTTCACCACGTTCAGCTTGAACACCGAGCCATTCATGCCGTGACGCATCTGCGCGAAACCGCGCCGCACGGGCAGCCGCTCCTCGAACGGCAAGCCCACCTCGCGCTGCCAGAACGCCAGCTGCTCCTCGCCGCGATTGGTGAGAATGCCGACATCGATGCAGGGCTTCGCGAGGCGCATGCGGCGCACGCTATCGCGTCCTCGAATTGAGCGATCTTCGTGGCGTTCTCAGCTTGACTGGAACTTCCCGGCGTAGGACGCTGCGCGGGTCATGTTCTCTCATTGATCCGAGTACGCATCGATTCAAGAGCGCCCTCGCGGGTTCGCCTCGCGCAGCGTGCGCCTGCATGACCACTGCGCCTCGAGCCCTCCGCTCGCGCCCGCCTCGGGAGACGACACATGGCCACCGACACGATCTACGACCACCCGCTCTACTACGACATTCTCTTCGGCTTCGACCGCAGCAGCGAAGCCGAGTTCCGCACGTTCGCGCGCTGCGGCATAACACCTGCCGAGTCGCTCCTCGAAGTCGGCTGCGGTCCCGCGCGGGTCGCGCGCTTGCTCGCTCGGCGCGGCTTTCGCGTCACCGGCCTCGACTCGAGCCCGGCAATGCTCGAACTCGCGCTTGAGCAAGCCGCCGCCGAGGCGACGCACCTTGCGACGCTCTGCGCCGACATGACCGCGTTCTCAGTGCGCGAGCCCTTCGGCGCCGCTTTCAACCCAATCAGTTCGTTCCGCCTGCTTCACAGCGACAGCGCGGCCGACGCGCATCTGCGCTGCATGGCGGCAGCGCTGCGACCCTGCGGCGTCTACGTGATTGATCTCGGATTCCTGCGGAGCGCCGACGACCCGGTGACCACCACCAGCGAAGGCTGGGAGGTGACGCGCGGCGAAGTCACCGTGCGCGGCGAGAACGAGGGTGTCGCCGTGACCGAAGCGGGCATTACGCGAAGCCTTGCGTGGGGCGCCGGTTCTCATCTGCGCGGCTACACGACGAGTTCCTTCGTCGAACGCGTGGGCGCTTGCCCCGAGTTCGCCATCGAGTCGTGGCATCCGGCAGCAAGCGGCGCGGCCGGAGACAGCGCGTTCAGCATCGAGGGCCAGCCCGCCGCCGCGATCGTGCGCAGAGCGATGGTCGTGCTGAGGCGGAGATGACCGGGGGCGCGGCGCTCGTCGTGAAGGCGATCCCGCGCCGCGCGCGTCGATTCGTTCCTGCTCGTGCCCGCTTGATCGGTCGACGACCCGACCGCGGGCTGGTCGCACGCACTCTCGAAGCCCGCCGCATCCCGGCCGTGCTCATCTCGGCCGGCCGCGATCTCACCCAACAAGTGCTGCCGCCGCGCAGCGTGTTCGTGAACTTCCCGATGGGCAACCCGTTCGAGAAACCGGGCGACGCCGCGATGCAGCACGCCCGCGGCGTAAGCGGCCCGCGTTCCCCGGCCGTCGAATGCCTGGTGTATACGGGCGACTCCTTCTGGGAGGCGCCCTTATGTCCTCGCTCGACAGCTACTTCCGCGATCACTGGGTCACGATCGAGCCGGATCGCTTCGCTCGTTACGACGAGATGTTTCGGCTCGATGACAAGCGCGCCGACAAGCTGCTGGCCCCGCTCGCGCTCGCGCCCGGCTTGACCGCGCTCGATCTCGGCTGCGGGCCCGGCTACGTGGCCGCGCAGATCGCGCGCCTGGTCGGCCCGAGCGGGCGCGTGCACGCCCTCGACGTGAACGCGGAGTTCGTGACGCGCGCGCGTGCGGTGGCGGTAGAAGCCGGCGTAGCGGAGCGCGTCGACGTGCACCACCTAACAGGCGAGCGCTTCCCGCTCGCCGACGCGAGCTGCGACCGCGCGCTCGCGAAGAATGTGCTCGAGTACGTGCCTGACGTGGCCACAACGCTGCGCGAACTGCATCGCGTGCTGAAACCCGGCGGCACGCTCACCGCGATCGACTCGGACTGGGCGTTCGTGCTGATCGAGCCCCTAACACCCGATGAAGTGCGCGAATTGTTCGCCGCCGCCGCGCCCGCGTTTCGCGAGCCGCACATCGGCCGCAAATTGCGCGGCGCATTCCGCAGCGCCGGCTTCAACGACGTGCGCGTCGAGATCGTCGCCTCCGCTGACGACAAGGGCTTCTTGCGCCCCGTCGTCGAGAACATGCTCGGATACGCGCGCAAGTTCGGGACGCTCTCCGAAGCGCGCTGCGCCGAGCTGCGCACGCGCATCGAGGCTGCGATCACGAGCGGTGAGTGGCTCGCGGTTCTGCCGCAGTTCGTGGTGCGAGGGGTGAGGTGAGGCGCGAGGCAAAGGCTGTCCAATCGCGCCTCCTTTGTGGAGCGCTTCAGCCCGCGCTCACGGCCTCGGCCGCGGTGCGCCAGGTGACACGACGATTGGATCCACGCTGAGCGCGGCGAACCACTCACTTCCTGGGGTGGCGCGATACGGGCGCAGCTCGGGAAGTGTTGGCTGCGGCTCTCCTCGTGCAATCGCACGCTCAACGGCAAGCACCGCCCGCTTCACATTCGGATCTTTGAGATCCCTCGCGTACCCACCTCGACGAACGTGAGCGAGAAACGCATTCCATCGATGCGGGCGCGAACAACGCTTGTGCAGCTTGTCGAGATGACAGTTGCGGCACAGCGCGAAAAGAGCCGGTGGGAGCCAGCGGTACGGAAGGCTGTCGTCCTCGTCGTGGTAAACCACCGGGACGCCGACATCGCCGCACAGTTGACAAGGGCCACTGGCGACCGGGAGTTCCCCTCAACAAATTGGGCGTTTGAGTTCTCGAAACTTGGCTTCGCGCTCCTTCCAGCTGTAGCCGTTGTACCAGCCCTTCTCCGCCTTGCGCTCCCCCTCAGGTGCTGTGATCGACTCTCGCATGGTTACCGCCCTACCTCCTCGAACTTCACCACTCTCGCCTGCGGCGTCTCGATCTCGCCTTCCGGCAGCATGTAGCGCCAGAACACCAGCCCGAACGCGCGGCCCTCGCTGTCCAGCCAATTAGGGACTCCGGGGTCCTTGTGCGCGATCACGACGCGGAAGCTGCCGTCGGCTTCGAGCTTCGTCTGCGCGCGGTTCAGTGACACGCTGCGGTTCGCGTAGTCGTAGGTCATCTGGTGGCGCGTCCAGAGGTCGACGTTCGCGCAGCGGCAGTTCGGCCAGCGCGCGCTCATTACGAGCGCCTGATCGGGGCCGATCACGTAGGGCGCCATCGAGTAGGCGGCGTCGAACGCGGCGAGCCCCATCGCGCCGGGCTTCGCGGGCTTCGGGAACTGATTAGGGACTCGCGACACGAAGGCGGGCTGCTCACGGTTCGCGAGCGGCGGCATCTCCAGCGAACGGCCGCGCACAAAGCCGATCACGCGGCGAATGCCGGCGGCGACCCCGGCGTCGCTCGGCGCGGCGGGCGCGGGCGAACCGCCCAACACTTTGATCGCGAGCGGGATCACGCGCGAGGCGTCCGCAGCGACGCAGTGCCGCTCCTCGAAGTAGTGGCGCGTGGTCAGCGCGTAGGCGTCGCCGGGTAGCGGCAACCAGTTGCGCGCTCGTTCCGGGCCGCCCAGTGCGAGCTCGAAGGCGCCGTCCGCGGCGACGTCGAACTGCGTGTCGTTGATGACGCCCGCGGTGCGCCCGCGCAGGCCGCCGTCCGCAACGCCAGCCTCGATCGTGATCGAGACGTAGGCCGCGCCGGCCATGTTTCCGCGCACGCGGTAGGCGTATTCGCCCGAGACCGGCGCGTCGTAGTAGATCGCGTCGGCGTTGTCCCCCGTGAACTTGCGCGTGGGCGAGACGATGCGGCGAAATGAGGGGCGCTCCGGCGCGCGCTCGAACTGCAGCGCGAGGCCGCCTTGCAGCATGTGCATCAGGGCGCGCGTCGCCTCGCCCACGTCCGCGCCGCTCATCAGGTTCCACTCCGCGGAGAGGAAGCGCTGATCGACTTCTTGCAGCAGCGCGATCAACTCGCGCAGCGCGCCGCGTGCTTCACTCGCGATCTCGGCCACCCTGCGCCTCCTAGCTTTCTGCGCGAATCCCATAATGCGCGACGTAGGGCGCGAACTGCTCGCGCACTGCGTTCACGTCGAGCCCGAGTTCCTCGTACCGGTAAGCGTGCGCGCCGAACTTCGCTCTCGGCTTTTCGCGCAGGTAGCTGCGAATGCGCTCGTCGTGCCCATTCGGCCACGCGAGGCCGAGCTGCTCGTAGATGTGACGCAGCTTCGCCACCGGCTCGCTCATCAGGTCGAGGTAGTGCGAATCGACGATCTGCTGCGCGGGCAGCGCGCCGCTCGTGCGCAGCTGCATGCCGAGTTCGAGCAGATACTTGAACGCGCCGAGCGCGATCTGCCCTTGCTGCGCGACATCGACGACATCGCTGCGCATGAAGCGCAGCGTGCACATCAGGTTCGCGACCGAGCCGACAAACTTGGTGGGATCGCGATGTGTGTGGATCACGCGCGCATCGGGATATTCGCCGAACAGCGCCGGGAGCGTGGAGAGATGTCCCGGCGATTTCAGCAGCCAGCGCTTGGGCGCGCTGCCGTGCTGGAGCGTTTGCAAGAAGCGGCGGTGCCCGGCGTAGAAGCGCGCGTCGAGGCCTGGCGTCGTGAGCTTCCACTGCATGTAGCTGGGCGCGTCGTACTGCATCGACCAATACGGGCCCGCGAAATCCACCTGCGTGAAGTGCACGCACTCGCACGGCAGGTCGTGCCGCAGCTCGTGCATCGTGATGAACGCGGGGTCGATCTCAGCCCACATCTCGTGCTCGCTCTCGGCTAGTTCCATGCGGTGCGCAACGTCACGCGTGGGGTCGGAGAGCAGCGGCAGTGGGTGCGCTGCCTCCCAGGCGAGCGGCGCGCGCAGGCTCGGATCGAGCGCGAGCAGCTCCAGCAGGATCGTGGTGCCCGAGCGCGGCGGGCCGAGCACGAACAGCGGCGCCGCAACGGGCTCGCGCAAAGTCGCAGGCCGCTCGCTCCACGCGCGCTGAAGACGCAACTTCGTCTGGAGCACGCGCAGCACCTCGGCGCGCGTGAGCACTCGCCCCAACAAGTGGAGCTGCGCCTCGCCGTCGAGCGCTGACATCAGCGCACGGTAGCCGGGCTCCCAGCCTGCGTCGCCGTAATCATCGAGCCCGGTGGTCTTGCGGGCGAGCGCGACGAGTTCGTCGGCATCGAGCGAGACCACGTGGCGCGGGTCGCCGACCGACGGCCCGAACAGGTTGAGGCGGCGCACCCATTGGGGATGTTCGAGCTGCTTCAGCAACGCGCGCTCTCCTCACGGCCCTTGCGGCGGCAACGCGGAGCGTCGCTAGCACGCCGCGCTGCGGTTCGCCCCGCGTATGCTGCATGCCCCTCTCGGAGTCCGTGATGCCGACGACCGCTCTGCTCGATCTCGCCATGCAAAGCGTTGGATTCGATCGCGGCGGTGCGATCTCGCTGCTCGCGAACATGCGGCCGCCGCCGCGCGTTGATGGCCTCTCGATCGGCGTCGCCGTCATGAACCAGCCAGCGCCGCATGCGGGCGAGCGGCACCCGGACGGCGACGAGCTGCTCTTCGTGATCGCAGGCCAAGCCACCGTGCTGCTCGAGCGGCCCGAGGGCGAGGAGCGCATCGAGCTCGCGGCGGGCGCTGCGTGCGTCGTGCCACGCGGGCTCTGGCATCGCGTGCTCCCGCACGGCGAAGTGAAGCTGCTCTACGCAACGCCGGGGCCTAACAGCGAGCACCGCTCGCTCAGGTGATCTTCGCTCGCCTGCGGCTCGCTGCGCGCTGCGGGTGCTGCGCCTCCTCCTACTCGCGCAGCGAGAGCACGTAGCCGCGCTCGGGCAGCGCGCGGTTCTCGAGCACTTCGAGATACGCGGCGCGAACGGCGGCTTCGCCGCGGTGGCGCGTCGTCTCGATCCAGCCGCTCGCCGCGTGCGCGAACGGACCCCAGCTCGATTCGACGCGCGCCGAGAATGCGTCCGCACCGAGGGCTTGAATTGCGGCGCGGATGTGATCGGGCGCGAAGAACAGTTCCGGCTTCGGGCCGGGTAACGGCTCGCGCCTGCCCGCGCCGCGCGCTTCCCAGTGCGTCGCGCCGACCAAGCACGAGTGCTTCAGCTCGCCCGCGAAGTGCTCGTGCACCGCGGAGAGCACGGGGCCGTTGCCCGCCATGTCGACGTAGACCGCGGGCGTACGCGCGAGCGAGCCGACCTCGTCGTAGCCGGCGATTCGGTCGTAACAACCGGCCCGCTTCACGAACGCGCGATGCGCTGGCGACGTGAGGCCGACCACTTCGGCGCGCGGCGACGCACGGCGCGAGAGCAGGTGTGCGAGCGAGAGCGACGTCTTGCTCGACGCGCTCGACAGCACGATCTGGCGCGCGCCGAAGAACTCATGCCGCGCGAGCATGTCGTCGATCACGAACGAGGTCATGAACAGCGGGCGGAACAGCATCTGCGCGTCTTCGAGCTCGCGGCGGTGCGCGGCGCCGAGGCGCGTGTACTGGTTGTAGACCGGCGGCAACTTCGCGCGGTGCAGGGCGGCGTCGACGAAACTCGTGTCGCTCACGCGATCGGCTTGCACGGCGAGATGCGTCGACATCGGGAAGTAGCCGTAGACGCGCTCGCCCTCGCGAATCGCGTCATGGCGTGAGCGCACGACGTCTGCGAAGCCCCAAACCGGCACGCGGCCGAAACCCTCGCGCGTGGGAAAGAACTGCCAGTACGCCATGGCCTCGCCGAACGCCGCGTAGGTGATGTTATTGGCGGTGAGCGCGAAGTGGTCGATCGCGAGCAACACGCCGCCGGGTGCGAGCGCGATCTGGCTCGCGTCCTCGCCGCGCTCGAACACGCCGCTGCGGAGTTCGTCGCGCTTCACCAAGAAATCGAGTGTGTGCGTCATGCGCGCGACGCTAGTGCGAAAGCACTGGCTTCGCGCCGGGGCCCGTCTTTACGAGCAGCGCCTCAATCCGCCTTCGGCGCGAGTCTCAGCACTACGGGTTCGCTCGTGCGGAACGCGCTCATGATGCGCTGCTGCAGCCCGTATTTCGCTTTGAACGCCTTCTCGACTCGCGCCTTCAGCGCTGCGTCGGCGACTTCGAAGGCGAGCACTCCGCTTTCTACCCCGCGCACACGAACCCGCACCGCCGAGCCGCGGCGAATGTTCGCGAGCCACTTCGAATCGTTCGTGCGCACGTAGGCCACGTCGTCGATCACCACGATCCAGACAGGCGTCTCGCGCAACTCGCCGTCCGTGTCGCTCGTCAGCACCTCGACCACCGACTCGGTCGACGCGCGTTCCGAGTTGAACGGCTCAGCCACCGCAACACTCGCGAAAACCGCGAGGCTGAGGACGACGGTCAGCGCTGTCATTCGAGCCATCGAGCGAAACTCCTGCAGGTGCTCATGCGAAGGCGCGGCACGGTAGCGGCCGGGCCTGTGGACTCAAACGGCGGCGCGCTCCGATTTTTCCGCCGCCCTACTTCCGTTTGGCAAACCCCAACTCACCGAGCTTGCGTGCGATGTCCTGGCCTGCGCTCTTCACGTTCACGTCCTGGTCGATCGCGGCGATGCGCCCGTCTTTGCCGATGTAGAACGTCCAGCGTTTCGCGTAGAGCCCGCCGAGGCCGAGCACGCCGTATTCCTTCGCAGCCGCGGCGCTGTTGTCCGAGAGCAGCACGTGTTTCGCGCCCAGCGCGCGCGCGAACTCGGCGTTCTTCGCCGGGTCGTCGAGGCTCGCGTAATAAACGGCGACGTCGTACTCCGCGATGGCGTTGGCGCTGTCACGCAGCGCCTTCAGTTCTTCCGTTCAACCAGGTGTGAACGCTTTCGGGAACCAGGCCAGCACGATGCCGCGCTTGCCGACGTGATCGGCGAGCGCGTGCGTGGCGCCATCGGAACCGGGCAGCGAGAACGCCGGCGCTGCAGCGCCGACCACCGGCTCCGCGGCATTCGCCGCGAAGGGAATGCTGAGGAGCGCGAGCGCGGTGCGAAGAAGTTTGTTCATGTGGCGCACCATAGGCGGCGGCCCTGAGAATCGCGAGATCACTGCGCCCGCTCCAGCTCGCTCAGCGCATACGCGACGCCGTTCTTCACCACGAGCGCCACGCTCTCGCTGTTCTCGATGCGCTCCAGCGGGTTCAGTTCAAGCACTGCGAAATCGGCGAGCTTGCCGGCTTCGAGCGAGCCCAGATCTTGGTCGAGGCCGAGCGTCTTCGCGGGGTTCAGCGTCGCGACGCGCAATGCCTCGTGAGGCGTCATGCCGGCCTGCACGAACGCCCACATCTCCCAGTGCGGGCCGAGGCCCTGCATCTGGCCGTGGCCACCGAGGTTGACGAGCGTGCCGGCCCGTAACAAGTCCTTCGCGGAGGCGGCGACGTCGAGGTGGTGCCAGTCCGCGGGATCGGTCGCCATCACTCCGCGAATGCGCCCGAGCCCGTCGATGATGCTCTGCGGTACGAAGCGCGCGAGCCGCTCATCCTTCCAAAGCTCGTAGTGTTGATGGAACCAGAGATCGCCAGCCAAGCCGCCGTAAGCGACGAGCAGTGTGGGCGTGTAGGCGGTGCCGCTTTGCGACACGAGCTGGATCACGTCGCGCGCGAGCGGCGCTATCGGCAGCGCGTGCTCGATCGTGGTGTGCCCGTCGAGCACCATCGTCATGTCCATCTCGAGGTCGCCGCCGCCCTCGGGCACGACGAGCATGCCCTCCTCGCGGGCGGCCTGCAGGATCCATTGGCGCTGATTACGGCCCGGCTGCATGTAGGACTTCACGCTGAACGCGCCGAAGGCCTTCATGCGGCGCAGCGTGCGGCGCGCGTCGTCCAATGACTTGATGATCGTGCGGCTCGGCAGGTCAGCGCCGTACAGCACCGAGCCCGTCGAGAAAATGCGCGGCCCGATCATCAGGCCCGCCTCGACGCGCTCGGACTGCGCGAACACTTCGTGGCTGGTCGCAGAGACGTCGTGGGTCGACGTCACGCCGTAGGCCAGGTTCGCGAGGTACTTCCACGGGCGCTGTGGGTGGACGTCGAGCGTCGAGTAGTGGAGGTGTGCGTGCTCGTCGAAGAGGCCCGGGATGAGCGTGCGGCCTGTTAGGTCGACGCGCCGCGCGTTGGCAGGGATTGCGAGCTCGCTCGCGGCGCCCACGCTGCGGATGCGATCGCCGTCGACAATCAGCGCGCCGTTCTCGATCACCTCGTCGCCGCGCATCGTGATGATGCGCGCGCCGACGTACGCGACGAGCTCGGTCGGCCGCGCACGCGGCACGCGCAGCTCGACTGCGATGAGCTCGCTCGCGGGCAGCGCGGGTTTCTTCTCCTTCTCCGCCTCGGGCTTCGCTGCAGCCGGCTTATCAGGTGCGGGCGCGGGCTCCGGTTCGGGCGCGCGTAGCGCATCCGCGAGGCGCGTCACTCGCACTTCCGGCCCGCGCACGAAGCTGATCGCCTCGCCGCCGCGTGCCCACGCGACCCACTCGCCGCCTTCGTCCGAGAGGCGCGCCAGCGGCAGCGCGCCGTTCTCGAGGCCAACCTCGATGGCCGCGTCGCTCGCGCTCGGCAACGCAGTCACCCAAGCATCGTGCTGCTCGTTGAAGGCGACGTGCCGGCCATCAGGCGAGACCGCGATTTCTTCCGCGCGCGTGAAGCGCAGGTGCGCGCGCTTGTCGGTGCCGTCGAGCTGCGCGGAGTGGAGCACGCTGCGCGACGGCGTGGCGGGCTGCTCGGCCGGCTCGTCGTCCACGAAAAAGATGCGAGCGCCGTCCGGCGAGAACGCGGGCCGCGGCATGCGCCGGTCGCCGCCGCGGTTCGCGACGCTCGCCACATAATGACTCTCGCCGCCCGCGCGGCTCACCCAGCGCACTTCGAGCCAGAGTTCCTCGAGCAAATCGTGATCGCGGAACGTCGCGCCGCTGCCGCGCACGAACACCACGTTGCTGCCGTCGGGCGAGAATGCCGGGTTCGCGTACTGCCCCGGCGCGTCGGTCAAGCGCACCGGCTTGCCGCCCGCGAGCGCGCGGCGCCAGACGTGCCCGCCCTCGCGGTCGTTCCAGGTCGCGTAAACCACCTCGCGCCCATTCGGCGAAAACGCGGGCGCTACTTCGAGATCCGCGCCGTCCGTCAGCCGGCGCGGAGCCCCGCCCTTCGCGGGCATCGTCCAGATGCTCCCGAGCGCCTCGAACAGCAGCGTCTTGCCATCAGGCGAGAGCGAAGCCCAGCGCAACACACGCGCGCGCACGTCGCCCTGGCCGACGCGCCGCGGCTGCCGCAACGCCTCCGTCACGGTCTGCTCGACTTTCGCGCGGAACGGAACCGCAGTGCGCGCCCCGCTCGCAACGTCGAAGCGCCACAGCTTGTTATCGGCGCTCGCGATCAGCGCACGCCCGTCCGGCGTGAACGCGTAGCCCGGGAACACGCCGTGGAACGCGAAGCCCTCTTGGTTGTCGCGCTGCACGCCCTCGGCAAGCACGCGCGTGCGGCCGCTCGCCACGTCCATCAGCTCGATGCGCGTCTTCGCGCGCACCCGGCGCACGAACGCCAGCGTCTTGCCGTCGCGCGAAAACACCGGCGTGGCCGCGCCGCCGAACTCGCCTGTGATCGGCACCGACTTGCCATCGAGCCGATCGAGCCGCTTGATCTGCCAGATGCCTTCGTTGACGTTCCGGCTGTAGCGATAACGCTCGTCGCGCGCGGAATAATAAACGAAGCGATCGCCGCCCGGCGCGAACATGGGGTCCGCGGCGTCGGGCTGCTCCTCGCGCTTGCTCAGCCGCACGCCCTGGCCGCCCTTCACGTGCCACATCCAGAGTTCGACCGTGGCGAGCGAGGACGCATCCGTGATGCGCTTGCGCCCGACGACCCACTCCCCGCTCGGCGCCCAGGCGGGCGCGCTGACCGTGACTTCTTTTTCTTGCGTCAGCGCCCGCGCCGCGCCGCCCGCGAGATCGCAGACCCACAGGTTCTCGATGCCCGAGCGATCGCTCGCGAACGCAACCTGCGTTCCGTCCGGGCTGAAGCGCGGCTGCACGTCGTAGGCCGGGCCGCTCGTGATGCGCTGCGCCTCGCCGCCTGCGATCGGCAGCAGATAGAGATCCCCTAACAACGAGAACACGATGCGCGCGCCGTCCGGGTGCACGTCGAGATGCAGCCAGCTGCCCTCGCCCGTCTCGAATGCGACCGTGCGCGCGGGCCCGATCGGCGCATCGACACGCCAAGGCGCTTCCGCAGCGGGCTCTTCCGCGAGCGTGGGATGCGCGGCGAGCAACGCCAGCGCAGAAAGAACAGCGAGCGGCTTGTGCACGAGGCCTCCTCGAAGAGGCCTGTCAGTTAGCAACGCGCTGCGGGTTCGCCGAACGCGTCAGAACTGGGTCTGGCCGTCCTGCGCCGTGCATGGGCCTACGGTGTTGAGGAGATCCTGCGAGCTCGTCGCGGCGTTGTAGACGCCGGTCGGCGAGCAGGTGCCGATTGGAGGGCCGGGCCCGAGCGCCAGACCCGGTATCTGCCGGAAGTAGGCGTACTGCGAAGGAGTCGCATCGCCGTCGAGGTTTCCGATCGCGGTGATCGAGAACGAGCTGGCCAAGCCGTTCACGGCGTAGACGAAATAGAGATCACCCTCTGGTCGCCAGCCGAGCTCGGCGAATTGCGCCACGCCGGGAACTCCGGCCCACTGGTGCTTGCTGGCGTCTGGCGCGATGGCCGGCGTCACGAACGCGCCGGCGAACTTCCCGTTCGCCGCGTAGTACGCGTCTTCCGCGGTGCGGATCGAGGCGATGTTCATCTTCGCCTCGCTCGTTTTGGAGCGGAGCTGGAAGCGCATGAAATTGGGAATCGCGACCGCGGCCAGAACTCCGATGATCGCGACGACGATCATCAACTCGATCAGCGTGAAGCCACGCTCCGATTGCTCCTGGTGGCGCACGCGCAGCATCTCCTCACAGCTTCGTCTTGCCGTCTTCCGCGCCGCACGGGCCGATCGTGTCGAGGCGCGTCGGGCGGCCAGTCGCCGGGTCGTAGACGCCGAGCGGCGAACAGGTGCCGATCTCGTGGCGCACACCCATTTTTGTGCCGGGCGCCGCGTGCACGAGACCGAACTGCGCGAGCGGCCCTTCGCCATCGAGGTCGGAGAGCGCGCTGAGCGTGAAGGCGTCGCCTCGCGCGTTCACTCCGTATTGGAAATAGACGTCGCCGTCGGGGCGGAAGCCGAGCAGCTCGCGGAACTCGAGCGTGTTCGCGCCTGCCCACGGGCGCTGGCGCGTGCCTGGCACGCCGGCCGGTGCGCTGCCGGTCTTCAGAAAATTACCGGCCTCGGCATAATGGCTGAGCTGCGCCTCGCGCAGCAGCGCGAGGTTCGTGTAGGCCTCGCTGGTTCGGCTGCGCGTCTGCATGCGGATGAAGTTGGGCACCGCGATCGTGGCCAGGATCCCGAGGATCGCGACCACGATGATCATTTCGACGAGCGTGAAGCCTTGGCGTCGACGTTCGCGCACAACCTCTCCTCTCCGTGCGCGTGGCTAAAGCAACAGCTGGGCCGAGGGCTCGCGGGCGCGCAACTCGGCTTGCAGCACCGCGCACGCCCGCTCGAACCACGAGCCACCGCGCCCGAACCCCCCGCGGCCAAAGCGACGTTCTGCGTCACTTCTGCGCGCGCGCTTCGTCACTCGCGCCAGCGTTGACACACGCCACGCGCCCCGCGCATGCTCGGCGTCCCATCCTTAGGAGCCCCCATGAGCGCAACCATCGAGATCCACGGCGTCTGTCACGCGAAGTTCGCGCGCGTGAAGGACGCGTTCGCCAAGGAATTCGCCGACGGCAACGAGCTGGGCGCAGGCGTCGCGCTGACGCTCGAGAGCGAAATGGTGGTGGACCTGTGGGCCGGTCATCAGGACGCCGCGCGCACGAAGCCGTTCGAGCACGACACGCTGGTGAACGTCTACTCCACCACCAAAGGCATTACGGCGCTGGCGCTGCACCGGCTGGTGGACGAAGGCAAAGTCGATCTCGACGCGCCGGTCGCGCGCTACTGGCCCGAGTTCGCGCAGGCGGGCAAGGCGAACTTGCCGGTGCGGTACCTGCTCTCTCACGAAGCCGGGCTCGCGGCGGTGAAGAAGCCGCTGCCGCTGGACGCGCTCTACGACTGGAACCGCATGACGAATGAGCTCGCTGCGCAGGAGCCCTGGTGGGAGCCAGGCAAAGCGCACGGTTATCACGCGCTCACCTTCGGCTGGCTGAATGGCGAGATCGTGCGGCGCGTGCGCGGCAAGAAGATCGGCGACGTGGTGCGCGACGAGATCGCGCGGCCGCTCGGCGCGACCTTCGAGATCGGCTTCGGCCCCGAGCTCGACGCGCGCGTGGCGCCGCTCGCGCAGGGTCCGATTCATCCGCCGCAAGGCGACGTCAGCTTCGACCTCGTGAAAGCCATTATGGAGAACCCGGAGGGCTTGCTCGGCAAGGCGTTCGCCAACCCGCCCACGCTGGCGGTACCCGGACTCGTGAACACGCGCGCGTGGCGCGCGGCGGAGATCCCCGGCGCGAACGGGCACTCCAACGCGCACTCGCTGGCGCGCATCTACGCGCCGCTCGCGAACGGCGGCACGGCCTTTGGCGTGACGCTGCTTTCGCGCGAGGCGATCGAGCGCGCGCGCACCGAACAAGTCAACGGCCACGACGAAGTGCTGCCGCTGCACACGCGCATCGCGCTCGGCTTCTTCCTGCCGGCGCCGAACGAACCGCTCGGCCCGAACCCGCGCGCCTTCGGCCACGGCGGCATGGGCGGCTCCTACAGCCACGCCGATCCCGAGCACCGCCTCTCGTTCGGCTACGCGATGAATCTGATGCACACCGGCGCCTGGCTCGTCGATCCGCGCCCGCGCCGGCTGCTGGCCGCGGCCTACGCCTCGCTCTGAGCGGCGCGCTTCGCATGAAGCGAGTGATTACGGCGAACGGCGCGGACGGAAAATCGTACTTCGAGAGCGTGACGGACGCGGCGCCGCAGTTCGCGGAGTTGTGGGCGAGCGCGGCGCGTGAGCCGCTCGCTCCGGCGGCGCGCGTGAGCGCGACGGGTGCGGGCGCACGGCTTGCACCGCCGCCGGGCGCAACGACGTGGCGCGTGTTCGAGCTGCCCGACGACGCGATCGTTGCGCAGTACCTGAAGGCGCAGGGTGCTTCCAAGCACGGCGACGCGGATACCGCCTTCCACCGCACGAACACGCTCGACTACGTGATGATCCTCGGCGGCGAGATCACGCTCGAACTCGATCGCGGCAGCGTGACGCTCGGCCCCGGCGATTGCGTCGTGCAGCGCGGCACGACGCACGCGTGGCGCAACAAGAGCGGGAAGCCGGTGCGAATGGCCGTGGTGATGATGGGGCTCGCGGCGGAGTAGCAAGCGGCGCTTCGCCGCGCGCAGCGAGCCGCAGGCGAGCGGAGATCGAACAGCGGCCTCCGCGTCGGCTGCGCCTCGTCGCGCGCGTTCCCGCGACGCCAGGCACCAGCCGCTCCCTCAGCGCGCCACTTCGCGCGCGGCGCCGTCCTCGAGCCGCCACTCGCGATCGAACGCGAGCAGCGTGCTGCCCTCGGACGCCACTGCGAGCACCGTCATCGGATGCAGCGCGCAGGCCCGCTGCAGCGCGGCGGCTTCAGCGCTTTGCGCGAACGCGGCGTCGTCCACGAGCAGCGCGCGGGGGCGCAGCGCGAGCGCGCGCGCCAGTGCGATGCGCGCGCGCAGACCGTGCGCGAGATTCGCGCCGCGCTCCTCGATTCGCGTGGCGAGGCCCTCGGGCAGCGCGGGGTCGTCCGCGAGACCGCACGCGAGCACGACTTGCTCGATCCACTCCGGATCGTCTTCGGCGGCGGCATAACTCACGTTCTCCGCGACGCTGCCGCGCAAGAGCGGCAGCTCGGGTGAAATCAGTTGCACGGCTTCGTGCACGGCATCGAGCGCGAGCGCGCGCAGCGGCGTGTCGCCGAGGCGCAGTTCGCCATCGCTCGGATCGAGCAGGCGCGCGGCGAGCGCGAGCAGCGTCGATTTTCCAGAGCCCGTGGCGCCCGTAATCAGTACGCGTTCGCCAGGCTTCGCGATGAGGTTCACGTCGCGCAGTGCGCCCTCCACCGAAGCCCCTCGGAACTCGAGCGCGAGCGGCCCGCGGCCGGGGAGACTCTGCGCGCGCCTTTTCTCCTCGAGGCGCGGCGCATCGAGCAGCTCGGCGATACGGCGGCGCCCTTCCTCGAACGCAATGCGGTGCTCGAACGCGCGCGCGAGATCGCGCAGCGCGGCGCCCAGCACGCCGAGCATCAGCACGCCGCCCGCCAGCTCACCCGCGTGGGCGGCGCCGTTCAACGCGAGCCAGAGCGCGATCGCGAGCGGCGTCGCGAGCTCTGGCAGCGCGCTCATCGCTTCCGCCACGCGCGCGCGCCGCACCAGCGCGTCGCGCAGCCAACCGCTGTGGGTACGCACGCGCGCGAGCTCGGCAGTGGTCTGGCCGAGTTGCCGCACGGTGTTCGAGGCGAGCAGCTTTTCGCCGAGGTTGTTAGCGAGCCGGCCGCGGCGGCGGCGCGCTTCGCGCACGCGCGCGCGCAGCAGCGGCGCGAGTGCGGCGGCCGCGAGCGCGCAGCCGAACGCCACGCCGCCGAGCGTGAGCGCCGCGGCCGGGCGCGCAACGGCCAACGCGGTGAGCGCGGCCGCGATTGTTACGCCCGCCACCAGACTGCGCGCGATGCCGGCGCTCACCCAACTGCGCAGCGAGGACAGATCGCTGATCACACGCGCCATCGTCACGCCCGCGCGGTTCGGCGTGCCGCGCGCGGGCCGCGCTGCCACGGCCTCGAAGATGCGCAGGCGCACGCGCGTGACGTAGTCCTGCCCGAGGCGTTCGCCGACGCCGGCTGCGTGAATGCGCAACGCGACGAGCGCGGCGCCGGAGCCGGCGAGCACGAGCAGCGCGCGCGCGTTCGCGGGCTGCGCTGTTAGGGACGCGTGCAGCGCCTGCACGCCCGCGAGCGCCGCAGCCGCCTGCGCGAGCCCGTTCACCACCAACTGCGCGACGAGCGCGCGGCGCCTGCCGGTGATGACGCGCGGAAAGCTCACGCTCGTGCGCTCATTGAGTTAGAGGTGGTAGACGAAGCGCAGCGCGAAGATCTGCGGGTCGTCCGAGAGCAAGCTGCCAGAAACGCGCGAATCGACATTCACGTAGTTGAACATCAAGCGCGCGTTTTCGCGAATCCACCAGCTCACGCCGAACGTGATGTCGTCGGCTTCGCCGCCGCTGACGCCTGAATCCGTGAGGTCGAGCGTGCTCCAGCGCACTGCGATTTCGACTGCGCCCCAATCGCGGCGCGGCTTGACGCCGCCGAAGGTGCCGAGGCCCTTCGAGTAGCGGTGGCGCTCGCCCGTAACAACCCAACTCAGCTGCGCGTAGGCGCCGTTGAAGTCGGCGTCTGCGAGCAGGCTGCCGCTTTGGCGATCGGCGCTCGTCATCAGGTACTCGGCTTGAAACAACACCGGACCGAACATCGCGGCGCCTTCGATGCCGAACGTGCTCGTGCTCGCGATGTCCGAGAGGCCCACACCGATCAGTGCCGGCGCAACGTTGGATTCGGGCCTGCGCGAGACGCTCCAGCTGTCGTCGCCGCTCACGTTCTGGTAGTCGAACGAGCCGCCGATCTGCACGACGGTTCGTTTGCGCGAGATCGGCGCGAAGGTCGCGCGCCCCGAGAAGCCGAGATGGTCGCTGCCGTGGCGGTCGTAATCACTGTCGCCGAACGGCTCGGTATAAACGCCGCCGGCCAGCGTGAAGCGACTCTTGCCGACCAGGCGCCCGTTCCCGGACACCACGAGCCCCGTCCCGTAAGACGGTGCGAGTGCAGAAGCGAGCGAGCGCTCGTTGAACACGATGTCGTTCGAGCTCTCCTGCTCTTCGAGGCCGAACGGCACGGTCTGGTTGCCGACGCGCACCTTCACGTGGTCGATGCCGTCCCACGCGATCCACGCCGCGCGCCAGCCGTCCCGCCCGCGCGCGAAGTCGTACTCGAGCTTCACCTTCCAGTCGTTGCCGAACTCGCCTTCGAGCATCGGGCGCGCGCGGCGCACGTCGAAGTCGTCGTCGATCGGCGTCAGATCGTCGTCGAAGAAGGCGTAATCGAGGTGCAGCCGGCCGCCGAGATGGATCGTGGTGTCCGCCTCCTTGAAGCGGAAACGCAGGCCGTTGTCGGCGGAAACGTCGACATCCGCCAGCGCCGCGTTCGCGAGCGAGAACGAACAAGCCAAGGCCGCAGCGAAGCGAAGCGATAGTTTCACGTGATTCTCCATAATGGATGAGTGCGAGAGGCGGAACGCCAGGCGCGCTCAGGGGAGCGCGATCAGACGCTTGCGCGCCGCGCTGCTGGCTGCTGGCGCGCCGACGGCGTGCTCGATCACGAGTTCGCCGAGGCCGTTGTCCATGCACTCGGCGAAGGAATGGCCCGCGTTCGGCAGCACGGCGAGGCGAACGCGCGGCGGGAAACTGATCGCGGCGGCGGCGTCCTGCATCGCGCGCACCCAGCGCGCCGCGCGCTCGAGCCGATTCGTTCCTTGCTGAGCGTCGAGCGCTTGCGAGCGGCGCAGATGCTCGGAGCGCTCGTCGTCATCGCGCTCGCCGACCGCAACAAGTACCGGGACCCCGAGAAACGCCTCGGCTCGCATGCGCAGGCCGAGCCGCCTGCGGGCGCCGCGCGTGCCGAACGGATAGGCGTGCTCGCGACCCGGGAACGTGAACCAGCCCGGAGCGGCCACGACCGCGTTCGTCACGCGCTTCGGGTGAGCCATTAGGTAGCGGTGGACGAACTGGCCGCCGCCCGAGAAGCCGAACAGCGAGACGCGCCCGAGCAGGAAGCCGAGCGACTGGCGCAGCTCGCCGATCATCGCGTCGAGCGCGAGATCGGCGCGGGCGCCGCGCGAACCGAGGCGCTGGTAATCAGGGAATGCGTCCGCGTCGAAGTGCGGCGCAGCGAGCACGATGCCCGCGCTCTCGCACAGGGGCGCGAAGCGCTCCGCCTGCTCCTCTGCGTTGCGCGAGTAGCCGTGCACCGCCACGAGCAGCGGCGCGTCGTCGCCCGCGCTCGCCGGGCAGTACATCGCGTATTCGAGCGCGAAGGCGTCCTGGGTGCGCGTGCGCAGAATCCGGCCGCGCAGCGGCAGCGCGCTCACGACAGCTTCTCGCGCGCTGCGGCGAGCAGCTTCGCGGCCACCGAGGCATCCGCGAGTTCGCTGCGGTCGTACACGGGCAGCTCCGTCGCGCACTGCGCCTCGCGCGTCAGCAGCGGCGCGGCTGCGAGCATGCCTGTCAGGCCGAGCAGGCGATGGCGCTGCGCGTGGATCAGCTCGGCGCCGTGGCTCGCGCCGAGGGCGTCGACTGCGGCGTAGAGCATGCCGTCGACGAGCGGGCGCAGGCGCGCGCTCGCGAGCAGCGCGGCGGTTTCGGGTTGGAACAGCCCGTCCGCGATCTCGAGCAGCGCGACTTCCGCGCCGGCGTGCTGCAACTGCAGCACGAGCTGCTCACAGACGCTCTCGAGTTCGGGCAGCGCGATGCGATAGGTCGATGCGAGGCCGAGATCCGTGAAATCGAGCACGGGATCCGCGCCCGCATCGACGAGCAGCCAGGGGTCGCCGCCCGCTGCAGTTCCCGTGAGCTTCGCGTAGCCCACGCGCAGGCCAAGCCGCGAGATGCCCTTGGCGAGGTGCGCGAGCGCGCTCGTCTTGCCGGAGTCCATCGCCGAGCCCACCACCGCGAGCGTGGTCATTAGGCGCGTCGCGCCCGGAAGCTCTCTCAACGCAAAGTCCGCGAGGTTCAGCGCTGCCGCCTCTGGGTCCGCGCAGACCAGGCCGATCGGCTCGATCTCCGTGGGACGCTTGGCGAGCTTCGCGTTGCTGACGACGACACGCGCCGCGATGCCACCGCTCGCGGCCAGGTGACACGGCCCGAGGTCGCGGGGGACGTGCGCCTCGTACTGGCTCGGGGCATAACGATCGGCGTAAGCGACGACGATTTCGTCGTCGACCCAAAGCTGGCGGCTGCGCCCGCTCGGGAGGTGAAGCCGGAAGTGCTGGCCGATCTTCGCGACGCGCGCGAGCACGAGATCGCCGCTCCTCGGCGCGAGATCCGTGCGCAGTGCGCGCAGCAGTTCCGGCTGCGCGCGTCGCGTCGAGTAGGCGCGCGGGGCGGCCGCGATGCGCAGTGTGTCGCGCGCATCGAGCGAACTCTCGAGCGCGCGCGGCGCCCATGCCTGGAAGGGTTTCGGGGAGGAGGTGGTCATGAGTCTGTTTCTCTTCGACAAAACGTGGCCGCTCCGTTGCGTTTTCGGGGTCGGGAGAAGCCCTTAGGGCGTCTCGAACTCGATCTCATCTGCGACGTCGATCAGAGTCTCGTCGCCGTCCTGGTCGTCCGTCACGCTGAGCAAGTCACCCACTTGCACCGCGGCGTAGAAGTCGTCCTCGTCGTTCACGGTTCCGGGGAAGCCGTTGAACGATGTGTTCGCGTCGGTCGGCACCACGACGCCGAGGATCGTGACGGAGCGGCCCGGCAGCACGGAATCGATCGCGGTGACGCCACCGCGCAAGCGGATGTCGTCGGCCGAGTCTCTGGAAAGTTCGGTCGCGAGCATGCCGCCCGCGGCGTCCTCGATCCCCCGCACTTCGAGGAAATCACCGGCCACCAGGTCGGCGAGATCGAAGTTCGGGTTCCCCAACAAGTCGTCCTCGAACTGGGTCGAGGCGTCCGTGCGGATCAGGATCCCCAACAAGCGCACGGTGCCGTTCGCGACGTTGATGTCCGCGGCGTTCGCGATCTCGGCGTACACGCGCGCCTCGCCGTCGCGTTGCTTCACTTCTTCCGCGATCAGCGTGCCGTTCACCAGCTCGCCATCGACCTCGACGCGTGCGCCGTCGCGCACGAAGGCAGAGTTCGCGGGCTCGAAGCGGACGCCCGCGCCGGCCGCGTTCACGAGCTGGCCATCGACGCGGAAGCTCGCGAGCGAAGTGAACTGCGAGACGACGCCTTCGATCTCGAAGTCGTCGATGTTGCCGCTGAACGCGCTCTCGCGTTCGATGCGCGCGGCCTCCACGGTCGTCGCGTTCGTGAGCGTGCCCTCCACTTCGACGAAGTCGCCGTTGGTGGGGCCGCCGCTCGGCAGATTCGAGAGCGTCGTGGCGTTGGTCCAGTTCACGAGGATCGTGCCGAGCATGAAGCTCTGGCCCGAGATGCCGCTCACAGTGCCCTTCAGCTCGACGGCCGGCGTCGCGCCCGCAACGCCCTTCTTCTCGAGATAAGTGGCCTGGATGTCGGTCGCGCGCCGGAAGCCGCTCACTTCGACGAGATCGTTCACCGCGATCGTGTCGAACGTGGGCACAGTCACGCCGCTGCTGGCGTCGAAGCGCGTGAGGTTGCGCTCGATTGTTACGGTCTGGCCGAGAATCGCGAGCTGCTTCTCGTCGGCGCTCACGCTCGTGATCGCGCTGATCGGGCCCTCGATCTCGTCGTCGTAGGTCACGGTCTGCGCGGTGCCGGTCGTGCCGCTCGCCGCGCGCTCGCCTTCGACCACGACCACCATGCCGATGCGGAGCGCTGAGGCCGGGCTCGCGACGCGCTCGAGCGTGACGCCCGCGGTGTTGGTGTCGTACTCGGTGCCGGTCACGAAGATGCTGCCGAAGCCGCTGATCGAGCCCGAGGAGAGCCCGCTGCCGCCGATACCACCGCCGGCCAAGGTGCCGGCGCCACAACCGAGCGAAATCGCCACGGTCAGCGCGAGCGCGATGAACTTACGCATCTTCGTTCTCCTCGGAGTCCGCGGGCTGCGCGGGTTCCTCGTAGTAATAGATTCCGATCACAGCGCGGTGACGGCCTTCACCTTCCACGCTCGGATTCGCGTCCCGGTCGTTCGCGGCCATGAACTCGTCGAGCGCTTCGAGCAGCGTCTGCCCGCGGCGCGCGGCGCGATCTCGCAACTCCGGCAGGCAGGCAGCGACCAGATTGTCGTAGGCGACTTTGCGCTGGAAAAAAGCCCGCTCCGGCGGATTCACGATGTTGTGGTCCACGGTCGAGATCAGATCAGCAACATCCGAGCCGAGAATCCCGAGCTTCGCGGCGTCGTCGGTGCGCGGGACGTAGCCACGCGCCACGAGCTTGACGCGATTCGACGCAGTGCGATCGACCGCGCCGGATTGCGTCAGCTCATCGAGCAGTGCGCGCGGCGTAATATCTGCGCCGAAGCGCCGCACGAGTTCGCTGAAGGAGCGCCGCGCGCCGTCGAAGGGCAACTCGAGCGGTGCGCCCGCCGAGTTCTGAAAACCCGGCGCGCGAATCCAGCCCGTCACCACGTTCGCCGCTCGGCTGTAGCGCGCGGAATCTACGCCCGCGGCGTCGCCGCCCTCCCAGAGCCGGCTCACTTCCTTGCGCGTTAGGCCTGTGAGCAGCGACACGCGCGAGACGGTGGGCTGGCGGCCCGGCACACCGAACTCTTTGGAGGCGACATCCACGTAGATCTGCTTCGCGTACTCGACCAGCGTCCACAGGTCGACCTTGTTACGCAGCAAAATCCGCACGAGCGGCCGCAACACGCTGCGAACGGCGGCTGCGAGTGCGGGGCGGTCTTGCATGGGACTGGTTGCCTCGCTGTGACGCCCCGTGTTCGGGGCCGCCCGCTCGCGCGGACAGCCCCGAAGCGGCGTCACGTGGGCTACTGGGCCGGGAACACGACCTGGAGATACACCGTTCCGGCGCGCTCCACGGTCACGAGCTTGCCGCGCGGGTCGAACGTGAGCAGCACGTGCCCGCGCTCGCGCTTCGAGTCGAACTCGATCTCGCCTTCGACATCGCCGTCCGGCTGCATGCGCACATCGAGCACACCGCGCACGACACCATCCACGACCACGTCGTAGTTCGCGGGCGTCAGGTCTTCGGCCTCGACGTTGAAGCGCATGCGGTTCTTCTTCTTGATGCGGAACTCGGCTTTGCCGTCCGCGTCCGACTCGACTCCCGTGTTCACCAGGTCGATGCGAATCCGGAGTTTGTCCTTGGCGAACGACGCCGTGGGGAACGCGAAGGCGAAGAGCATCGCCAGCGCAAGAGTGAGAGTGAGAGTGCTTCGAACGTTCTTCATCGCGATCTCCATTCTTTGGTTGTTGGGGTCAAGAGCCTTGTCAATGCGGACCGAGCTCGTGCCCGCGAGGGTTCGGTCGCGCATGGTCAGCTTCCGCTGCCGGTCAGATCGAGCGTGACGACTGCGTCGTCGCAGTTGGTCGCGTCCGCGAGCTCGCAGATGCGGTAGGTGAAGCGGTAAGTACCGCTCTCGGTCTTGCGCGTGACGCGCACCGCGCCGGTCGTCGTGTTGAGCACGACGTACTTGGGAGGCGCCGTCACGAGCGAGAGCCGCACGATCGAAGCGCTCGCGCGCACGCCACTGAGCGTGTCGTTCGCGAACACACTCGCGATCGCGGTGTTCGCAACCTTCGAAGACGCGCGCGCCGCGTCGTCGCCGGCGTAGATCGCCTTGCGTGCCACCGTGACCGCGACCAATGCGGTGTCGCAGTTCGTTGGGTTGGCGAGCTCGCAGATGCTGTAGATGAGCATGTACGGACCGACCGGAGTGCCGGCGGCCACGTCGACCGAGCCGTCGCTCGCGTCGAGCGTGATGCCGGGGTGATCCGTCGCCACGAGCGCGAGCGCGACGTTCGCGAGCGTGGCGCGCGCGGGGCCGAGCACGTCGTTGTTGAGAACGTTCGCCACCGCGACGCCGCCCGAGAGTGGTGAGACCGTGCCGGCGTCGTCCCTGGCGTCGATCACGTAGGCCGGGACCGTGACAGTCACGACCGCCGTGTCGCAGGCCGCGGGGTCCGCGACTGCGCAGGCCTGATAAGTCAGCGTGTGCACGCCGGACGCGGCGCCGGCGGCGACCACGACCTGCCCGGTCGCTGCGTCCAGCGAGACGGGGCCCGCGGGAGCAGCCGAGAGCGTCGCAGTAGCCAGCGTCGCGGGCGCGCCATCCACGAAGTCGTTCGCGAGCACGTTCGCGACCGCGACTCCACCTGCGGGCGAAGCCACTTGGCCATAGTCGTCGTTCGCGAGGATTCCACCGACGCCAGTCAAGCGATAGAGGAACGCACCTCGCGGACCGGAGCCGATCGGCGTTCCTGGCGGCGCGATGGCTTGGCCGTAGCTGATGGACACCATGTTGTGGGCGAAGTAGGCGTAGCCGACGTGGTACTGACCGGACGCCGGATCGAGCGTCGACGTGAGCGCGTGCACGCCCTCCGAGTAGGAGTAGGTGGTCACGAACATGTAGGAGAGGCCGAGCGACAGGATGTCGGTCGTGTCCATGAGCTCCTGGACCTCGGCGTTGTTGGCCCAGGCCCATCCGTCGAGCGAGAACTGCTGCGGATTCGTGTACGAGTTGTATTGGACCGTGTACTTGGATTTGGTCACGACCCCGGAACACAAGGGATCGCAGAGGGACGGCACGGAGCCGGCGAACGAGAAGGTCTCGTCGAGCCGCAGCCACTCCCGACCGTTGGCGTCCACGTAATTTGTAGTTTGGGCTTCGGCCAAGCTGGCGAGCCCGACCACGAGAGCCACCGCGGTGAACCTGAGGCGAAGCAGGCGGTCGACTCGTGTTTTGTTTGCGAGTGAAGTGAGGCAGCGAAGGAAGGCGACGGCGGACGGTTTCATGCGGAACCCCTCGATTTCGAGAATCCGCCGGGGCCGGGCTCTCTTGGTGTATTTGGGAAATTATTCCCAAATCTGGCTGAAGTCAAGGGGGATGCGCGCGTCAGCTCGCGCCGGCACGCTCGCGCGATGACCCCTGCCGAGGCCGCGCGCGCCCTGTTCGACCCCGCCGTGCTCGAACAGCCGTACGCGTTCTTCGCGCAACTGCGCCGCGAAGCCCCCGTCCTAGAAGTGGGATCGAGCGGCGTGTTTTTGGTTGCGACTGCCGCGCTGGTCGAGGAAGCGCTGGAGCGAAGCGAGGAGTTCTCGAGCCGGCTGACGGGGTTGCTCATGACTGGGCCGGACGGAGCGCCGGCTGTTTTCGACATGAGCGGGGTCGGCGATTCGACCGACGTGCTCGCGACCGCGGACGATCCGGCGCACGCCGCGCATCGGCGCGTGGTGCAGCCCGCGCTCGCTGCCGTGCGCGTCGCGGCGCAGGCGCCGTGGATCCGCGAGCGCGCGCGCGTGCGGACGCGCGCGTGGGCGCAGCGCGGCGACGATTACGTCGCCGCGGTGAGCGATCCGCTGCCGAGCGAGGTGATCTCTCGATTGTTAGGGATCCCCGCTACCGACCTTGCGCGCATTCAGCTCTGGGCGATGCAAGGCGGCGCGATGCTCGCGGGCACGGTGACGCGCGCGGAACTCGGCGCGCTCGCGGCGATCGCGGGCGAACACGCGGCATATCTCGCGCACCACTTCTCCGCTGCGCGAGGCGACAGCGCGCTGCGCGCGAGCGCACCGCTGCTCGATGCGCTGCTGTGCGCGGTGGAGCGCGGCGAACTCGCGGAGCGCCGCGCGCTCGGCATCGCGGTGATTCTGGTGGGCGCGGGCGGCGAATCGACGGCGAGCTTGATCGGCAGCGCGGCGCGCTTGCTCGCGCAGCGGCCCGCGCTCCAGGCCGAGCTGCGCGCGCGGCCGGATGCGATCCTGGCTTTCGTGGAGGAAGTGTTACGGCTCGAGCCGCCGTTTCGGTTTCATTACCGCGCGGTCACGAGGAGCGCGGTGCTCGGCGGCGTCACGCTGCCGGCAGGCTCGCGCGCTGCTCTGCTCTGGGCTTCGGCGAATCGCGACGAGGCCGCCGTCCCGCGCCCCGACGAACTCGATCTCGCGCGCCCGCACCCGCGCGCTCACCTCGCGTTCGGGCGCGGCGTGCATTTCTGCGTGGGCGCCGCGCTCGCGCGCCTCGAAGCGTGCATCGCGCTCGAGGAATTGCTCGCCGCGACGCGTAGCTTCGCGCTCGATCCCGCCGCGCCCGAGCGCCACGTGCCCAGCATCTTCGTGCGCCGGCTCGCGCGGCTCCCGCTCGTGGTCGAGGCGAACGCGAGCGCTTAGGTCTGCCAGCTCCACCGAAATGTGCGCCTCGCTCTTCGAGCGAAAACGCGATCGCACAGCGTGGCCACGCGCGGCGATTGCGGGCATCCTGGGCGGCCCAAGAGGTGAATCCCGATGTCGATCGTTCCCGCGCATCTCGTCGAACCGCGCAGCTACATGGAGCGCGGCTATCCGCACGCAGAGTGGAAGCGACTGCGCCGGGAGTCGCCCGTCGCGTTCTTCGAAGTCGAGAGTTGGGAGCCGTTCTGGGCGATCACGAAGCACGCCGACATCATCGAGATCTCGAAGCAGCCCGAGATCTTCCTGAACGAGCCCGGTATGACGATGATTCGCGAGGAGCAGGCGCGCCGCCAGCGCGAGGGCGGCTTCATGCAGATGCGCACGATCATCAACATGGACCAGCCGGATCACCGCAAATATCGGAAGGTCACGAGCCCGTGGTTCACGCCGCGCGGCCTGAAGCGGCTCGACGAAATCGTCGATGTCTCTGCGCGTGCGCTCGTGGACTCGCTCGGCCGCGAGGGCGAGTGCGATTTCATTACAGACGTCGCGTCGCTTCACCCACTCAAGGTGCTCGCGCACATCCTCGGCGTCCCGCCCGCGGACGAGCCGTTCATCCTGCGCCTCACCAACGAGCTGTTCGGCGCGGAGGACCCGGAGTTCCAGCGCGGCGGCATGAGCACGCTCGAGGAACGCACGGCCAACATGCGCGCGCTCGGCCTCGATTTCTTCAACTACTTCAACAAGATCGTGGAGAGCCGGCGCGCGCAGCCCAGAAGCGATCTCGCCAGCGTGATCGCGAACGCGCAAGTCGACGGCAAAGCGATGGGCGTGATGGAGACGATGGGTTACTCCCTAATTGTTTTCACCGCCGGCCACGAGACCACGCGCGGCGGCATCGGCGGCGGCATGCTCGCGCTGCTCGAGAACCCCGATCAGCTCGCGCGCTGGCGCGCGAACCCGGCGCTCGAGGACACCGCGATCGACGAGCTGCTCCGCTACGTCACGCCTGTGAACCACATGCAGCGCACCGCGGCCAGCGATTATGTGCTGCGTGGGCAGCGCATCAAGCGAGGCGACCGGCTCGTGCTGTTCTACGCCTCTGCGAATCGCGACGAGGAAGTCTTCGAGGCGCCCGACGAGCTGCGCCTCGATCGCGATCCGAATCCGCACCTGGCGTTCGGCATCGGCGAGCACTTCTGCATCGGCTCGCACCTCGCGCGCAAGACCACGAGTTCGATCTTCCGCGAGCTGCTGCCACGCATCGAGCAGATCGAGCTCGTTGGCAAGCCGGAGCGCACGGCGTCGAATCTCGTGCCGGGCATCAAGCACCTGCCGATTCGGTATCGCATCAAGCCTGCGGTCGCGTGAACGAGCGATCGACTCACGAGCCGCTCGGCAATCCCGCTTCGTGTGTCGCTCGAGCTGCGGGCGCCTTCGGCAGCGCGAGCAGCGTGTCCAGCGCGACGGCGTAGGCGGCGAGTATGCGATACGTCGCGACGTACGCCGCGGGGTCGAGTTCCCAGGGTTCGCCGTCTCGCGGGAAGTCGTACACGCCTATTACGGCGACGCCGCGGCGGACGAATGGATCCGTATCGAGGAAGTGATTGAACGGGGAACTCTGACAAATCGAGGCTCTGTGCGGTGATCGTGTGTCGAGCAATGGGCTTCCTGGGCACGGCCTGCTGAACTGTTCTCCACTCCAGCTCCCGATCGTTCCGAGCGAAGCGCCACTGACCGCTCGCGCGACCGCCTCGACTTCGCATACGCGCTCGTCGCGCGCCCCGGGGCCGATCATGGGTAGCCGCGAGCCGAGCATTCCCAAGTGCACGAAAAAGATCGGCGAGTGAAGACCGAACGATTCGGCGAACGCGCGCGCGCCGCTTGGCGTCTCGGAATTGGAGCGCGAGAGCACCGCGATCGCATAGCCGTGCTCACGCGGCGCGGCCGCGAGGGCGCGTGCGACTTCGGGGAGCAGAGCGGCGGCGGTCCAGCCGTCGAACGCCGGGCTCGATGCGATCGCGATCGTCTCCTCCCCAGTCCCCGGTAACCGACAGATCAAGTTCGGCTCCGCGGAACCGCGCCCGCCCTGTTCTTCGATGGTCGCGCAGCCGGCTTCTTCGAAGCGCTGCCTGAGCACCGCGCGCTTGCCCGCGCGACTGTGCGTGTTAGTGAGTTCGCCCAGCGTCTCGGTGAGCTGCTTCGGTTCCGCGAACGCGACGCGCAGCTCCAAGTCCGCGGGTAGACAGGCGCGCGCGGATTCCTGCGCGTTCGCGCTCGCCATCGAGAGCAGCGCGAAAGCCACCGCGAAGGAGCGGGACAGCGCGCACCGCGCTCCGCTGGCCGTCACCCCGGCTCCCCCTCATCGCCCGGCTTGTTACGGACGAGGCCGCGGTAGGCCTCCTGCGCGCTGCGCCCCTCGTACAGCACGCCGTGCACTTCGCGCGCGATCGGCATCGCCACGCCCACGCGCTCGGCGAGTTCGAGCACCACCTTCGTCGTCTTCACGCCCTCCGCGACCATGTGCATCTCGGCGATGATCTCTTCGATCTTGCGCCCGCGGCCGAGCTGCTCGCCGACGTGGCGGTTGCGGCTCTGTGGGCTCACGCAGGTGGCGACGAGATCGCCCATGCCCGCGAGCCCGGCGAACGTCTCCGCGCGCCCGCCCAGTGCGACGCCGAGGCGCGTCATCTCCGCCAGGCCGCGAGTGATTACGGCCGAGCGCGTGTTGTCGCCGACGCCGAGGCCGTCGCCCATGCCGACCGCGATCGCAATCACGTTCTTGAGCGCGCCGCCGAGCTCGCAGCCGATCACGTCGCGGTTCGTGTAGACGCGGAACAGCCCGCTGTGAAACACATCCTGCAGTTGACGCGCGATCATCTCGTCGTCGATCGCGATCACGCTCGCGGCCGCGAAGCCGGCAATGATTTCGCGGGCGAGGTTCGGGCCCGTGAGAACTCCGGCGCGACGGTCGGGCAGCAGCTCGCGAATCACCTCGGTCATGCGCAGGTGCGTGCCCTGCTCGAGGCCCTTACTGAGGCTGATGAGCGGCACCCAAGGGCGGATGAACTTGCGGACTTCTTCCAGCACGGCGCGTTGCCCGTGGGAGGGCACGCCCACGGCGATTAGGTCGGCGTCGCGCACCGCCTCCTCGAGCGACGCGGTAGCGCGCAGCGCCCGCGGCAGCTTCGCGTTCGGCAGATAGCGCTCGTTGCTGCGCGCGCGGTTGATCTCGTCCGCGGTCTCGGCGCGGCGCGCCCAGAGCACGGTCGGCGTGTTGCGGCTCGCGAGCGTCGCGACGCTCGTGCCCCAGGATCCCGCACCGAGCACGCACACCCGCAGCGGCATCGCGCTAGCTCCCTAATACTTCGAGGAACTTCTTGCGCACCGCTTCGATCTCGGCGTCGAGAGTTTCGCGCGTCCAGGCCGAAGTATCGATCGGCGGCAGCACGACCGCCTCGACGTTCGCGGGGCGCAGCACGATCGCGCCGCGCGGCAACACGTCGAGCGTGTTCTTGAACACGATCGGCACGACCGGCACGCCGGCCTGCAGCGCGAGGTGGAACGCGCCTTTCTTGAACTGGCCGAGCCGCGGCGTGCGCGAGCGCGTGCCTTCGGGCGCGATCGCGATCGAGCGCCCCTCCTGAAGCGCGCGCACCGCAGGCGCCAGCGCCTCGATCGCGCTCTGCGTGTTGCTGCGATCGATGAACACCGTGCCCGCGAACTCGAACGCCTGGCCGAGCAACGGCACGCTCTGAAGCTCTTTCTTGGCGATGCCGGCAAAGTCCTTCCGTAACAACTTCGCGACCAGCAGCGCATCCACTCCGCTCTGGTGGTTGAAGATGAACACCGCGGGGCGGTGCGACCAGAGGTGCTCCTCGCCCTTCACGTCGAGCTCGATGCCGGCGAAGGCCGTCGCGAGCTCGGACCACGCGCCGATCGCGACGTTTGCGCCCTCGCGCTGCGAGCGGTTCGCGAAGCCGACGCCCATCCCGACGAGCACGCTCGGGATCACGCTCGCGTAGGCGAGCGCGGTGCGCGCGATGGCTTCGCCGTCGGGACGGCCGCGGCTCGTGAAGCGGCGAATCGGCCAGCCACGGTTGCGCGCGATGCCCGCGAGCCGCGAGCCGGGGTTCACCGCGCGCGGCTTCGCGACCGCTTCGAGCAGCGGCAGATCGTCCGCGCTGTCCGTGTAGAACCACGAGTTCGCGAGATCGAAACCTTCGCGCTCGGCGAGAATCGACGCGTAGTGGAGCTTGCCCTCCTGCCAGCACGTGGGCTTCACCACCTCGCCCGTGAACACGCCGTCCTCGACTTCGAGCCGCGTGCACATCACGTGCGGAATCTCGAGCGCACGGGCAAACGGATCCACCTGATAAGTCAGCGCCGACGACACGATCCCGAGCGTGTGGCCCTTGGCGCGGTGCGCCTCCACCAGCGCGCGCGCTTCGGGGTAGATGTCTTTCGCGAGCCGCTTCTCGAACACCTCCTCGGCCTGCTCGCGCATCACCGATTCGCTGAGCCCGCGGTAAGTCGCCACGACGCCCGCGAGCATGCCTGAGAACCCGGTGCGGCCGAGCGCAAACGAGAGCGCGCCGGCGAGCGTGTCGCTCAGCTCCTTGGGCGAGATGCGACCCGACGTGACGCGCTCGCGCAGGAACGCGGTCGCGGAGAAACCAGCGACGAGCGTTTGATCGAGGTCGAAGAGCGCGCCGATCTCGGGCCCGGAAGGGCTCTCGCGGATCTCGCGCGTCAGGTCGTCGTGGAGCGACACGTTGAACTTCTCCGTCCGCCGAAAGTGGGATTATGCACGAAGCCAGAGACCGCGGGGATCTCGACGCGCAGCGCTCGGCGAGAACTGCGACCGGCAAGATGCGAGCAACTTCAGCGAGCGCCTCTCATCGGCTCGGGCGTAGGATGCGCCTAAGGAGAACCTTCATGTCGCTCGGCAACAAACTTTCGGCGGAATTTCTCGGCACGGCTTGGCTCGTGTTCGGCGGTTGTGGCAGCGCGGTCATCTCGGCTGCGTTCCCCGGCGTCGGCATCGGCCTGCTCGGCGTGTCGTTCGCCTTCGGACTCACTGTCCTCACCATGGCCTATGCGATCGGCCACATCTCGGGCTGCCACTTGAACCCGGCCGTGACGGTCGGCCTCGTGGTGGGCGGGCGGCATCCGAGTTCGCAGCTGCTGCCTTACGTGGTGGCGCAGGTGCTCGGCGCCGCCGCCGGCGCTGGCGTGCTGTACGTGATCGCGAGCGGCGCGGCGGGCTTCGACGTCTCCGCCGGCTTCGCTTCCAACGGTTACGGCGAACACTCGCCCGGCGGCTACTCGATGCTGGCCGGCTTCGTCGCCGAAGCCGTTCTCACCTTCATGTTCCTGATGATCATCCTCGGCGCGACCGATGCGCGCGCACCTGCCGGCTTCGCGCCGATCGCGATTGGCCTCGGCCTCACGCTGATCCACCTGATCAGCATCCCGGTGACGAACACCTCGGTGAACCCCGCACGCTCGACCGGCCCTGCGCTGTTCGTCGGGGGATGGGCGATCCAGCAGCTGTGGCTGTTCTGGCTCGCGCCCCTTCTCGGCGCGACCGCGGCGGGCTTCGCGTACCGCGCGGTCAGCGCGGAGAAGTAGCCGCCGCGCCTAACGATTCGCTCGCGGCTGCGCCGCCAGCCGCGAGCGCGTCGTCGATCAGTGCGAGGGCGACCGCAAGCAGACGATATGCCTTGTAGTAAGCCTCGCCGTCGAGTTCAGCTGTCAGCGTGTCGGGATCGCCGGAGTGAACGCCGATCAGCGGGATTCCGGCGCGTCGAACGGTCTCCCAGTCTTTGGCGCCGGTCCAGTCGAGCTGCTGGTTTTGCGGGCACGAGATCGCGACTGCATAGCCCTGCGCGAAGCAGCGACGCGTCTTGATGCGCTCCTTCGCAGCCTCCCACAGCACCGCACCCCCGAGCGCCGCCGCGGCGGTGTCGAGCGCGCAGCGCAGTTTTTCGCCGGCAGCGGACGGATGCCCGCTCGCGGGGCCGAAGCCGAGCGGACCGACATGAACCATCGCGTGGACCTGCCGTCGCTCGTGCTCGGCGAGCGCGCCTAGCAAACGAGCCCCACCCTTCGGCTTGCCGTCGTGCTTGTTAGCCGGCGAGAACGCGACCCAGCGCAAGGTGTGATGACGCGGGGCCGCAGCCAGGCTCTCTGCGAGCGAAGCCAACACGGCTGCCGAGCCAAGGCTGTCCTGGGCTTGGCTGACGCCCACCACGATCTCGCCGCTCCCAGTCCCGGCCACGCGGCACTCGACGTTCTTGCTCCGCTCCGAATCACCCTGCTCCGAGATCTGTGTGCAGCCCGCCGCCTCGAAGAGTTTTCGGAACGCCGCCCGGCGCGCCGTGGGTTCGTCCGGCGCGTTGCCGAGCATGGCGATGCGAGCCGTCAACACGCTCGGCTCGTGAATCATTAGGCGCACCGCTGGCGCTTTCGCCAGACACTCGGCGGCGCGCGCGATTTCGGCCCATCCGCAGCCAGCGACCGCCAGCACGAGCACCAAGCCTGTGAGTCGAACGCAACGCGCGGAGAAAGTCACTTTCACGAGCGGAGACTTCGCGGCGAGGTGGGCGCCGCGGCGCTCTTCGCCAAGGACGGCGCGCAGGCCGACGCAGGGAAGTATCTGGTGTTATGGAAGAAGACCGACGCGGGTTGGCGAATGCACCGCGACATCTGGAACAGCAACCGCGCGGCGGCGAAGCCCGCTGCGCCGGCCGCGGAAGCGGAAGCCGCGCCCGCTCAGGCCGCGCCGTAACTCCAGCGCTGCTTCGGGGCCGCGCCGTCCGCGTACTCGAGCACCTGCACGTCGAGCCAGATCGGCAGCAGGAAGCGCACGTAGAACGCGTGGGTCGTCACGGGCCCTGTCACGAGATCTTCGTACTCCTTGATCTCCACACGCGCGTCGCGGCGCTGCCAGTCTTTGGCTCTCGCGAGCAGCGCATCCACTTCCGCACGCGTGTCGCACAGCATGCCGAGATGATCGAAGCCGGGGGAGCTCAGGTGCGCGCGCTGCTCGGTCACGAGAATGAACTGGCTGGTCTCGGGATCGGTGCGCAGTAACAAGCCATTTTGCTTGAGGATCGGCACGTCGAGCGCGTCCCAGTCGAACAGATCGGCGTAGAACGCCTTGAGCTCGTCGCGTGATTTCTCGAGCGCGCCTTTCGGGACGGTCAGCTCCACGTGGTTGAAGCGCCGCGGCATCGCTTACTCCTCGCTGCGGGCTTTCGAGAAGCGCGCCTGGAAATCTTCGGTGGTGTTCACCTTCGGATACGGCGCAGCCGGGACCGGCACGCCGAGGAACTTGCAGAGCGGCTCCCAGCCTTGGCCGGGTTCGTAGACGAGCAAACGCTCGCGCGGGATCTCGCGTTTCACGCGCGCGTTGTGCGCCTGATAAATCGCGATCGCGCCGGCCTCGTCGTCGAAGCTGCCGCCGAACACGCCGCGCAGGATCAGCTTGCGCGCCATCGCCAGCTGCTCGTGCGCGGCCGCAGGTGCGTTCGCGGGCGTGTCGCGCAACATCGACTGCACGATCGTGCTCTGCGCGCTCTTGTACCAAGCCGCGGCCGGGCGCTCGGTGTGGATGACTTTCGCCGCCGGGAAGTGATCGACGATCTCGCACCAGAAGCGCGTCGACGGCCAATCCACCGTCGCGCGGTAGTTCGCAAACAGCGCGTCCCAGTCTGTGCGCCCGCCATCGCCGGCTGCGCTCCAGAGCGCGGAGTGCCCCGCGTTCTGTCCCACTTCCATCATGTGATAACAGCGCCCGAAGCCGAGTTGCTCGAGGGCGAGCTTCAGCGAGAGCGTGCCCGTGCGGCCGAAGCCGGTGCCGATCACGTCGAGAGCCATTAGGCATTCACCGAACTGGGCTTCACCCAAACGCCGGGCGCATTGCTCGTGTAGCCGAGCGCGCGGTAGGCGGCGTCCACCAGGGATTGCCCGCGCTCGTTCAGCAAGATGCCCTTGCCCATGCGGTTCATCGAGTAACCAAACGAGAGTTCCTCGCGCGGATCGGCGAAACCGATCGAGCCGCCCGCGCCGACGTGGCCGAACGCGCTCGAAGACAAGATCGCGCTGTCGCGATCGCCGCGCGCGCGGCGGCGGTTGTCCATCGACTTCATGAAGCCGAGCGCGAAACGCGACGGGATCAAGAGCGTCGCGTCCTCGTGCGTCGCCATCGACACTTCGCCCATGCGCGCGAGCGCAGCCGCGTCCACGTACGTCTTCCCGCCGAGCTTGCCGCCGCACGCGAACGGCGCGTACAGGCCCGCGAGCCCGCGCGCGTTCGAGATGCCGCCGCCGCCACCGATCTCGGCGGCGTGCACGGCGCGTGAGTTCGCGTCGAAGCCGCCCGAGTTCAGCAGCGAGAGCGATTGAATCGACTCGCGCTCCTTCAGCACTTTCAGCATGAACTCGCCGGGCAGTTCGCCTGGCGACGCGACGTAATTGATCATCGGCGCCACGCGCGGCTCGATCGCTTCGGGCGTGCCGATCCAGAAGTCGATGCCGAGCGGCTGTGCGAGTTCGTCCTGAAAGAATGCGCCGAGAGATTTGTTACTGACGCGGCGCACGAGCTCGCCGACCGTCCAGCCGAAGTTGATCATGTGGTAGCCGTTGCGCGTGCCGGGCTCCCAGAACGGCTCCTGCGCTTCGAGCATGCCGATCATGTAGTCCCAGTCGCAGGCGCCGCCGGGCTTCACGGGCGCCCTAATCACCGGCACACCCACCGAGTGGTCGAGCATCATGCGCACGCTCGCGCCCTGTTTGCCGCGCACCGCGAACTCGGGCCAGTACTCGGCGACCGGCGCATCGAGATCGAGCATCCCGCGCGCGGCGAGCAGATGCGCGCACAGCGCCGTCGCGCCCTTGGTGCACGAGAACACGATGCTCACCGTGTCGCGCTCCCAGGCGCGCCCGCTCGCCGGGTCGGCGACGCCGCCCCACAGGTCGACGAGCTTCTCGCCGTGCAGCGTGAGGCAGAGGCTCGCCCCTACCTCGCCGCGCTCCTCGAAGCCTCGAGCGAACTCGCGCGCGAGTTCGGCGAAGCGCTCGTCGCACGCGCCCTCGATGCGGCCGTTCGGGATGTCTTGCTTGATCGTGAGCATGCGTGGGGCTCCTTGGGCCTTGCAGTGTGCCGCAGAAAGACGGCAGCTCGACCGGGGCCAATGGCGCCGCGGCCCTGATTGCCCGTGACAGTTTCACCGCCCCGCGGCTACACCCTCTCCCTTCGGAGGAACCCCCCGTGCGAATCCTGATGCTGGTCCTGGCGCTACTGCTCGCAGCGCCCTCGTTCGGTCAAACGCTGGAGACGATCACCTTTGAGGGCATCTCGGGGCGCACTCCGATTGCGTACAAGCCGGACGATCCGGTGCCGAAGACGGCGCGCCTCAAGACGATTGCGCTGCAGGGCGGTGGCGTACTCCGTTTCCGTTCGCTGCAGGGCGGCTGCAAGTGTGTTGCGTTGGTGACGCATCAGGGGACGACTTCGATCGTGGCCGTCTCGAGGAAGGGGAAGATCCAGGCGTTGCGGCAGGTGGACGTTTGGGTGCGCAAGTCGCCTGGAACCCGCATCGACTCCTTGGTCTTGATCAACGCCGGAACGCGCCGCGGCGACGACCCGAGCACTACGGCGGTCGAGACGGACTTCGTGCTTGGCTACGACGGGCCGGGACGGGTGGGCTACAGGCTCCTTGATTTCGACGACAGCGTTTGGCCCTTCTCCGGTGAGTTCCTTTGGTCCGCCCTCGCTGCTACGCCACTGGATTTCACCCCTACTCCGCTCGACTTCGAACGGCTTCAGATTCGCTCCGGGGTTGATACCGGCGAGGACCACGTGACCTACGACAACATCGTCGTGAGCTACGGCCACTCGGGCGAGTAGCCAACGCGATGGCGGCAGAGCGGGCCGAGATTCCATACGCGGGCTCCACCGTAATCGGGCTCGACGCCGCGCACTTCGCCGCCATCCAGCGCACGGTGCGGCAGCTGTTCGCGCTCGCGCACTCGCCGAGTTATCAGGCCTCGCTGACGGGCGACGCGGTCGCGCTTCACGAGCCCGGCAACTTCGGCGTGTTCATGGGCTACGACTTCCACCTCACGCCCGAAGGCCCGCGCCTGATCGAGGTCAACACCAACGCGGGCGGCGCCCTCCTGAACGGCCTGCACACCGCCGCGCTCTGCGACCCCGAGAAGCTCGCCTGCGTGTGCTCGCAGCTGCTCTCGGTCGATGCGCTCGAGGGCGACATCGTCGAGACGTTTCGGGCCGAGTTCGCGGCGGTTCGCGGAGCCGGCGCGCACCTCGCGCGCGTGGCGATCGTCGACGACGCCCCCGCACAGCAGTTCCTCGCGCCCGAGTTCGTGCTGTTCCGCGAGTTGTTCGCGCGCGCCGGCATCGAGGCGCGCATCGCGGACACGCGCGAACTCAGCGCGGCGCCGGGCGGCGGCGTTGCGCTCGGCGACTGGCAAGTCGATCTCGTGTATTTGCGCGATACCGATTTCGCGCTCGCCGGCGAGCGCACGCGCGCGCTGCGCGATGCCTACCTCGCAGGCGGCGTGGTTGTTACGCCCTCACCGCGCGAACACTTCCTGCTGGCGGACAAGCGCCGGCTCGCGCTCTTCTCCTCGCGCGAGCGGCTGCTCGCGTTGGGCGTCGCGGATGAGGACGCGTGCTTCCTCGGCGAGGTGATTCCCGAAACGCGGCTGCTCGCGGAAATGGAGCCGGAGCGCGCCTGGAGTGAGCGCGCGCAGTGGGTGTTCAAGCCGGCCGCCGCCTTCGGCAGCCGCGCCGTCTACCGCGGCGACAAGATCTCGCGCAAAAAGTTTTCCGAGATCTCTGCACAGCCGGGCTATGTGGCGCAGCGCTTCGCGCTTCCGGGCTCGGTGCACGTGCAAACCCTCGAAGGCCCGCGCGAGATGAAGTTCGACGTGCGCGCCTACGCCTACCGCAATCGCGTGCTGCTGCTCGGCGCGCGCGTGTACGAGGGCCAGGTGACGAACTTGCGCAGCCCCGGCGGCGGCTTCTCGGCAATTTGCGTCGTGCGCTCGGGCGAGTGTTAGGGCGGTGCGCGCGCCCGCACGCGCGCTCGCGGCCTTTGCGCTGCTCGGCGCGCTCGCCTGCGCCGGCGCCGCGCGCGCGCCGGATTTCTCGCTGCTCTACACGCCCGCCGCGCGCCACCACGGCCCCGATCGCAACCCGATCATCGCAATCCCGGGCATCTTGGGTTCGAAACTGCGCGACCCGGAGACAGGCGAACTCGCCTGGGGCGCGTTCGAGCCCGGCGCCGCAGATCCCGAGGATCCCGCCGGCGCGCGCCTGATCGCGCTACCGATCGACGCGATCCACTCGCTCGCGGAGTTACGCGACGAGATCGTGCCGAGCGGCGTGCTCGACAAGCTGCGCATCGAGTTCGCGGGCGTCGCGGTCGACATCCAGGCCTACGCGGGAATTCTCGCGACGCTCGGTGTTGGCGGCTATCGCGACGAAGCGCTCGGCCTCGCCGGCGAAGTCGATTATGGCGACGACCACTTCACCTGCTTCCAGTTCGATTACGACTGGCGCCGCGACAACGTGGAGAACGCGCAGCGCCTGCACGCCTTCATCGAAGAGAAGCGCGCCTACGTGCAGCGTGAGTACGCGAAGCGCTATGGCGTCGCGAACGCGGACGTGAAGTTCGACATCGCCGCGCACTCGATGGGGGGCCTGATCGCGCGGTACTACCTGATGTACGGCGCGCAGGATCTGCCCGCCGATGACTCGCTGCCTGCCTTGACCTGGGACGGCGCGAAACGCGTCGAGCGCGTGATCTTGATCGGCACGCCGAACGCAGGCTCACTCGATGCGCTCGCGCAACTGGTGGACGGCCGCAAGATCGGTCCGCTGCTCCCTTATTATTCACCCGCCGTACTCGGCAGCTTTCCCTCGATCTATCAGCTGCTCCCGCGCGGGCGGCATGCGGTCGCGCTCTGGGACGGAGATCCGCAGCGGCCGATCGCCGATCTCAACGATGCTGCGCTCTGGGAACGCAACGGCTGGGGGCTCGCTAACCGCGCGCAGGCGAGCGCGCTCGCGACGCTGCTGCCGAACGAGCGCGATCCCGCAGCGCGGCGGGCAACGGCGCTCGCGTTCCAACGCCGCGCGCTCGAGCGCGCCCGCGCCTTCCACGCCGCGCTCGATCGTCGTGACGCAGCGCCGCCCGCTGGCCTCGAACTCGCGCTCGTGGCTGGCGACGCCACCCTGACGGCGCAGCGCGTTTCGGTGCGCAGCGGAAGCGGAGCGCTCAGCGTGACGCTGCACGGCCCCGGCGACGGCACCGTGCTGCGCACGAGCGCACTGCTCGACGAGCGCGCCGGCGGCGCCTACCGGCCTGGCGTCGATTCGCCGCTCGCGTTCCGCCAGGTGTTATTGCTGCCCGACTCGCACCTCGGGCTCACGCGCAGCGACGTGTTCCGCGACAACGTGCTGTTCTGGCTGCTCGAGCAACCGCGCCAACACTGAGCTCGAGGCGGCCCACACATGCGCATCCACCAAGTGAGCGTTGATTTCGTCGCCGAGGAGGACCGGCTGCGGCTGCGGATCGCGACCAGCGAGGGCGCGGAACTGCGTTTCTGGCTGACGCGCCGCTATCTGCGCCTGTTATGGCCCGCGCTGCGCAGCCTCGCCGAGCTGGCGAACCCCGTAGTCCAACAGTCGCCCGAGCGAGTTAGCCCGGAGGCGCGCAAGGCGCTCGTGGAGATGGAGCACGCAGAAGCCGTGAAGCAGGCCGACTTCTCGAAGCCGTTCGCGCCCACTGGCGCCGAGATGCCGCTCGGCGACGCGCCGCTGTTACTGGCGCGCGTGCAGGGCATGCGCGCGCCCGATGGCCGGCCGCTGCTTGCGATGCACACACAACAGGGACGCGGCCTCACGCTCAACCTCGACGCACTGCTGATCCACTCTCTGATGAAGCTGCTGCATCAGGCCGCGGCGCAGGCGCAGTGGGATCTCGCTCTGGAGTTGCCGCAGACCGCACCGGCGCCGAGTGCGGGGTCTCAGCTGAACTGACTCCGCTCCCGTGCGGCGAAGCGCCGATTCCGAGCAAGCGGCGCTTCGCCGCGCGCAGCGAGGCCACGCGAGCCCTGGGCTCGCGTGAGCCGAGCGCAGTCAACGCGGTAGCTGCAGGCGCGCAGCGCCCGCTCAGCCTCCGAGCCCGCCGCCCGTAACAACTGGCGTGTTCGTCCAGCCGCCCTTCGGCGTGCGGTACCAGCCCGCCGCAGCGAGCGCGCCGCCGTTCACGTGCAGCGTCGTGCCCGTGACCCACGCCGAGAGGTCGCTCGCGAGGAACAGTGCGGCGCCCGCGAGATCGTCGGGGGTTCCGAAGCGGCCGAGCGGGATCCAGTACGGGATGCGGGCCTTCATCTCCTCGGGCAGCCAGCGCATCATCGGCACTTGCGGCGTGTCGGTCGTCTCGGGCGCGACGCAGTTCACGCGAATGCGCGCGGGTCCGAGTTCCAGCGCGAGGCTGCGTGTGAAGCCCTCGGTCGCCGCCTTGAACGTCGAGTAGATCACGTTGCCCGGTATGCCGCGGTGCGCCTCGATCGTAGTCAGGTTGATGATGCTGCCGCCCGCGCCTTGCCGAATCATTAGGGGCGCGAGCGCGCGCGTGCAGCGCAGCGCGGCGCCGAGATTCGCGTCGAAGAGTTTCCGCCACTGCTCGTCCGTGCTCTCGACGAATGGGTTCGAGAAGCCGAGCCAGTCGCCGACGTTGTTGACGAGCACGTCGACGCGGCCGTAGGCCTCCTGCGCCGCGAGCGCGAGCGCGTCCACCGCGTCCTGCTCGGTGACATCTCCGACCACCGCGAGCGCACGGCCACCGCGCGCCGTGATCGCACTCACGACCTCCCGGGCGCGCGCTGCGTCCTTCTCCGCAACGACCACCGCCGCGCCGCACGCCGCGAGCGTCTCCGCGATCGCTCGTCCGATGCCGGCGCCGCCGCCCGTAACAACCGCAGCCTTGCCTGCGAGTGAAATCGCCGCCGCGTCGAGCATCGGCTTCCTCTTTCCTGTGGTTGCGCCCCGAGCGGCGCGAAGGAGTGCGGCGCGCGAGGCGAGGCGCGCGGAACTTCGTCAGTCGTCCGTGCGCACGCAGCTGAGGCCGGGCCCGAGGATGAAGTCCGCGCCGAACGCGGTGGCTGGCGTCTGATAACCGGGCTTGCCTTCACCCGCGAGCACGCGCCGCGCGATCTCGACGCCCGCGAGCATCGTGAGTTGATAGCCGCTGGGCGTATCGAGCCGCGCGCGCGCAGATTCTCCGCCCGCGCCGATCGCCTCCGCAACGATGTGCCCGCGCAGCCCCGTGCGCTCTGCTTCGGTTGGACCCTCAGGCATCGCATTGATTAGGCGCTGGAAGCCGCGCTGCACGCTGCGCAACCGCAATAGCGGGCCGAGCGGGCCGCTCGCGCGCAGCATGCTGCGCATCCCGAACCCCGCGCGCAGATACACCTCGATGTTCTCCGCGCGCGTCGCGTGCCAAGCCGTGACGAGATCGCCGAGCGGCGCGCCGGCGCAGCGCGTCGGTCCGAAGCCGAAATCGAAATCGCGCTGCAGCGAACCAGGCGGCAGCGCGACGATGCGCCCCGCGCGCCGCACCAGGCAGCCCACGCCCATCATCTCGATGCTCGTCTTCGCAGTGCCACGTGTGGGTGTGCCCATCGCGTCGATCGCGATGCGCAGCGTGTGCGGCTCCGGCACGCGCGCTGCTACGTGCGCGGCGAGACAGTCGCTGGGCACGACATCGAAGCCGACGCCGGGCATCAGCATCACGTCGGCTTCGCGCGCACGCGCCCCTAATGATTCGCACAGCTCGAAGACCGGGATTTCGCCGGTGACATCGAGGTAGTGCGCGCGCGCCGCGAGGCAAGCCTCGAGCATTGGCCGCGCGGTCGCAGAGAACGGACCCGCCGCGTGCAGCACGCAGCTGACCCCTTCGAGAATGCCGCGCAGCGCACTCGCGTCGTCGATCGCGGCGACGCGCGCTTCGAGCCCGTGCTGCGCCGCGATCGCCTTCACCGTGTTTGCATTGCGGCCCGCGAGGATCGGCGCGAGGCCAAGCGCGGCAGCGTGAGCGGCGAACAGCTTGCCCGTGTAACCCGTCGCGCCGTAGATCAATAACTGGCCCGGCATCGCGCTCAGCCCACCACTCTGCGGCGCAGCCAGTCGATCATCACGCGCGCGAGCGCTGCTGGCTGCTCTTGTTGGGTCCAGTGCCCGCAGGCGAGCTCGCGCACTTCGAGATCGCTGCAGAGCGCCCGCATCCCCGCCGCGGCTTGAGGCGGCAGCGCTCCGTCCCACGACGCCGTCACCATCAGGCACGGCAGCGTCAGCTTCTCGACACCGAGCCCCGGCAGCACGCGCTTGTCCTTGTCGGCGTTGCGATACCAGTTGATGCCGCCGCGAAAGCCGGATTGCTGGAACGCGCGCGTGTAGACGCCGAGCTCTTCCTCGCTGAGCAGCGGCGAGCCCATCGGCTGCATCTCCGCGAGCCGGCGGAACGGGTTCGCGTCGATCGGCGCGTCGCCGCGGAATAACAAGCCGCTGGCGGGGCCGCTGGCGCGCCGCATCAGCTTCTCGAACACCAGCCGCGGCTCGCGATCCATTACGCCTTCCGCGACGCCCGGTTGTTGGAACCACAGGATGTAGAGCTTCTCGTCGTCCTTGAAGACGGCGCGCAGCTGCTCGGTGGTGGGGAACGCCATGTAGGGCGTGTTCACGCCGATCGCGCCGAGACAGCGATCCGGGTGCCGCAGCGTCATGCCCCAGGAGACGAAGCCACCCCAATCGTGGCCGGCGAACACGGCCTGATCGATGCCGAGCGCGTCGAGCAAGCGCGCCATGTCGTCGCACAGGTGATCGAGCGAATAGGCATCGATCGCGGCCGGCGCATCGCTCCCGCCGTAGCCGCGCTGGTTCGGCGCGATCGCGCGGAAGCCCGCGGCGGCGAGCGCGTTCACCTGATAACGCCACGAATAGGCGAGTTCGGGGAAGCCGTGGCACATCACCACCGCCGGCCCGCTGCCCGCCTCGTGCACTTCGAGCGTGACTTCTGGCAAGCGGACGCGTTTCGCAGCGGGGAAAGTGATGTGCATGGCGCGGCACGATAGGCGGTGGGCTGGGCGGACGCTGCGCGTTTCGCGCCGCGCCACGAACGCAACCCCACTTGCGCCCAGGTTGTGAAAGAATGCGCCGATGTTGCGCCCGTACCGTGTACTCGACCTCGCGAACGAAGACGGAATCTTGTGCGGGCAACTGCTCGCGGACCTCGGCTGCGACGTAATCGCGATCGAGCCGCCCGGCGGTTCGAGCGCGCGAAAGCGCGGCCCGTTCGCGGGCGATCTGCGCGACGCTGAGCGCTCGCTCACCTGGTGGGCGTGGGCGCGCGGCAAGCGCAGCGCAGTGCTCGATCTCGACGCGCAGGCGGATCGCGACGAGTTGAAGCGCCTCGCGCTTGGCGCGGACTTCTTGATCGAGAGCGCGGCGCCGGGGCAGATGGCCGCGCTCGGCCTCGGCTATGCCGATCTCGTGTTGACGAACCCCGCGCTGATCTACGTCTCGATCAGCGCGTTCGGACAAGACGGCCCGAAGGCGCACTACGCCGCGACAGACCTAATTGGCCTCGCCGCGGGCAGCACGCTCTTCTTATCAGGCGAATCCGACGGCCGGCCGCTACGTGTCGCGATCCCCCAGGCCGGGCTGCACGCCTCGGCCGACGGCGCGCTCGGCGCGCTGATCGCGCACTTCGCGCGCGCGCAGAGCGGGCGCGGGCAGCACGTCGATGTCGCGATGCAGCATTCGACGACGCTCGCGACGCAATTTCGCGCGCTCGACGTCGCGATCGGAGAGGTGCCCGCACGCCGAATCTCGGGAGGCGTGTTCATCAAGGGCGCGTTCCTGCGTACGCGCTACCCGACCGCCAACGGTTGGGTCGTACTCGGCCCGGCGTTCTTGCCGTCCACCGGTCACTTCATGAAGCGCTTATTGGGCTGGCTGGTCGAGGAGGGCCGCTGCGATCCGGCGCTCGTCGATCAAGACTGGAACACCTTCGCGATTCGCATTGCCCAAGGTGCGCTGCCCGAGACGGCCTACGAACCCGTCGACAATGCCCTGCGTGAGTTCTTCATCACCAAGACGAACGCCGAGTTGATGGAGCAATCCGTGAAGCGGCGCATGCTCGTCGCACCGGTGTTCGACCTCGGCGAGATCGCGAGCAGCCCGCAGCTCGCGGCACGCGAGTTCGCGGTGAAGCTGCCGAGCCCGCTCGACAGCACGCCCGTCGCGCACCCGGGACCGTGGGCGAAGTTCTCAGAAACGCCGCTGCAGTTCACGCGCCGCGCGCCGCGGCTCGGCGAGCACACGCAGGAAGTGCGCAGCGATCCGCGCAGGAAGCCGCTCTCGATCGACGAGGCGCCTGTCGAGGTGATCCACGCCGGCGAGGGCCACCACGGCAAACTGCCTTTCGAGGGCCTCAAGGTGCTCGACCTGTTCTGGGTGCTCGCCGGCCCCGGCGCGACGCGCGTGCTCGCTGATTACGGCGCCACCGTGGTGCACGTCGAATCGAGCAAGCACATCGACACGCTACGCGTGATCACGCCGTATCAGTTCTCGAACCCGCACCCCGAAGGCGCTGGGGGTTTCCAGAGCGCGAACGCCAACAAACTCGGCGTTGCGATCGACATGCACATGCCCGAAGGCCGCGAGACGATTCTCGATCTCGTGCGCTGGGCCGATGTGATTACGGATTCGTTCGGCCCGGGCGTGCTCGACAAGCTCGGTCTCGGCTGGGAAACGATCCACGAGTTGAACCCGCGCGCGATCCTGCTCGAAAGCTGCCTGATGGGGCAGACCGGACCGTGGCGAAGCTTCACCGGCTTCGGGAACTTGGCCGCATCTGTTACGGGTTACATGACTCTCGCCGCCGAGCCCGGCGGCATCCCGTCCGGCCCGTGGGCGGCGTACACCGACTTCATTGCCGTGCGGTACAACGCGCTCGCGCTGTTAGGCGCGATCGACGAGCAACGCCGCAGCGGCCGCGGCCAGCGCATCGACCAATCGCAAGCCGAGAGCGCCCTGCACTTCGCCGCACCCGGTTACCTCGATTTCAGTGTGAACGGCCACGTGCTGCGCGGCAACGCCAACGAGGACGAGAACTACTTCCCGCACGGCGTGTTCGCGTGCGCAGGCAGAGACCGCTGGGTTGCGATCGCGGTGCGCGACGACCGCGACTGGCGCGAGCTGTGCGCCGAGATGCAGCGCGCGGACCTAATCCCTCGACGCGGCGAGCGAGCGCTCGTGACGACAGCCGTCGTCGCGTGGTGCGCCGAGCGCGAGCCGGGCGCGATCGAACAGGCGTTGCAAGCCCGCGGCGTGCCCGCGCACGAAGCGCTCGACACCGCGGGCCTCTACGCCTGCCCGCAGATGCAGCATCGCGACCACTGGATCGAGTGCGAACACTCGATCTACCAGACCACCTTCGTCGAGAGCGGCCGCATCAAGCTGAGCGAACTCGAGCCGCTGCGTCCGAAGGCCGCGATTCACTTCGGCCGCGACAACGAGTTCGTGCTGACGGAAGTGCTCGGCTACAGCGCGGAGAAGATCGCGGCGCTCGCGGCGAAGGGCGTGTTGACGTAACGAGCTACGAAGCTCTCTTCAGGCGCTTCACCGTGCGCTTCGGGCGGCGAGCGACGAGATCGTGCGCGTTCTGCAGGTTCAACCAGAACTCGGGAGTGGTTCCGAGCGCCTGAGAGAGGAGCCACGCCGTCTCTGGCGTGACGCGGCGCCGTCCGCGAACGATCTCGCGGACGCTTCTCGCAGAGATGCGCAGGTGGGTGGCGAACGCCGACGCCGAATGCCCGAGCGGGCGCAGAAACTCCTCGTCAAGCACTTCGCCCGGATGCGTCGGGATGCGTTGAATGGGGCGCATTGGAACCTCGCGTGCTCTAGTGATAATCGACGAGCCGCACGGCCTGCGCGTGGCGTCCCGTCCAGCGGAAGACCAAACGCCACTGACGATTGACCCGAATGCTGTACCACCCGGCCCATTGGCCGGCCAGCAACTCCAGTCGATTGCCGGGCGGCGACTGCAGGTCGATCAAACGCTCTGCGGCGTCGAGCATGTCGGGCTTGCCGATTGCGGCCCGTGCGATCGCCGACGGGAGTCGTCTGACGCGCGCAGAAGCGATGCCGCGGTAGAGATCAGACGTTGTGTCGTCACCGAAGGATTGAGTCACGCGCCAAGCGAGCCGCGGCTACAGCTCCCACGCAAGGGGCGGACTAATTGTCAGACATCCTTTCCCGCGACCCATCGTCGTCCGTCACATTCCAGCGTTCTTTGTCACGTTCACCGGGATCGCGCTCATGCGGGGGATGCCGCTGATCGGGTCGTAGTCTCGATCTACGGGTATTAGGGCGCCGGTATTGCTGCCGAGTCCGCGTACGTTGTGCGATTCCTCGGGTAAGCCGCCGAAGGCGTGCGCCATCGAGATGACGCCGGCGCGTACGGTCGGGTCGTTCTCGACCACACCGAGGATGCGCTCGTAGTCGCTCGCGATTTCGATCGTGTCGCCAGTCGCGAGGCCTTCCTTCTCGAGGTCTGCGGGATTCATGAAGGCCGGGTTGTAGGCCCACTTGCGCGTGAGGCGCGGGATGTCGCGGCCGCTCGAGTTGTAGATGTCTTGCAGGCGGCGTGAGACGAGGCGGTATGCGAAGCGCGTGCCTTGGTCGAGCGGCTCTTGCGCGATCTCCTCGAGTTCCCCCAACAAGTAGGCGTTGCCGATGTCGAGCTTGCCCTCCCAGCCGGCGTCCTTCTCCGCCACCACGATCGAAGCGTCGGGGTAGAGCGCGCCGCGGCCGGCTTGCTTCACGGTGTCGAGCGGAACGCGCGAGCCTTTGCAAAGCAGCTCGTAGAGTTCGTCCGTGCTGGGCTTGTTCTGCATGTCGAGCGGCGTCGGGCCTTCGGTCGCCGCCGGGCCCCAGGAGAAGGACGACGAGAGCTTCAGCTGCTTGCCCAGTTGTTGGGCGAGGCCGTAGAAGAGCTCCCAGTCCTCGATGAGGTCCGAGCCCGCGGGCGGATCCACCAGCTTCGGCGCGTACATCGCGTAGGGCTGCGTGTAACCGAAGCCGACGCCGAAGAAGCTCAGCGTCTCGTTCGGCAGCGAGAGCCCTGGCACCTCGTAGCCGACTCTCGGCGCGACGACATAATGAGCGAGCCGCGCCGTCGCGGACATCTTGATGTCGAGCGTGACGAGCAGCTCGAGCTTCTGCATCGCGTCGTACGTCTTTTTCTGATCGGGCCACGCGAGCATGGGATTGCCGCCCAGCACGAACAGCGCCTTCACCTGGCCCGGGCCGCCCTGCAGGATTTCTTCGGCGAGCGCGGCGGTCGCGAGGCCGCACGCAGCGTCCGTGAAGCCGCGCACGCGCAGCGGCTCGCCGTAGCCGTGTGCTTGCCACGGCGGGTTCGCCTGCGCCTTTGCGGGGAACTGCGGCAGCAGCGCGCCGGGGTTCGGCACGCGCTCGCCGGCGCGCAGCCAGCGCCCGCACACCGTAATCAGTGCGAGCAAGAGGTACTCCGTGACGTTGCCGTGGCCCGCCATGTTGGGGCCAGTGCCCGCGTTCGCGCAGCCGCGCTTCGCTGCGGCGAAGATGCGCGCGGCGCGGATCAGCTCCGCGGCGGGCACGTCGGCGCGGCGCGCCACGTACTCAGGCGTGAAGGGCTCGACCGCAGCGCGCAGCGCCTCGAAACCGCGCACGTTCTCGTCGACGAAGCGCTTGTCGTGCAGGCCTTCGCAGAGGATCACGCGCAAGAGGCCCGCGAGAATCGTCGGATCCTCGCCCGGCTTTGGTTGCAAGTGAACCGTCGCGTGCTCGGCGCACTCGGTACGGCGCGGATCGATCACGATCAGCTTTAGCCCGCGCTTCTTCGCCTGGTGCAGCTGCTTCGCGGGATTCGTATTCGGGATGCCGCCGCTCATCGCGATCAGCGGGTTGATCCCCAACAACAGCCAGGTGTCCGCTTCGTCAAAGGTTTGCGGTCCCGCGCCCCAGCTGCCGTGCATCGCGAGCGCGATCGTCTTGCCCGGCTGATCGATCGTGTTCGAGGTGAAGCGCATGGGCGAACCGATCGCGTCCATGAACGCCCAGCCCATCGGCTGCGTGGGCGGATACGGGAACGAGTACGTGCCGGTGTAGGCCGCGATCGCGCGCGGGCCGTCGCGGTCGAGAATGCGCCGGACTCGCTCGGCGATCTCGCGAATCGCCTGCGCGCTCGCGATCGGCTCGTGCGTGCCGTCCGCGCGGCGGCGCTGCGAGTGCAGCAACCGCTGCGCGTGCTCCATCTGCCGCGGCACCTCGCGCCCCTTCGCGCAGCTGAAGCCCGCGTAGAGCGGGTCGTCCTTGTCCCCAATCACTTTGACGACACGCCCGTCTTCGACGTCGACCTTTACCGCGCAGTGCGCGTGGCAGAAGCGGCACAGCGAGCGGTGCGTGGTGCGCATGGGCGGGGTCTCCAGGAAGGGCGGGCCTCTCGCAGGGAACGCCAGATCCGGTCGCGCCGCCAATCTCCGCGGCACTGCGCTCGTGAATGGCGCGTGCGGTCGCCGACTTCGGCGCAGCGCGAGCGCGCTAGGGTCGCGGCTTCTCGCACGGAGCCCGCGCATGCCCGAGGCCATCGCGAACCCTAAGCGCTCGACGCGCGATCTCGAGCAAACGCGCGCGCGGCTCGAGCAGTGGCTCGCGGCGAAGCTGCCCGGCGCGCGCATCGGCAACCTCGCGAGCCCCTCGGGCACGGGCATGTCGAGCGAGACGCTGCTGTTCGAGGCGACCTGGCGCGAGGCACGCGCGGAGCGCACTGCGCCGTTCGTGGCGCGCGTCGCGCCGGATCCGCGCGACGTGCCGGTCTTCCCTAACTACGACCTCGCCGCGCAATTCGGCGTGATGCAGATCGCGGCGCGCGGCGGCGTGCCGGCGCCGAACGTGCGCTGGCTCGAACTCGACGCCGCGCGCATCGGCTCGCCGTTCTTCCTAATGGATCGCGTCGCCGGCCGCGTGCCGCCGGACATCATGCCCTACCCGATGAGCAGCTGGCTCTCGGAAGCGAGCCCCGGCGAGCAGCGCGCGCTCCAGAACGCGACGATCGCCGCGATCGCGAAGCTCCACGCGATAGACCTCGACAAGTCCGGCGCGAGCTTCCTCGAGTTTCCGCTGCCCGGCGCCACCGCGCTGCGCCGTCACGTCGAGAACCAGCGCCGCTTCTACGACTGGATGCGCCAAGGCCGGCGCTACCCGGTGATCGAGAGCGCGTTCGCGTGGCTCGACGCGCACTGGCCTGTGGACGAGGGCGAGACCGTAATCAGTTGGGGCGACTCGCGGATCGGCAATGTGCTCTACGACGGCTTCGCGCCCGCGGCGGTGCTCGATTGGGAGATGGCGGCGCCGGGCCCGCGCGGGCTCGATCTCGGCTGGCTCGTGTTCCTGCACGCGTTCTTCCAGATGATCGCGCGCGGCGCGGGCCTGCCCGGCATGCCGGAGTTCCTGCGCGCCGCGGACGTCTCCGCCGAGTACGCGCGCCTAACAGGCCAGGGGATCGACCTGCGTTGGTACGAGGCCTACGCCGCGCTGCGCCATGCCATCATCATGGCGCGCATCCAGGCGCGCGCGGTGCACTTCGGCGAGGCCAGCTGGCCGGCAGACCTCGACGCCACGATCCCGCACCGCCCGCTGCTCGAGCAGATGCTCGCCGGCAGTTACTGGCAATGAGGCCGCTGTGACCAACCCGATTGGACCCGTGCTGCCGGCGGACGAAACCTTCACGCATCAGGTCGCGGAAACGTTTGCGCACGTCGGCACGAGCGACCCGGCCTGGACCGAGAAAGTTTGCGCGATGGCGATGGCGCGCGACGGCTCGCTGCAGCTCGGCTTCGGCCTCGGGAAGTATCCGAACCGCAACGTGATGGACGGCTACGCGGCGCTCTCCCGCGGCAAGGAGCAGCTGACGGTGCGCGCGAGCCGCGAGCTGGCGGCAGACCCAGTGCGCGTCTTCGCGGGGCCGATCCATTATGAAGTCGTCGAGCCGCTCCGGCGGGTTCGCTTTCGGCTCGAGCGAAACGCCTGCCAGCCGCTCGCCTTCGACTGGTTGTTCGAGGCGGCCCTCCAGCCCGCGATCGAGGAGCGCACCTTCATGCGCCACGATTTCCGCATGTCGGCGGAACTCGTGCGGTACCACCAAATTGGAACTTGCTCGGGCTGGCTCGAACTCGATGGCGAGCGCATCGCCCTCGACCCTGATAACTGGGTCTCGACGCGCGACCACTCCTGGGGCGTGCGTTACGACGTCGGTACGCCACCGACCGACACCAAGCCGCGCCCAGCAATCCCGCCCGGCTTCGGCTTTCAGATGATCTGGTGCCCGCTGCTGCTGACGCGCGCCGACGGCTCGCGTTACGGGATGTTCCTGCATTACACGCTCACCGAAGGCCCGGGCTTCACGCAGAAACACGTCACTTCGAAGATCGAGCACCCGGACGGGCGCGAGGAAGCGATCGTCGATCTCGCACCCGAGCTGCGCTTTCACCCTGATAACCGGCGCCTGCTCGGCGGCCGGCTGCTCGGGCGCATGGCCGATGGCAGCGAGCGGCCGATCACGCTCGAAGTGCTGAGCGACACGGGGGTGCAGCTCGGAGCGGGGCTCTACTTCGGCCTCGATGGGCATCACCACGGCGAGTGGCGCGGGCCTCAGCACCTCGACGGCGAGCGCATCCTCGATTGCAGTGAGCCAAGCGCTGCGCGCAGGCTCCACCAGATCCGCGACTCCGCGGTGCGCGTGATCGATCCGGTCGGCGGTGGCGTCGGCGTCGGGAACTGCCAGCCGATCTGTTACGGCCCGTGGCCGAAGCTCGGGCTCCGCGACGACCCGTGGATGTGAGGCGCGCGCCTACTCCCCCGTTGGCCCGCCAAACTTCGGCGCGCGCTTTTCGCGATGGGAGGCCACGCCTTCGCGCGCATCAGGCCCGCCGAAGCCAATGAACTCGAGCGCGAGCGAGGCGTCGAACGTGGCGCCGAACTGGCGATACCACGCGTTCAGCGTTTGCTTCGTGTAACGCAGCGCGCTCTGCGCCCCGTTCGCGAGTTGCTCGGCGATCGCGAGCGCACGCTCCTGCACCTGCGCGTCGTCCACGCAAAGCGAGACGAGCCCAATGCGCTCCGCCTCTTCGCCCGTCAGCGTGTCGCACGTCAGCAAATAATACTTCGCCTTCGCCATGCCGCAGAGCAGCGGCCAGCAGATCGCGGCGTGATCGCCCGCTGCGACACCGAGCCGCGTATGCCCGTCGATGATGCGCGCGGTGCGGCCGACTACCGAAATGTCTGCGAGCAATCCGGCGACCAGGCCCGCGCCCACCGCGGGCCCGTGAATCGCCGACACGATCGGCTTGCTGCAATCGATCACGTTGTAAACGAGATCGCGCGCTTCGCGCATGATGCGCAGGCGCGTCGCGTGGTCGCCGATCACGCCATCGATTAGGTCGAAGCTGCCGCCCGCGGAGAAGGCCTTGCCGGCGCCGCGGATCAGCGCGATGCGCACCTCCGGGTCGCGATCGATCGTGCGCCAGACATCGGCGAGTTCGCGGTGCATGCGTTGGTTGACGCTGTTGAGGCCCGGGCCATCGAGCACGACCGCGAGCACGCCCGGCCGCGGCCGCTCGAACTTCAGCTCGGTGTACTCGGCGTAAGGATCGGACATGGCGGCTCCTTGGGCGGGAGTTGCAGCATGGCTTGCAGCGCGCCGCGCGCGCCATAGGAAACGCGCGCGCTCCACTGCGCGCGCCGAGTCGCCTCTTCGCCGTGATAGGCTGGCCGCATGTCCTCCATGCGCGTCGCGATCGGCAGCGAGAGCACGGGGCCGCTTCGCGGCATTCGCGTGCTCGATCTCTCCACCATCGTCTCGGGCCCGTTCTGCGCCCAGATCCTCGGCGATCTCGGCGCCGATGTCGTGAAGATCGAGACGCCCACGGGCGATTCGACGCGCGTGATGGGCGAGCGCCGCGGCAGCGTCACCGGCCTGTTCGCTCAGCTGAACCGTAACAAGCGCAGCGTAGTGCTCGACCTGAAGAACCCCGACGCGAAGCTCGCCTTCTTGCGCCTCGCGGCGAAGACCGACGTCGTGCTCGAGAACTTCCGCCCGGGCGTTATGGATCGCCTCGGGCTCGGCTACGAGCGGCTCGCGCAAGACAACCCGCGGCTCGTCTACACCGCCATCAGCGGCTTCGGGCCCGACGGCCCCGACGCGCATCAGCCCGCCTACGACATGGTGATCCAAGCGCGGAGTGGTTTCGCACGCGTGCTCGGCGGCACGGGCCCGCCGAAGCTCATCCCGAACTTGTTGGCCGACAAGACCAGCGGCATGACCGCCGCCTGGTCGACGCTCGCAGCGCTGTTCGCGCGCGAGCGCAGCGGCAAGGGCCAGCGCGTGGACGTGCCGATGCTCGACGCGTTCGCGAGCTTCCTGTTGCCCGACGTGTTAGGCCCGCGCCTGTTCGGCGAACCGCCGCCGCCGCCCCCGAGCGTGGGCGACGGGCTCTACCGCGCGTGGCCCACGCAGGATGGCCACGTCGCGATCGTGATCATCGAGAACCGACAGTTCGAAGCGGTCATGCGCGTGCTCGGGCTCGAAGCGGTCATCAGCGATCCGCGCTTCGGCAGCCTCGTTTCGCGAATCATGAACGCGCCTGCGCTCTACGAACTGATCGCCGCCGAGATCGGCAAGTTCACGAACGCAGAGCTCGCCACACGGGCGCGCGAGTTCGAGGCGCCGATCGCGACGATCAACGACATGCGCGGCTTCTTCGCCGACGAGCAAGCCGTCGCGAACGGCGTGCTCGTCGAGCTGCCTGACGCGCACGCGGGCGCGCTGCACGTGTTGCGCTCGCCGCCGCGCTACTCGCAGACCCCCACAGACGTGCGCCACGGCGTGCCGCAACTCGGCGAGCACACGGCGGAGGTGTTACGGGAGGCGGGATTCACGGCTGACGAGATTGCGAAGTTGGGAGGCGCAGCCTGAGCGCGCCGGCACTCGAACTCTGGACCCTCGGCGTCGCGGACGCGCGCAGCGCCGCACTGCAAGCGCAGCGCGCCGAGCGCGCTGGCTTTGATGGCTTCGCGGTGGTGGATTCGCAGAACCTCTCCGGCGACCCGTACGTGGCGCTCGCGCTCGCGGCGCGCGAGACGGAGCGCGTGAAGCTGATGACGGGCGTAACAAACCCGGCCACGCGCCACGCCGCGGCTACCGCTTCCGCAATCGCGAGCGTGCACGCGATCTCCGGCGGGCGTGCGGTGTTAGGGATCGGCCGCGGCGATTCCGCGCTCGCGCACCTCGGCCGCGCACCTGCGCGCGTCGCCGTGCTCGAGCGCTATCTCGCGGAGCTTCAGGCGTACCTGCGCGGCGACGCGTTGCCGTTCGAGCAAGTCTCGTTCGACGAGCGCGCGGCGCCGCCGATCGCATCGCTCGGCCTCGCCGACGCGCCGAAGGCGAGCAAGCTGCACTCGCGCCCAGGCGATCTCGCGAAGGTTGCGGTGGAGGTGGCCTGCACGGGGCCACGAGTGATTACGGCGGCGGCGTGCCACGCAGACGCTGTGCTGCTCGCGGTGGGCGCGGATCCCGAGCGCATCGCTTGGGGCATCGCGCAGACGCGTGAAGCCGCGCGCGCCGCGGGCCGCGATCCGGCGGCGCTGCGCATCGGCGCTTTCGTGAACGTCGCCACGCACGCTGACATCGCGGTCGCGCGCACACTCGTGCGCGGCGGGCTCTCCACTTTCGCGCGCTTCTCCGTAATGCATGGCAAGGTGGCCGGCCCCGCGAGCGACGAGCAGCGCAGCGTCCTCGCCGAAGTGCACCGCGGCTACCACATGACCCAGCACACGCGCGGCGATTCCGCGCAGGCCGGCCTGCTCTCGCCCGCCTTCGTCGATCGCTTCGCGGTCGTCGGGCCGCCCGCTGCATGCATCGCGCGCCTCCGCGAACTCGTTGGCCTCGGCCTCTCGAAGCTCGTGTTGATCGGCCCAACCGCGGGCGTCGACGCGAAGGAAGCGAGCAGCGCGGTGCAGCGGCTCGCGGCCGAGGTGATGCCGGGGCTTCGCTAGTGGGTCGAAACCGCCCGGCGCTCGGCGATATGCTGCGCTCCTTCGCAGGAGCGCACGCATGCAGGATCGACCGACCGCGAGCGAGTTGCTCGCCACTATCGCGGAGCTGCTCGAAGGCGCCGTGCTCGACGCAACCAGCGGCGGCCTGAAGCATCAGGTGCGCGTCGCGGGCAACCTGTGCCGCATCCTCGAACGTGAGGCGGCGCTCGGCGCGGCGCAGGAGGCGCGCGAAACGGAGTTGCTCGCGAGCGTGTTAGGCGAATCAACGGGCGGGCGCGATGCGAAGAGCCTGAGCGCGGCGCTCGTCGCGAGGCTCGAGGCGGGGCACGACGCGGCACTCGAGCAGCGCGCAGTACCGGCGCTGCTCGAAATCGTGCGCGGCAAGCTCGCGATCGCGAAGCCCGGCCACGATGATTACGACTTCAGTGGGGAGCAGCTGCGGTGAGCGTCCTCGATCAAACTCAGAAGGGGCTTGCTGCTTACTTGTCGCACAAGTGGGGCAAGCCGGTCGCCATTGAGAACCTGGACCTGGCTTCGGCAGGCGCGCGCCGCCGCAACGTGCTGTTCGACGCGGTCGCAGGCGGCGAGCGCACCGGGTTGGTCGCGACGATCGTGCCCTTCGCCGCGATGCAACTCGTCCCGATCGAGGTGGAAGCCTCGAATCTGCAGCTCGCCGAAGCGGCGGGCATGCCGGTGCCCCATGTGCACGCCGCCACCAGCGACACCTCTTGGGTAGGCGGGCCGTTCTTCCTGACTTCCCGTGTGGCGGGCGAGACGATCCCGCGTCAGGTGTTACGGCTCGTGGAGAAAACGCCTGGCCTCGGGCCGCGGCTCGCGCGCCAGTGCGGCGCTGCGCTCGCCATGCTGCACGCGGCGGATGCGTCGCGAGCGCACCCGCTCGTGCTGCGGCCGAGCGGCGACCCGCTCGAAGCGGCGCTCGCGACTTCGCGGCGCCAACTCGACGAACTGCTCCAGCCATCGCCCACGTTCACGCTCTGCTTCAACTGGCTGAAGCGCAATCGTCCGCGCGGGCCGGAACGCATTACGGTCGTCCACGGCGATTTCCGCAACGGCAACCTGATCGTCGGCGCCGACGGCCTGCGCGCCTCGCTCGACTGGGAGGGCTGCCACCTCGGCGATCCGATGGAGGACGCTGGCTGGGTGGCGCAGCGCATGTGGCGCTTCCGCAATGACTCGCTCGAAGTGGGCGGCTTCGGCACGCGCGACGATTTGCGCGCGGGTTATCAGGAAGCGGGCGGCGAATGGAACGAGGCACGTTATCAATGGTGGAAGGCGCAGGGCACGCTGCGCTGGGGGCTCGGGCTCGCGGGGCAGGCGAAGCAACATCTCGACGGCTCGGTGCCTTCGATTGTGCTGGCGGCATCGGGGCGAAGGGTGGCGGAGCTCGAGTACGACACGTTGATGTTGTTGATGCGGGGGTTCGAGTAGGCGACGGGGCGAGGATCGGCGGCATTGGGGACTCGCCGCCGAGCAGAAGAGAAGAGCCTGCGTTCGTGGCGCCGCGCGGGGCGAGGCGGGGGCTCCGCTCCGCGTCATACGCTTGCGGGATGCGCATGCGGTGCGAAAGCCGGTGTCCCGCGGCAGTCGCGCGAACGCGTAGGTGAACGCAGCGAGGTGTCCCGTGGCGTTGCCCGAGCTGTTGGGGCGCAGCGGTGTGAGCGCCTTGGTTGCGCGGTCTCGCGCTACTCCGCTCCGGGACCCCCGCCTCGCCCCGCGCTCCTCGGCGGTGCGCTCTCATGCTTGCGTTGTGCTTGTTATTCGCGCAGCGGTGGACGGGGTGGGAGGGTGGAATCAGCGCGCCGTTGAGGCGCGCTGATTCCACGCTTCGCGTTTGGGCTAGCAAGGGAACGCGCTGCGCGCGCCTTTTGCGTCAGAAGGGGTTGATGCTCGCTTCGGGCGTGAACTTCAGGTAGCCGATGCTCACACCAGCTCTCCAGCCGACTCCGACCCTGATGACTGCGAGCACGGTGTCGTCGATCTGGTTGTAGTTGAGGCCGGCGCCGCCGATGAAATACAAGCTGCCGTCGACAGCTGGGTAGCGTTGGAAGAGATCCTGCGTGCTCTTCAGGTTGTAGACCATGATGAAGGTCTTGGCGGCGTTGCCGCCGGCGTCGAAGCCGATCGAGGGGCTCTGCCAGTAGATCTTGCGGGCGCCTCCTCCAGCGAAGAAGAGCTGGCCTTTGCCGTAACGGACGCCGGCGACCAATGCGCCGCCGCCTTCTTCGCCACGGATTACGGCGTTGGGGCGGCCGAATCTCTTGAACGAGCGCTCGATCAGGTCGCCGATGCCCTCGGCGCCTTCGCCGAAGACGCCTTCGGCTTGGCGCAGCACGGTGTCCTTCTCGTAGGTGGAGTTCGGCGCGGTTTCCGTCGCGGAGGGGCCGCCACTGCTGTTGCCCCCGCTCGTTGCGCAGCCTGCCGTAACAAGTAGGACGGCTAGCAGCGCGATGCCGAAGCCCTGAGAGATGCGGTTGCTCTGCATGTCACCCCCGATGTCGTTGGGGGTACAGCTTCACGTCGCGCCGTTGGTGCGCAAGGCCTCGACCTCGTCCCAGGTGAAGCCGGCGTCCAGCAAAATTTCTTCTGTGTTCGCGCCGAGCTCGGGAGGCGGGCCCGAAACTGTGACGGGCGTCTCAGAAAGGCCGAGCGGCGAACCCACGACGCGAATCTTGCCGAGGTCCGGGTGCTCCATCTCGGTCAAGTAGCCGTTGGCCGCGGCCTGCTCGCTCTGGAGAATTTCCTGATAGCTCGCGACGGGCGCCGCCAGCACGTCGATCGCGGTGAGGCGCTCCATCCAGTCTGCGGTGCTGCGCGTCGGGAAGATCTCGTCGAGCACTTTCGAGGTCGCGTAGCCGTGATAATTCCGCGTCACGTTCTCGTGCGCGGGGTCGTCGCGCAGGTGCTCGATGCCGAGCGCTTCGCAGAACGCGGGCCAGCGCTTGTCATCGACGCCCGCCAGGCAGATGTGGCCATCCTTCGTCGGGAACGCGCCCCAGACGCCGTGCAGGAATTGGTGGCCGCGCCCCGCACGCGGCGTCTCGAGCCCGGAGATCGAGGTGTAGTTCAGCTCCATCGGCTGAAGCGCGAGCACGGTGCCGTAGATCGAGACGTCGACGCGCTGGCCGCGGCCGCTGCGCTCGCGTGCGTAGAGCGCGGCGAGAATGCCCGCGAGCAGCGTGAGCGCGCCGGAGTGATCGGCGACGAGGGCGCCCGCCGCGTGCGGCTCGCCGCTATCGGGACCGGTCTTGGCCATTAGGCCGCCGACGGCCTGCGCCAGC
>JANNRF010000344.1:0-2468 GCA_031401135.1 Deltaproteobacteria bacterium | reverse complement strand
CTCGCGGGCGGCAGCGAGCTCGCGACCTGCTGCGACCTGGTCTACATGGCCGACGACGCGAAGATGGGCTACCCGGCCGTACGCTTCGGCGTGCCCGACAACCACTTCCACGCCTGGTTCGTCGGCATGCGCAAGGCGATGGAGATGATGCTCACCGGTGATTCGATCTCGGGCGTCGAGGCCGCTGCGCTCGGCTGGGCGAACGCGTCGTATCCCGCCGAGGAGCTCGAGGCGCGGGTGCTCGAGGTGGCCAAGCGGATCGCGACGGTGCCGATGGATCTCGTGCAGCTCAACAAGCGCGTCGTGCACCGGCAGATGGAGCTGATGGGCTTCCGGACCGCGATGCGCGTGGGCACCGAGCTGTGCGCGCTCGGCACGCATCAGAAGAGCTTCCACGAGTTCATTAACAAGATGAAAGGCGGGCTGACCGAGGCGCTCTCCGAGCGCGACAAGCCGTTCGGGGACTATCGGGAGCGCGAGGAGAAGTAGGCCCCAGGCGCGAAACGCGGCGTGATAACGTGCGCGGCCATGCGCAACCCCCTCCGCGCCCTCGCCTTCGCATGGTCTCTCTTCATACCGTTCGTCGCCGCTTGCGCGAGCCCCGCGCCCGCGGCTGTTGTCGCGCCGCCCGCGACAGCTGCGCCCGCGCCGCCCCCCGCAGCGAAACTCTCCATCTGCCAGCGCGATGCAAAGGCCACTAGCGGCGCCGACGCGCCGACCATCGCTTCCTTCGAAGCCTTCTCGCGAACTTGGATCGACAAGATGAAGGCGATCGCTGCCTCGCGTGGCATCGCTGGGCGCAAGCGCCTCCGTAACACCTACGAGATGCAGCTGCGCCCGACCGGCAGCGCGCAGGCGCCTTACGTCGGCGTACTCCACTACTGCGAAGTCGCGCTCGCCTGTGCGAGCGCGGAAGAGGCGAGCTGCAAGGCCGTTTCGAGCGTCGTCGTGACGGAGATGTTCCGTTATCAGGCTGGGCAGTGGGTGTATTGAGGGGGCGCGCATGGCTTCGAGCAAGCCCGTCCTGAATCAGCTGAACCTCGTCGCGCGCGACTTCGGCGCGACGCTCGCCTTCTATCGCAAGCTCGGGCTCGACGTGCCGAGCGACCCAGGGCATGACGGCATCCGGCACACAGGAGTGACGCTCCCGAATGGTTTCACGCTCGACTTCGACAATGAGAAGCTCGCGAGCGTCTACAACGCGGCGTGGCGGCAGACCGGCGGAAGCAGCCGCGCGCTGATCGGGTTCGGCGTCGCGACGCGCGAGGAAGTGGACGCGCTCTACGCCGAACTCGTCGCGGCTGGCTATGAGGGCCGGCAGGTCCCTTACGACACGTTCTTCGGCGCACGCTACGCGGTGGTCGCCGACCCCGACGGCAACGACGTGGGCATCATGAGCCCGCTGGACGACGCCAAACGCAGCTGGCCGCCCGCGAACTCGCCTGACAGGTGACGCCGGAACGCGACTCGTCTTGGCGCGAGCGCTTCGGCGCGCTTTGCAGCGCTAGCGCGCGCTGGCGTAGCGTTGCCGCACACCACACGGAGGCCCCATGCGCATCGGAATGGCCGCGATCTGTCAGAACCCAGGCGCGGAGCGCACCGACGGCGACGTCTACGCGAACGAGCTGCGCCTCGCCTCACTCGCCGAGCCGCTCGGCTTCGATTCGCTGTGGAGCGTCGAACACCACTTCACCGACTACACGATGGTGCCCGACGTCCTCCAGTTCCTGTCCTACTTCGCGGGCCGCACCCAGCGCATCCAGCTCGGCTCGATGGTGGTCGTGCTGCCGTGGCACGATCCGATCCGCGCGGCCGAAGAAATCTCCCTAATCGATCACCTCTCGGGCGGGCGCTTCATCCTCGGCATTGGACGCGGCGCCGGGCGCGTCGAGTTCGAGGGCTTCCGCGTCGACATGGGCGAATCCCGCGAGCGCTTCGTCGAGGCGGCGGAGATGGTGCTCACCGCCCTCGAGACGGGCGTCTGCGAGTACGACGGCAAGTTCTACAAGCAGCCGCGCAAGGCGATTCGTCCGAAGCCCGAGAGCACGTTCAAGGGCCGCACCTACGCGGCGGCGGTCTCACCCGAATCTGCCGAGATCATGGCCAAGCTCGGCATCGGCATTCTCGTGATTCCCCAGAAACCGTGGGACACGATCGACGCCGAGCTCGCGATGTACCGACGCATCTACCGCGACGTGAACAAGGCCGACGCGCCGAAGCCGATCGTCGCGGGCTGGGTGTTCTGCGACCCCGACGAGAAGCGCGCGCGCGAGCTCGCGGTGCGCTGGATCGGCGGTTATTGGGAAACCGCCAAGCGCCACTACGAGTTCGGCGGCGAGCACTTCGCAAAGACGAAGGGCTACGAGTTCTACGCCGCAATGTCCGAGGCGCAGCGCTCGTCCGCAGCGCAGGCGACCGAGGCGTACCTCGACCTCCAGGTCTGGGGCACGCCCGCGATGTGTCAGGAC
>JANNRF010000343.1:0-1669 GCA_031401135.1 Deltaproteobacteria bacterium | reverse complement strand
TGAAACCGTGCTCGCGCGCGAGGGATACGTCGTGCGTGCCGCGTCGAATGCGGCGTCCGCGCTGGAGGAGCTCGCGAAGGCGCCCGGCACGGATCTGGTTCTCACCGACGTGCGCATGCCCGGCGCGATGGACGGCATCGGCCTCGTCGAGAAGCTGAAGGCGTCCGGCCACGAAGCGGCGGTGATCGTGATGAGCGCCTACGGTTCGCGCGAGCTCGCCATGGAGGCGATCCGGAAGGGCGCCTACGACTACGTGAACAAGCCGTTCACCGCCGACGACATCTTGCTCACGATGGCCAAGGCCGCCGAGCGTGAGCGCCTGCGCCGCGAGAACCAGCGCCTCAAGGCCGAGCTCCATGCGGAAGTCGTCCCGCCGAACGGGATGATCGGCAACGCGCTTTCGATGCAGATGGTGTTCGCGACGCTTCGCAAGGTCGCGGGCTACCGCAGCACGGTCCTCATCACGGGTGCGAGCGGCACGGGCAAGGAGCTCGTCGCGAAAGCGATCCACGACCTCTCGCCGCGCAAGAGCAAGCCGTTCGTCGCGGTGAACTGCGGCGCGATTCCCGAGACGCTCATCGAGAGCGAGCTCTTCGGCCACGCGAAGGGCGCGTTCACCGGCGCGCACGCCGCGAAGAAGGGACTCGTCGAGGAGTCCGCCGGCGGCACGCTTTTTCTCGACGAGATCGGTGAGCTCCCGGCGCCGATGCAAGTGAAGCTGCTGCGGCTGTTGCAGGAGGACGAAGTGCGCCGCGTCGGCGAGACGAAGACCAACAAGGTCGACATCCGCATCGTCGCGGCGACGAACAAGGACCTGGGTGAAGAAGTTCGCAAGGGGCGCTTCCGCGAGGACCTCTACTACCGGCTCAACGTGCTGCCCGTTCACCTGCCGCCTCTGCGCGAGCGTCGCGAGGACATCCCGGTTCTCGTGGAGCATTTCATCGCGAAGTTCTCGCGACAGATGTCGAGCCCGGTTCGCGGCATCACGCCAGACGCGCTCCAGGTCCTCATGAACTACGAGTGGTCCGGGAATGTGCGCGAACTCGAGAACACGCTCGAGCGCGCCGTCGTTCTCGCTTCGGGAGACATCGTCGACGTCGCGAGCCTTCCCGAGAAGGTGCGCAACGGTGTTTCCGCGACCGCCGCGGCGCCCAGCCCGTCGGCCGTGGGCGGTGCCGACACGCTGATGGACCTGCTGACGGGCGATCTTTCCGTGCTCAAGGCGAAGAAGTGGTTCGAGACGGAGCTGATCCGGCGCGCGCTCGAGAAGACGAAGGGCAACAAGACCCAGGCGGCAGAGCTTCTCGAGCTTTCGCCGCGGGCGCTGCTCTACAAGATCCGTGAGTACGGTCTCGCCGACGACAAATCGGAGAAGTAAAAAAGCGAGATCAAAAAGCTCCCGAGACCCCGTCGAGAGCCATCTGTCGTGCAAACCCCCGCTACTGCGAGGGTTTTCTCTTTTGTGAAGTCACATAATTAACCATCAAAGAACCATAACAATCTGCAAAAGATGCTTGACATTGCATCGCTGAGCAGCGAGGATGAAGGACGTCATGAGCAAGAACAACGTTCGCAAGCTTCGGGAAGAGTTGCTGATGAGCAAGGCGGAGCTCGCTCGCAAAGCGGGTGTTTCCGCGCTCACCATCGACCGAATCGAAGGCGGCAAGTC
>JANNRF010000342.1:0-8446 GCA_031401135.1 Deltaproteobacteria bacterium | reverse complement strand
GAGCAGACGCGCTGCGATCGGCGCGAGCGCGCTGCGGCGATCGCGCGCGAGCGCGCCGCCCGCGAGTGCGAGCGAGCGCGCAAGGCCCGCGAGCCGCACGCGCCGCGCGACGAGGCGCGCGGTGGGCGCCTGCGCACGCAGCGCGCGCGCGAGGCCCGCGAGCGTGCTGCGCAGATCGCGCGTGTGCGCTGCGCCCGCGCGCGCGAGTGCGCGGAAGCGCGCGTCGAGTTCGCCCGAAAGCGCGGCGCGATCCGGCAGCGCACGCTCTGCTGCGGCCGAGGGCGTCGCGGCGCGCACGTCGGCCGCGAGGTCCGCGATCGTCACGTCCACTTCGTGGCCGACGCCCGCGATCACCGGCACCGGGCAGGCGCGGATCGCGCGCGCCACGCGCTCAGTGTTGAAAGCCATTAGGTCTTCGAGCGAGCCGCCGCCGCGCACGAGCAGGATCACGTCGATGTCGGGCACGCGCGCGAGCCTCGCCAGCGCGTCTGCGATCTCGTTCTCCGCGCCAGCGCCTTGCACCGGCGTCGGCGCGAGCAAGAGCGGCGTCGCGGGGAAGCGCCTCCCGGTTACGTGAATCACGTCGTGCAGCGCCGCGCCGCTCGGCGAGGTGACGATGCCGATGCGGCGCGGGAACACCGGCAGCGCGCGCTTCAACTCCGGCGCGAACAGGCCCTCGGCCTCGAGCCGCGCGCGCAGCTGCTCGAAGGCGAGCTGCAGCGCGCCGCGCCCGCGCGGTTCGAGCTGCCGCACGATCAGCTGCAAATCGCCGCGAGCGCCGTAAATCGTGAGTTCGCCACCGGCAATCACTTCGAGGCCTTCCTCGGGATCGAAGGGCAGGCGCACGGCGTTGCCGCGGAACAGCACCGCGCGCAGCTGCGCGTCGTCGTCCTTGAGCGTGAAGTAGGCGTGGCCTGAGCCGGCGCGCCGCAGGTTGCTGATCTCCCCAACAACCCAGACCGGGCCGAGTTCCTCGACGAGCTCGCGCACGCCGCCGACGAGCTGCGCGACGGTGAGCACGCCGCGCGGGCCGTAGCGAGAAGTCTCGACGCTCGGCATCGCGCTACTCCGCGTCCGGCCGTCGGGCGCTCGCGGCGCCGCTGAAGAAGCCGAGCAGAAATCGCGAGCGCATTAGGACTCCGAGGTGCGGCGAGCGGCACGCGAGTCTCTCAGAGCGAAGGCGCCAGCTCCAGCCATTCTTCGGGGTCGAGGGCGTCCGCGCCCTGGCGAATCTCGAAGTAAAGGCGCGGGCCCGAGAGCGAGCCGGTTTCGCCTGCGGCGCCGACGCGGTCGCCGGCCGCGACGCGCTGGCCGAGTTCGACGTCGATGCTGTCGAGGTGGCCCGTGACGGTGAAGAAGCCATCGCCGTGATCGACGATCAGCATGCGGCCGTAGCCGCGGAACCAATCTGCGAAACGCACCTCGCCGGCCGCGATCGCATAGACCGGTTCGCCCGGCTCGACCTGAAAATCGACGCCCTTCTGGAACGTCTCGGTGCGGTACTCGGCGTCGATCAGCTTCCCGAAGTGGCGCAGCAACTTGCCGGGCACGGGCGGATCGAGTTGCCCGCGCTGGGCGCGGAAGGATGCCAGTGCGGCTTCCGGCGCGGGCGCGCTCGGTGTGCGGCTGATCTCGGCGAGCGTGCCCTCGAGCGCGCGCGCCGCGGCTTCGAGTTCGTTCAGCAGCGCGCGCTCGCGAGCGCGATCTCGGCGCACCTGCGCGAGCAGCTCGCGCTTCCCGCGCCGCTCGCGCTCGAGTTCACCACGCCGCGTTGCGAGCTTTGCGCGCGCGGCGTCGCGCACCGCGGTAGCGGCCGTCGCAGCGAGGCGCGCCTGTTCGAGCGACGCGCGTTCCGTGCGCGCGCGATCGAGCAGCGCGTGATCCTGATCGAAAAGGCGCTGCAGCGTGCGGATGCGCGTGAGGCGATCGCGCAGCGTGCCAGGCGCGAACACGAGCGCGAGCGGACCCGCCTCGCCCGCCTTGTAGAGCGAGACCGCGCGGCGTGCGAGGAAGTGCTCGGTGCGCGCGACCTCCGCTTCGAGCGAATCGCGCTGGCGCTCCAGCGCCGCGTGCTTGAGCGCGGACTCGCGCGCCACTTTTTCCGCGCGGCCGACCTCTCGGGTGAGTGCGCGCGCCGCACTGTCGACCGCGTCGATCGCTTCGAAGATGCCCTGCTCTTCGCGCTCGTAGGCCGCAACCCGCGTGCGCCGCTCCTCGATCGCGCGCTTCAACTCCGCGAGGTCTTCGCCCGCTTCCTGCGCGAGCGCGGCACCGGTGATTAGGGACGCGGCGAGTAGAAACGCGGCAGCAAGCAAGCTCGCGAGCGCGCTGCGTGCCGCGCGCCGCAGAGCGCGCCGCCGAGCACACCTCATCGCCGGCGCTCGCGGCTTTGCAGCAGCGCCGCGGCCGAACCCCCGAGCCCGAGCGCGGCGCCGGCTACCACCAGCCAGATCGCTCCGCGCATCGAAAGGAACACCGGCGTGGTGTCTCCGATCAACAGCGTGAGCCCGCCGCGCAACATCGGCGCGAGCCCGCTCCATCCAGCCCATAACAAGACCAGCCCGACCAGCCCGCCCGCGAGCCCTTCGAGCAGGCCCTCGAGCAAGAACGGCGCGGCCACGTACGTGCGGCTCGCACCCACCAGCCGCAGGATGTCGATCTCGTCGCGGCGCGCGAGGATCGAGAGCCGGATCGTGTTCGCGACGATCAACAAGGTGGCGATGCCGAGCACCGCGCCGATCGCGAGCCCGATGCCGCGAATCAGCGCGACCGCCTGCGCGTAGCCTTCGATCCACTCGTTGCCGCTGCCGATCTCGGCGACGCCCGGCAGCGCAGCGAGCGCGTCCGAGACGGCGCGCACGGGCTCAGCGCTGCGCTCCGCCGTCGCGAGCCGCAGTTCCAGCGAGTCCGGCAGCGGGCTCTCCTCGAGGCCGTCGAGCAACACCGCGCGATCGGGCTGCGCCGCGCGAAAGCGCAGTGCCGCCTCCTCCGCGCTCACGTACTCCACCGTCTCGACGCCGGGCAACGCGAGCGCGCGCTGCATCAGCGCATCGAGCCGCTGCTGTGCGAGGCCAGGCTCGAGGTACGCGACGACGTGCAGCTCCTCGCCGAAGCGCGCGAGGATGGCTTCCATGTTCGCGACCAGCAGCGCGAACGCGCCGACCAGTAACAAGCAGATGCCGATCGTCAGCGCCGCGATCGCGCTCGTAACCGGGCTCCCGCGCAGGCCTGCGAGCGTGTTCGCGAGCGCCGAGCGCAGCTGCGCGGCGGCGCTCATCGCGGCGGGCGGCCGTCGTGCACGATGCCGCCGCCTTCGAGGCGCACCAGGCGCTGCGCGTAGCGCGAGACGAGCGCGTGATCGTGCGTCGCGACGAACACCGCAGTGCCGCGCGCGGCGGCGTCGGCGATCAGGTCCATGATCTCGAGCGTCAGCTCGGGGTCGAGGTTGCCGGTGGGCTCGTCCGCCAGCAGCAGCTCCGGCTCGTTGATTAGGGCGCGCGCGATCGCGAGGCGCTGCTGCTCGCCGCCCGAGAGCGTGAGCGGGAGATGATGGCGGCGTTGATGCAGACCGACGCGCTTCAGCATCGCGAACACACGCGCCTTGCGATCGCGCGGCGAGACGCCGACCACGTCGAGCGCGACGCCGACGTTGTCTTCGACCGTGCGCCGCGTCAGCAGCTTGAAATCCTGGAATACGACGCCGATGCGGCGGCGCAGCGCCGGCAGGCCCGCAGGGCCAAGCCGCGCGACGTTGCGGCCGAGCACGAGGATCTGCCCTTCGCTCGGCGCTTCCGCGCCGAACATCAGACGCATTAGGGTCGTCTTGCCCGCGCCGCTCGGGCCGGTCAGAAACACGAACTCGCCCTTGCCGAGTTCGAGCGAGACGTCGCGCAGCGCGTGGCTGCCGGCGAGGTACGACTTCGAGACGTGGAAGAGCCGCACCAGACCCCCGCCGCCGGCTTGCAGCGCGTCGGCGTCCTCGCTCACGTCTTGGCGCGGCGCTTGCGCGCGTTCTCGATCAGGTAACCGAGGATTACGTCGTCGAGCGGGCGCTCGGAGACGATGCCCTCGCCGAAGGAGCGCGCTGCGGCGGCGGCGAGCGGCGGGGCGCCGTGCGTCGCGCTGTCCGAGTCATTAGGAGTCGGCGCGGCGAGGGGATCCGTGCCGGTGGTCGCGCTCTTGGCCTTGGAGTCGCCCTCGCCCGCGCTGAGCACGTCGCCGAGCCGCTCGCGGATCGACTCGTCGAAGTCGCCTGCGCGCAGCCGCTTCAGCACCGCCTTGTGCTGGCCTTCCATCAGCCCGCGCACGACGCCCGCCAAGTCGGCCTCGCTCACGCGGCTCGCGTAACTGCTCTTCTCGGAGAAGACGATCGTCCCGCCGTAATACAGGTGCGTGATGATGTGCGGGTGCGCGAGCCCGCTGTCCTCGCTCTGGACGTGGAACAGGACCCCGCGATGGCGGATGTTGGTGTTGAACCCGGGCAGCATCTGCGGGCCTAACCCCCTGAAAAACCAAGCGCGGCGCGCATTCTGCGGGACAGAGCGCGCCCTTTCAAGGAAAGCCTCGGGCCTATCGGCCCGCGCGGAGGGGCGCTGAAGGTGCGCGCGGCTGAACCCCGGCGCGCGCCGAGAGGCGGACGCGCCGGGGTGATGCACCGGGTGCGCGGCGTCAGGCCACCGCGCGAGCGCAGCGCCGGCGCAGGAGGAATGCCGCGGCCGCGCCGAGCAGCGCGAGCGCGTTGGCCTCGGGCACAGCGCGCGGCGCGGTGCCCGGCGTGGGTGCGGCCCCGAGCCAGTCGGCGGCGTTGTCGTTCGTGTCGAGGTCCGCGAAAAGGCGCGCGATCGCGCTGCCCGGCGCGGGATCGACCGCTGCGGAGCCCTCGCCCGCGAAGATGTCGCTCGCGGCGAACACGCCGTAGCCGACCGCGTCGAGGATCCCGCTGACGTCGCGCAACACCACCGAGTCGGGCCCATTCTGGAAGTCGAAGTCGAGAATCAGGTCGGCGTTCGCGACCGAACTCGAACCCGTGCCGGTCAGCGAATCAGCGACGACGAACAGCCCGCTCGCGCCGATCGTGCCGGAGAGCGTCAGCGTGTGCGTCACGCCGCCGCCCGCACCGTTGATGGCTTCGATCGTTAGCCCGGCGAGCGACGTGCCGGGCGCGCCGTAGATCTCGATGAAGCTCTGGCCGTCATCGCTGCCGACCGCGTCGTAGTAGACCTCGGACAACAGTGGGGTGGCGCCGGCTGCTGCGGCTCCCAATAACAAGACCGCAGCGAGCGCGGCGTGGAACGTTCTCATGGCATGGACTCCTGAGTGGGACTTTGGGGTGAGGAAACGGCGAGCTGCGCGCTCCACCAGCCGCCCGTCCAGGCGTCGAGCCCGGCGGCGAGCTCGTCGGCGCGCAGGCGCAGGCGTGCGGCGAGGTGCGGATCGCGCTCGATCGCGGAATCGAGCTGCGCGCGGCGGCGCTCGAAGTACAGCTGCGCGATTTCGTCGAGCACTTCGTCGCGCAGCTCGATCCACTCGCGGGCTTCGCGCGAAGCGTCGATTTCTTCTGGGTGATAGATCGCGCCGCCGAGTTGCCAGCGCAGCGCGACGCCCGCATCGAAGTTCCGTCCACGCGCGCGGTTGCGATCGAGGAACGTGCGATCGAAGCCGGACGTGAAGGTCTCGTCCCAGTCTCGATCGCGGCTGCGATCGCCGCCGTAGCCGCCGGCCAGTTCGAGCGAGGGCGCGAGCGCGCTCCTTCGCGTGCGCGCCCAGAGCGAGGCCATGCGCCCAGGCTCGAGCGCGAGGTAATCGAGCGCCGCGCGCTGCACGGCGAGCACGGCCGGCTCGCGCGCCGCGGAGTCGTCTCGTGCGAGTGGAGGCGCCGCCGCGAGCGAGGCGCGCAGCGGTGCGCGTAGTGCGCCGCGCAGCACGCCGCGCGGGCCGGCGAGCGTGAGTTCGCTGCCGTTCGCTGCGAGCGCCGCGATCGCGAGACGCCCGGCTGGCGCGGAGGCGCGCTCGTAGGGCCCGCTTGCTTCGTCGGCGCGCAGCAGGCCGGCGTCGGTTGCGATCCACACGCCGCTCGCGAGCGCGAGCAGGCGCACGGGCGCCGCGCCCGGTGGCAGCGCGAGCGGCACGCGCTCCCAGCGCCCCGCGGCGCCGAGCCGTGCAAGGCCGCGTTCGCGCAGGGCGAGCACGTCACCGTCTGGGAGCAGCGCGAGATCGAGCGGGGCGCCATCGCCTGCCGGCAACGCCTCCCGCGCAGCGCCCGTAATAAGCGCGCCGCGCGCGTCGAAGGCAAGGCGCGCGACTTCTGTGCCGGTGATCGCGAACAGCGTGCGTTCTCCGCTCGCAACCAGCGCGCGCACCGCGCCTTCCGGCGCCGCGCCGTTCAGCCGCGCGAAAACGCCGCCGCTCGCGCGCGCCGCGAGCCCGTCCTCGGTGCCGACCACCAGCGTTTCGCCGAGCCACGCGAGCCGCGTCGCGCGGCCGCTCGTGCCGGGCCCGAGCGCGTGCGGCCGCGCGGCATCGCGCGTGAGTTCGAGAACGCCGCGCTCCGAGGCGACCCAGAGTGCGCCGTCCGCGCCGAACGCGAGATCGCGCACCTCGCCCGCGCGCAGCGCGCGCACTGCCGGCGCGCCCGGAGCTGCGAGCCAGACGCTCGAGCGCGTACCCACCGCGACGCGCCCGCTGGCCGCGTCGACCGCGACCGCGAGCGCACCGCGCACGCGCTCGAAACCCGCGAGCGGGGCGAACTCCTGGGCGCCTGCTGCGCTGGCGAGTGCAAGTGCGAGCGCGACGATCGACCGGTGTGTGATGCGAAGCATTCCCCAGGAGATCGCAAGCCGCGTGCCGCCAATCGCGAGCTGCACGCTCCCTCAACAACCGAGCAATCCCGCGCACTTGCCCGCGCCTTGCAAAGCGTTCGCGCGAGCTGCGAGAACAGCCGGCGTTCACGCCTCCGCGAACGCGCCTCCCGCTTGACCCGCGTTACGCCACCGACAAGACTCCGCGCGATGCGCCAACTCGCTCTGCCACTCCTCGCCGTTCTTCTGACCTCTGCGGCTTTCGCGGACGACACCACCGAAGCGCGCCGCATCTACCGCTGGGTCGATCAGAACGGCGTCGCGCATTACACGATGGATCTCGAACGCGTGCCCGAGGAACTGCGCGCTGCGCCGCTCACCCGCGACCCAGTCGCCGCGCAGGCGCCTGCAAGCACGGAGGCTTGGATCGGGCAGGACCGCATCGAGACGCTGCCTCCGCCGAGCAGCGACCCGAGCGCCGCCGCAACCGCGAACCCCGACCGCGTGGCGGTGCTCGATGCGCGCATCGCAGAGATCGAGCAAGCCATCGCCGCGGACGAGGAGTTGCTGAAGGGTGAACTCACGGACGCAGCCGCCGCGCCCTCGAACGACACGCTGAAGCAAGTCGCGGAGCGCATGCCCGCGCGCATCGCGGAGCTCCGCAAGCTGCAAGCCGAGCGCGAGACGCTCGCGCCGCCGAGCGCCGAGTAACGCGTGAGCGTGGTCGCGCTCGCAGGCGGAGTGGGCGCGGCGCGTTTCCTGCGTGGGCTCGTGCGCGCGATCCCGCCAGAACAACTGACCGTGATCGTGAACACCGGCGACGACCGCGAGTTCTACGGCGTGCACGTCTCGCCCGATCTCGACATCGTCACGTACACGCTCGCGGGCCGCGTCGACGCCGAACGAGGCTACGGCCTAACAGGTGACACGTTCTCGGTGATCGAAGCGCTCGGCGCCTACGGCCACCCGACTTGGTTCAAGCTCGGCGACCGCGATCTCGCGACCTGCCTGCATCGCACGCAGCGTCTGCGCGCCGACGCCGGGCTCGCGCTTGTTACGGACGAGATTCGCCGCGCGCACGGCCTCGCCTGCCGCATCCTGCCGATGAGCGAGGACCCGTGCCCCACCTTTGTGCTGCTCTCGAACAGCGCCCGTGTGCACTTCGAGGAGTACCTCGTGCGCGACGGCGCGCCGAACGACGTCGAGGGCGTCGACCTGAGTGCGGCTCAGGCCGCGAAGCCCGCGCCCGGCGTATGCGAGGCGATCGCCGCGGCGGACACAATCCTGGTGTGCCCGAGTAACCCAATCGTTTCGATCGGCCCGATCCTCGCGGTGCGAGGCGTGCGCGAAGCACTCGCCGATTCGAGGGCGCCGGTGGTCGCGATCTCGCCGATCATCGGCGGCATGCCGGTGAAGGGCCCCGCGGATCGCTTGTTACGGGGCACCGGCGCCGAAGTCTCCGCGCGCGGCGTCGCGAAGCTGTACGCGAGCTGGTGCGATGGCTTCGTGCTGGACGAGCGCGACGCAGAGCAACTGCGCGATGTCGCGGCGCTCGGCCTCGCCGCGCGCGCGGTGGACACGCTGATGCGCGATGTCGCGATCTCGGAAGCGCTCGCGCGAACCTGCCTCGCGCTGGCGGAAGAGATCCG